>PBFS01000014.1 GCA_002718845.1 Gammaproteobacteria bacterium | reverse complement strand
AAAAGCAAATGAAAGAGCTATTTATGATGAAAGAATAGAAGAAGAATCAAATAAAGAAGTAGAAAATAAAGAAGTAGAAAATAAAGAAGGAGAAAACTATAATTTTAAGATTTTTGAAACTAAAAAGCGCGGAGAAATTAATTCCATAAAATGATTAAATATAGAGCATTAATATTTTTTTTATTTAGCATTTCACTTGTGGGGTGTACTAACCCAGCTCAATATATTGGAGAATTATTTCCAAAAGCAAATGAAAGAGCTATTTATGATGAAAAAATAGAAGAAGAATCAAGAAAAGAAGTAGAAAATAAAGAAGTAGAAAAATCTTTTTTTAGTTATCTAATTTTTTGGGATACTTCAGAAAATAAAAGAATAATAAATCTCGACCCTGATGTTATCTGGTCTAATGATATTGGAGCGTCACAAAATTTTGCATCATCTATTTTGCAACCTACCTATGATAACAAAAATACTATTTATACAATAGATACCGATGGTTTTATTACATCAACTAATATTGAAACTGGTGATGAAAACTGGAGTTATAGCCTTGATATAGATGTTACGTCAGGATTATTAATTCATAACAATCACCTGTTCTTTGGGGCAAGCGATGGAGTTTTTTATGGTTACAAGATTGAACATTTTAATCAAAATATTAAATATCTAGATAAATTGAATGTAATGAATGTATTTGATAAGTCAGATATACAGCCTGACATGATGATTCAACTAAAAAGTGAAGCAGTATCTCCAGCAATTGGCGTTGATAATTTAGTTTATATAAAATTAAGTGATGGCGACACAGTGGCAATAGATTATGAAAAATCATTTATTGAGTGGACTCACCAAGGTAGAAATATTGCACTTAGCATTAAGGGAACAGCAGCAATTTCATATGATTATGAAAATGTTTATGTTGCAAGAGATGATGGTAACTTAATTTCATTATCGCATGACACAGGCAAACTTAATTGGTTAGTTTCTATATCACCAAAATCAGGTAGAAATGAGCTTGAATCTTTACGCGATATTGAAATGTCTCCACTAATCAAAGATGGGTCACTTTATGTAGGATCTTACCAAGGCAATTTGATTTCCGTAGATATAATATCTGGTAATATTATTTGGATTACACCAATATCAATTTATGCGAACCTAGGAATTGATGACTCAAATATATATGCATCTAGTAATGATGGGATAATCTATGCTATTGATCGTTATAACGGCAATAAAGTATGGCAAGCACAATTTAATCAAGACACATTATTTTCTCAACCCACAGTCCTTAATAATTATATTATTACGTTCTCAACAAATGGTGATTTAATTGTGCTTGACAAATCCAATGGCAACACTGTGCATTTTTCAGAATTATTAGATGAAATTGACTATCAATCTAACATCCTTTTAATAAATAAAATTCTTTATATCGTGAGTAAAAATGGTAGACTCAATGCAATTAAAATAAACTAGTTGTATTGAATAATGGAAGAGATGATTGCTATTGTTGGCAGAACAAATGTAGGAAAATCACTACTATTTAATAAATTAATACAGAATAAGAAAGCATTGGTAATTGATTTCCATGGTGTAACTCGTGATATTAATACTGGCTATCTAAATAAGGATAACAACAGTGTTCTAATCCATGACACAGCTGGAATCCAAGATAAAAATAATCAACTACAAATAGAAAGTTTTTCTAAAACTTCTATATCAATAAAAGATTCTGTAGCAGTATTATTTATGGTTTCAGCTTCTGACGGTATAGTTAACGAAGATTATGATATTTGTAAAACACTAAGAAAGCTCAATAAGAAAATTATTCTTATTGTTAATAAGATTGATTTATTAAAAAAAAATGAGACTGCAAGTGATTTCTATAAATTAGGAATTGATAATATATATTTTATATCTGCTAAGAATAATATTGGAATAGAAGATATTAAAAAAAAAATATTTTATTTAATAAAANCAAAAAGNAAACCTTCAAATGATATNNATAGAAGAATATCTGTAATTGGTAAACCTAATTCAGGAAAATCTACATTAATCAATACTCTGATTAATTCAAATAGATTAATAACTTCTGATAACGCAGGNACNACAATAGATTCAATTGAAATATTATTTAAATACAAAAAAAAGAATTTTATTTTACTAGATACTGCCGGCCTAATGAAAAAATCTAAGACTAATACTATTGTGCAAAAATATAGTATTGTTAATACAATTAAATCTATTAATGAAACAGAAATTTGTTTATTTATCATTAGNTCTATAGACGGNATTACCAAGCAAGATAAGACAATATTAAATCTTATAATTAAATCAAATAAGCCATTTATTATTGTTGCAAATAAGATAGATGCTCTCTCTAAAGAACAAAAAAAATTATTGAATAAAAAATTAGATTATTTTAAAAATATAACTTTTAATGCATCTATTGTTTTGATTTCTGCGAAAAAGAAAAAAAATATAAAAAATTTATTAGATAATATTTTACACATTTCAGATTCTCTGCATAAACAATATAAACCATCTGACCTGACAAATATTTTAATAGAAGCAACAAATGAACATCAGCCACCAGTTGTTAATAATAGACGTATAAAGTTAAAATTTGCACAACAAGTTAAAAATAACGATCTAATAATTAAAATCCATGGCACAAAAACAGATGCCATTAGCAAATCTTATGAGAAATATTTAAAAAATTTTTTTATAAATAAGTTAAATCTTGTAGGCATTCCTTTGAAGATTATTTTTGCCAAACAAAAAAACCCATTTAAATAAATGGGTTTTTAAGAAATTTATAAATATACAATTAGCCAGCTGTTTTAGGGCTAATCACATTTTTTACTTCTGATATACTGTTAGCTGGAAAACCACCAGTTTCTGCATGCTNTTTGATAAGTTCTTCATTATCTGCGTTATATACACAATAAACTTTATCGCCAGTAACATAACTATGCTCCCATTCTATACCAGTACCCATGTCTTTTAAGATACCACATGATTTTTGAGATATTCCNTGTAGGTCTTCTGCCGATAAATCTCCAGCTCCAGGAATTTCTCTTTCTATTACATATTTTGGCATTTTATTTACCCTCCTTTAAATGTATTCTCTATTTTGCTATTTATTTATTCAACGTTCAAGAGAAAAGTGTCTTATTATTTTTTTATCTATCAACATTAAAGGGTTTATATAAACATTATTTAAGATAACAGACCAATGCAGGTGAGGGCCCGTAGACTTTCCAGTAGATCCAATTTTTCCAATAAAATCACCTTTTTCTATAAGCTGCCCATTTTCTACTAATATTTCATCCAAATGAATAAAAATACTTTTTAAACCTTTGCCATGGTCCAAATAAANAAACTTACCATTGTAATAATAATTGCCGGTTAGTATGACTTTCCCAGAAGACGGTGCTGATATNAACACACCTTTTTCGGCAGCTAAATCTATACCATTGTGAAACCTTCCTTCTGTTCCATTGTAAAATCTTCTTGTGCCAAATTCACCAGTTAGNATCCCTTCAATAGGCGTAATAAAGTCTAAATCAATGTTATTTTTATACCAAAATGACTTTGCGTTTAATATGTTTAATCTTTCATTTTTTATTCTTTCTAAGTCACTTTTATTGGGGTCTATGTATTTATTAGACACTTTTATATGTTGTTTTTTAAAGTTTTTTTCATTTATATTAAAATTAATATTAAAATAATTCGAACCATCTTTAATTTTCAGCGATGTTTTTCCAATCTGCGAATTATATGGAATCCCATATATAAGATAATGTTTATCATTATGTCTGTAAGTTGCTAACTTGACTTCCTTGTGCGATAAACCTCTATGAAATCGTTCTTTTGATATTTCATGGATGAAAATACCACCATTAACGACCAATTCATCTGCGATTAACGTTAATGGAATTATCATGTTAATAGTTAAATAGGAAAACANGATAAATTTTCTAATATGCATATATTTAGTCGAGCAGCAGGTTTTTATTTTTCCAACCTTTTTTTATATATTTTGTAGTTATCGTAGTGATTATTCCACCTCTTACTTTCCAATAGCCAATTACAGACATATATCTAGGTTTTATTAAGGTTGTTAAGTCATGCAAGATTTGATTGGTATTATCTTCATGGAAGGCTCCGACATCCCTATATGAGCTCATATACAATTTTAGTGACTTTAATTCAATACATTTTCTATCTGGAATATACTTTATTTCAAATTCAGCAAAATCAGGTTGCCCAGTTAACGGGCATAGACATGTAAATTCTGGTATCTCCATAGTAATTAGGTAATCACCTTTAATATTTGGATTAGGAAACGTATCCAAAATTATTTTTTGTGNTTTCATTTTGTTGTCTCCTGATAGTAGTATTATACCCAAGATAATATTATAATCTATTAAGGGTTTCTCTATGCGACTAACTAAAATTAAATTAGCTGGATTCAAAACATTTGTTGACCCAACAACACTATCATTCCCAAGCAACCTGACAGGTATTATAGGACCAAATGGCTGTGGCAAATCAAATATTATTGATGCTATAAGGTGGGTTATGGGGGANTCTTCAGCTAGAAATCTGAGAGGAGANTCTATGGATGATGTAATTTTTTCTGGATCTTCCTCGAGACCTGAAATCAGCAAGGCACTTGTGGAATTAAACTTTGATAATTCTACTAATTCTTTAGACTCAAAATTTGCAAGGTATTCTGAAATAACAATTAGAAGAGAAGTATCAAGAGATGGCATATCTAATTATTTTCTTAATAATACAAGATGTAGAAGAAAAGACATAAGAGAGGTATTTTTGGGTACAGGCCTTGGTCCTAGAAGTTATGCAATTATAGAACAGGGAATGATATCAAGATTAGTTGAAGCTAAGCCTGAAGAATTAAGAACGTATTTAGAAGAGGCGGCAGGAATTAGTAAATATAAAGAGAAAAGAAGAGAAACTGAACTAAGACTCAAGCACACTAGAGAAAATCTTAATCGTTTGAATGATGTTATGAAAGAAATAACATCTCAGCTAGGAAAATTAGAAAGGCAAGCAAAATCAGCCAATGATTACAANGAGTTAAAAAATAATGAAAGAGAATCAAAATTAGAATTATTGAGTATAAAATGGAATAACTTTAACAAAGAAATAGGTGAATTAGAAAAAGACATAAGCAAGATTACCATTGAGCAAGAAAAGCAAAATTCTTTATTAACAAACAAAGAAAAGTTAATAGAAGAAAATAGGCAAAAGAGAAGCACTGAACAGGAAGTTTTTAATTCTGTACAATCAGACTTCTATCATATTGGAAGTGAAATTGCAAAATGTGAAAAAGATATAGAACATTCTCAAGAATCAGAATTTTCAAGAAAAAAATTAGCTGAAGAACTCGTTAAAAACATAAATGATACGCAAAATGAAATTTCTGATGAATCTAAAAAACTAGAAGATGCACAAGATAAATTAAAAGAAACAAGTATACAATTAGAAGATACGTCAAAGAGTTTATTGNTATTAAATAAAGAAAAATCTGATGCTAATTTTGCCCTTCAAAATTGGCAATCAACATATAATGAATTTATATCTCAACAGCTTGAAACTNTTAAGAAACAAGAAATTGAAAAAACTAAACTTGAGGCATCAGAAAAATCTATTNGTTTATTAACAAAAAGATTAAAGATACTTGAGGCAGACACTGTTAATGAAGATGAAAAATCGGATGATAAAAATATAATAATTAATAGCGCGAATGATATACAAGAAAAAATATCATCTTTGCTTATAGATTTTGATNGATCTGACGTCTTAAAGAAAAATAATGATAAATTATTAAGGCAACTTCCATTAAATATTCAAAATATCCTAGATGGTTTTAAATCATTGGTGGAAAAAATTAGATCTTTAATAAGATCACAACAAGATGAAATTGATGATATTAAAGATAAAATTATTGATTACAAGAAACTTACTGAACACTCAATAAAAGCTATTGATACATTAGAAGCTGATATTAAAAATAATAGTATTAAGAAACAGCAGTTAGATAAAGAAAAAATTGAGTTAAAGCAAATCATAGATAAAATTTCATGGAAAGTAGAGGAGGCACAAAAAAAAGAAAACGATTATAATATTTCAACGTCATCATTGGTATCAGAAGAAACTTCAATTAAATCAAATATTGAAAGATTAGCAAAACAGAAACAAGACCTTGAAGATAGGAAACTTCTTTTATTATCTGAAGATAAAGNCGATGATAGGCCATCCTCAAACATGCAAACAAAACTAAAAACACTTTTAAATGATAAAAAAAACAAAGAAGAATTATTATCTAAATCAAGAAATAATCTTTCATTATTTGATAATGATATTTTAACTCTTGAATCTGATAAAAATGACATCAATCAAGAAATATCTAACTTAAGAGAAAAGTTAGAGTCAATCAAAATATCATTAGGAGAAAAAACAGCGCAAAGAAATGCATTAAAAGAAAATTCAGATATGCCTATTTCTGAAATAGAAAATGCAATAAAAAGTATGAAAGAGTATAAAAATATTGAGGATGTTGAGAAAACAATTTCTAAGTTACAACAAAAAATTAATTCCTTGGGAGCGATTAATCTTGCTGCAATTGATGAACTTAAAGATCAACAGGAACGAAAAACATATTTAGACAATCAATATAATGATCTTTCGGAATCTATTAAAACCTTAGATAATGTTATTAAAAAGATAGACAATGAAACCAAATCTAAATTTAAAGAGATATTTGATAATATAAATGACAATCTAAATACATTTTTTACTAAAATATTTGGTGGTGGTAAAGCATATTTAGAATTGACAGAAAATGATTTATTAAATACAGGAGTTACTATTATGGCAAGGCCTCCAGGTAAGTTAGTAAAAAACATTAATTTATTATCTGGTGGAGAAAAGGCGGGCACAGGTATAGCATTTGTTTTCTCTATTTTCAAAATTAACCCCGCACCCTTTTGCTTACTTGATGAAGTAGATGCGCCATTAGATGACGCTAACAATAATAGATTTTGTCGCGTTGTTAAAGAAATGGCTGAATCAGTACAATTTATTTTTATAACTCATAATAAATTAACTATGGAATTAGCTGATATATTAAGTGGTGTTACTATGCGAGAGGCAGGTGTATCTAAACTTGTTTCTGTAAACGTAAACGAAGCAGTAGATTTATCTGCAAATAAAGAAAAAAATAGCGATATTGTAAATCTTCCTTCTTAAAAACATGCCTTTAGATAAAGCATTTTCAATAAAGAGATTAAAAATATTAAAAGATAAAATCAATATTTATAATCAACAATATCATACTTACGATAATCCAGAAGTAACTGATAAAGAATACGATACTTTATACTTAGAACTTAAAAGTATAGAAAAAGAATTTCCTGACTTAATCACAACTGATTCCCCGTCAAATAGAATTGGATCCAAATTACTCGGTGGTTTTAATAAAGTAAATCATTCTAAGCCAATGTTATCTTTGAATAATGCAGCCAATGATGATGAGTTTACAAATTTTTACAAAAAGATGCATGAAGACCTAGATATAAGGAAAATTATTTTTTTTGCGGAACCTAAATTTGATGGATTGGCTATTAGCATTACATATAAAGATGGCTTATATCATTCAGCAATTACGAGAGGTGATGGAAATATAGGCGAAGATGTTACCGCAAATGTTAAAACTATCAAATCTCTACCATTAAAATTATTAGGAAAAAACACTCCTAAGCATTTAGTGTTGAGAGCTGAGGTTTATATGACTATAAAAGAATTTNANGNTATTAATAATAANCTTAAAAAGTTAAAAATGAAAACTTTTGCTAATCCAAGAAATATAGCGGCTGGGACTATTAGACAACTTGATCCAGAAGTTGCATCAAAGAGAAATTTGCAAATCTTTTTTCACGGAGTAATTGATATAGATAATGCATACGCTAATGAATCTCACTCTGAAGGATTAAATAGAATCACTCATTATGGCTTACAAGTCTGTAAACATAATAAAATTATTACATCTCTTGCTGAGGCAAGAAAATATTTTGATTATATTAACGATTTAAGGTCTACATTACCATATGAGATAGATGGGATAGTCTTTAAGGTAAATGATTATAGTCTTCGAAAAAAAATTGGTTATACATCCAAAGCGCCTAAATGGTCAATTGCATATAAATTTCAATCTATAGAAGCAGTTACAATTTTGAAAGACGTCAGTTTTCAAGTTGGTAGAACTGGAGTAATAACACCAGTTGCAGAACTTAAACCTATATTAATAGGAGGAGTTACCGTAAGTAGAGCAAGTCTTCATAATATGGATGAAATTAAAAAAAAGGATATACGTATTGGAGATTATGTATTTGTTAAAAGAGCAGGTGATGTGATACCTGATATTGACAGAGTATTGTTTGATAAAAGAAAAAATGTAAAAAGAATAATAATTCCTAAAATATGCCCATCATGTAATACATCCATTATTAAAATCTCAAACCAATCAATCTATAAATGCCCTAATAATCATGATTGCCAACCTCAGATTATTCAAACAATACAACATTTTGCCTCTAGAAAAGCAATGAATATTGATGGGCTGGGGGAAGGTATTATAGTTTTATTAATAAAAAATAAATTAATTTCTAATTATGCAGACCTATATAATCTCTCTAAAAATAAATTAGTCAATTTAGATAGAATGGGAGATTTATCAGCAGATAATTTATTAAAATCTATAGAAAAATCTAAAGATATTGAATTTGCAAAATTTATATACGCTTTAGGTATAAAGGAAGTAGGCTATACGACTGCAAATATAATTTCAAAACATTTCACATCAATTGATAAATTGATGTTAGTAGGTATTAATACACTTGAAGATATAAAAGATATAGGACCGATTGTTGCAAAAAATATTCATGATTTCTTTACTGATATTTATAATAAAAATATAATAAAAAAATTATTAAATTATGGAATTTGTATCAANTATAAAANNATAAANAAACATAANAANTTTAAAAATTATACTTTTGTNATTACTGGNACTTTTAATAATTATTCTAGAAAAGAATTAGAAGAGATAATTGATAGTAATGGNGGNAAAATTTCNANCTCTNTTTCTAAAAATACNACTTTTTTATTATTAGGAAATAATCCTGGTTCAAAACATAAAAAAGCAAAAGATTTAAAAACTAGAGTCCTAACAGAAAAAGAATTAATTAAGCTTCTCTAAGTAATTCATTTATACCAACTTTACTTCTAGTTTTTTCATCAACTCTTTTTACTATAACAGCGCAGTATAAATTATATTTTTTGTCTTTTGAAGGTAACGATCCAGAAACAACAACAGAGCCCTCTGGTATGATTCCGTAACTTATAGCACCAGTTTCTCTATCATAAATTTTTGTACTTTTCCCAATATATACACCCATTGATATAACTGAATTTTTTTTAACTATAACTCCCTCAACCACTTCTGACCTAGCTCCAATAAAACAATTATCTTCAATTATAGTTGGATTTGCTTGTAGTGGTTCGAGTACACCACCGATACCAACACCACCTGAAAGATGTACATTTTTTCCAATTTGAGCACATGAGCCTACTGTTGCCCATGTATCAACCATAGTACCTGAGTCNACATAAGCTCCGATATTAATAAATGACGGCATTAACACAACATTTTGAGCTACAAACGAGCCTTCTCTTGCTATCGCCTGGGGCACTATTCTAATATTTTTTTCTTTAAGATAAGATTCTTTAATTTTATTAAATTTTGATGATAATTTATCATAAAATTTTGTATAACCAGTATCTGTAACTTTATTCTCTCTAAGTTGAAATGATAATAAAATCGCTTTTTTTATCCACTGATTAACTTTCCATTCATTGTTAACATTTTCAGCAACTCTAATATCTCCATTATCTAGACTATCAAGAGTATTTTCTACTGCATCAGAAACTTTGTTTACATCTACGTCTTTCAAATTATTTTCAAATGCTTTTTCTATTAAATTAACATCAATATTCATAATGATTTTGGTATATTTTTATTTTTATTTTTATCTTTGTCGTCTTGCGTGTCTAAGAATACAAGTATATCATAATATTGTCTAATATTTTGTATATAGTTCACAGTCTCCCATCCACGCGCATAACCATATTTTGTATATTTATAATATTTAGATTGACTAAGTTTTAAAATATAAGGTTTTATAAGAGGCCACTTTCTATAATCAACATTATCATTTTTTGCAAGTTTAATTGCATCATTAATATGNCCTAAACCAATATTATAAGCTGCCACAGCATACCAAATTTTATCATCATTAGTTATTTCTTTCGGTAATTTACCAAGTAATAATTTTAAATATTTTGTGCCACCAGATATACTTTCTTTTGGATCAGTTCTATCAGCAATTTTCATTTCATTAGCCGTATCTGTTGTGAGCATCATTAAACCTTTTACTCCTGTATATGAAACAGCATCTTGCCTCCACCTAGATTCTTGATAGCCTATGCTAGCTAATAATTTCCAGTCTAAATCATATTCTTTTGCAAATTTTCTAAAGAAAAATTCATATTTAGGAAAAACATTAAGATAATCATCTAAAAATATCTTTATACCTACAAATGAGTGTTGGTGTTTTCTAAAATGCTTAGCATAAATATTTAATAATTTATTCTCATTAATCATGTATTTAAAAAAATCTGANATTTGTTTTTCTAATGTTTTGCCAACATCTATTGGCAAGACCCATGATTGAGGTTCATTTGAATCAATTTTAAAAGCTATTTCAAGAGTTGGATAATATTGTTTTAATAATTTTAATTCGTCTGAATTCATTANCATATATTGAATTTCGTTATCATTAAGTAATTTTAATAATTCATCAATATTTTTTTCTTTCCAAAATTTAATTTTTATATCTGGATAGTTGCTATTAATACCCTCCATGCTTTCCTTAATAGTCATGGAATCTATCGAATGAATAGTATTATTTGATAATTGAGATAATTTTTCTAATGTTGATGTATATGTTGAATTAAAAACAATATAATGGTCTATCCTATTATATGGATAACTTAATTTAACAATTTGATTATTATAGTTTCTGATATCAATGTCGCTAATAATATCAATTTCTCGATTATTTAATTTTGTATAGGCCTCATCAATATTTTCAATTATTACAATTTTAAGATTTACATTTAAGAAATCAGCAAATCCTTTCATCAAATCATACCCGTATCCATTATTTTTCCCTTTAATTTCATAATACGTTGTTGGACCTATTCTTGTAGCAAAAACAATTTCATTCTTAGCCATTATTCTTTCATAATCGTTATTTTCAAATAATGACAATGGTTTGAAATAGAATAATAATATGCCTATAAATAGACTAATCGCTATTATTCTTAATAGAAATTTAAACATTAGGGAGTGTTTTGATTTTTATTAGATGTATTATTTTTTCTGTGTAGATTTTTTTTCCGATTATACGATTTATATTTACTATATTTATTATAATAATTTTTGCTAAATCGTTTTTTTCCATTTGCCTGTCTACGTTTATAAACCTTTTTTTCTTTTGTAGTAAAAATAGACTTTACTTTGTTAATGATATTTTTAAGCACCCCAGTCTCTTGTTTATCATTAAGATTATTATATTTTGGCTTAGGTGGCTGTGTTTTTGGAGTTACAGAAGATACTAATGCTGGTTGATCTGAATAATTTGTTTGCTCAATAGTTTTGTTATCTTTTGGAGCAACCTTAGTATTTAATGATGCCTTAAATGCTTCTTTAGTTAGATTTTCTCTGTCAATTAAATAGCTTGTTGCTTCAATTTCTGGATCAGGAACAATTTTTATATCTAATGAATTCCTTTCTTCAATTGCTTGAATTAACTCTCTTTTTTCATTAAGTAGGTAAGTTGCTAATCTAACAGGTAAATATACTGTTAAAGACTTATCATTTTTAATTGCTTCTTCTTCAAGCATTCGAACAAGTGAAATTGATTGAGAAGATAATGATTTTATATGACCAGTACCACTACATGTTGGACAAGCACCATCACTGTTATCTATAATAGACGACCTTAATTTTTGTCTAGAAATTTCCATGAGACCAAATTTAGAAATTCTATTAAATTGAATTTTAGCTTTATCTAATTTAGCTAGCTCTGCCATTTTTCTCATAACTGTTTTTTGAGAATTTATTGCCATCATGTCTATAAAATCCACAACAATTAATCCACCAATATCACGTAGCCTAAGTTGTGTACATAACATAACCGCTGCTTCTAAATTAGTATTGAGAGCTGTTTCTTCAATATCACCACCTTTAGTAGATTTAGCAGAATTAACATCAATACTAGTTAATGCTTCTGTTGTATCAAAAATTATATTTCCACCAGATGGCAAAGTAACCTTTCTCCTGTATACGCTTTGCACTTGTACTTCAATTCTATAATTGCTAAACATAGGTGTAGATTTATTATAATTTTCTACCTTAACTTTAGAATGAGGGATAAAGTGTTTTTTAGCATTTAAAAAATCATCATAAAAGCTTTTATCATCAATAATTATTTCATCTATATTGTCATCTATATAATCTCTAATAACTCTTGCCAACATACTGCTTTCTTCGTAGATAAGATATGGTGCTTCTTTCAAGACAGAATTTTCTAAAATATTTTCATAAATTTGAATTAAATAATTCATGTCCCATTCCAGCATCTCTTTTGTGCTATGTAGGCCAGATGTCCTTAAAATAATACTCATATTACTAGGAATATTTAACTCATTTAATATTTTCTTTGCATTAAACCTGTCACTACCCTCAAGTCTTCTTGAGACACCTCCAGTATTTGGATTTTTAGGTAACAAAACTAAATATTTGCCAGCTAAACTCAGGTAGGTACTTAGCGCCGCACCTTTAGTTCCTCTTTCTTCTTTGTCTATTTGAACAACTATTTCTTTGCCATTTTCTATGCAATCACGCGATGTTTTTGGTTTACCTGGAGTGAAAATTTCAGGAGATATTTCCTTAAAAGGAAGAAATCCATGTCTAGTCCTACCAAAATTTACAAAAGCAGCTTCTAAACCTGGCTCTACCCTAGATATTGTTCCCTTGTAAATATTTGATTTGATATTTTTCTTTGGTAAATCTATATCTAATTCTATTAATTGCTTGTTTTCGACTATAGCAAGCCGCACCTCGTCTCGTTGCGAGGCATTTATCAGTATTTGTTTCATTTATAATCCTGTAATTCATATTTTTATTTCATTTATTAAATTGGTCTTATTTTCTGTTTTTAATATTTCATAAGTCTTTAAAAGATTTATTGATAAATTCATTTAAATAATTGTTATTCTTTTCAATAATTTAGCCAATTTTTAGACTATACTCTAATCAATATAATAATCTTTAAATCAATATATCAATGATTTAGAATATCTTCAAATATTATTGTGAAAAATACTGAGAAAACTAAGGTAAAAAAAATCCATATTCCGTCTGAAAATGATGGTCAAAGAGTAGATAATTACCTAAGAAAGCTACTTACAGGCGTACCTAAAAGCCTTATTTATAAGGTAATTAGAGATGGACAAGTACGAGTAAATAGCAAACGAGTCAAACCAAGCTATAAATTGATGGCAAATGATATTATACGAATCCCCCCGATATCAATTGATGAAAAACCCGAAGCAGTTTCCCATAATCTGATCAAAAGTATAAAAAAAGCAATTTTGTTTGAGAATGATGATTTATTGATTATTGATAAGCCTGCTGGTATATCAGTACATTCAGGCAGTAAAATAAAAAATGATATAATTTCAAGTTTAAAATCTATTCAAAAATATAAAAATCTATCCTTGGTCAATAGATTAGATCAAAATACCAGCGGCTGTCTTATTATGTCAAAAAACTACCATGCTGCTTCTTCGCTAGGAAAACAATTTCAAACAAACAATGTTGAAAAACATTATACTGCATTGATATATGGGTCTTTAAAGGGAGATAAAATTATAATTGATACTCCTTTAATCAGAAATAGAGATAACTATAATCCTTCCGTTAAAGTTTCGCCTAAAGGTAAGTCAGCACTTTCAAGTATATCGCTAAAAAAACAATTTAAAAATTGTTGTTTAGTTGATATAAAAATAGACACAGGAAGAATGCATCAAATTAGAGTGCATGCCGCAAGCATTAATCAACCAGTTTGTGGTGATACGAAATATGGTGATATTGAAGTTAATAAAAAATTTAGAGAATATGGTTTAAAAAGAATGTTTTTACACTCAAAATCTGTATCCTTTTATTATAAAAAGGAATATAACGTAGAGGCTCCATTACCAAGCGATTTAAGTATGGTTATTGATAAATTAAAGAATGGAATATAATATCATATAGTAGGTGTAAATATGAAAGATGATTTTTCGAAGGAGCTAGTTGATTCGCTCATAGAAGATAAGAAATCTGAGAGAAAACTAAAAATCATAACAAGAATTTCTATTTTAGTAATATTTGTGGTTTTAATATTTTCATCATTTTTATTTTCCACAGAGAATAATATATATTCACAACAACATACCGCGATAATAAAGATAGACGGGTTTATATCTCCTGCGGAGGAGACTAATACTGAAAATATAATTTCTTTAGTTTCAAAAGCAATGAGAAATGATTATTGCAACAATATCATATTAAAAATCAATAGTTCTGGTGGTAGCGCAACACAGTCAAAAATTATATTTGATGAAATTAATAAATTAAAATCTACAAATAATAAAAAGATATTTTCCGTGATAGAAGATATAGGCGCTTCAGGAGGATATTATATTGCCGCAAGCGGGGATAAAATTTTCTCTAGCCCATCAAGCATTGTTGGCTCTATTGGAGTAAGACTTGACAGTATTAATATTAGATCACTAATGGATAAATTAGGAATTAGATCTCAAACTTTATTTTCTGGGGAAGACAAAGGCATTTTAGATCCATTTGCAGACATGACAGAAAAACATAAAATCCATTTAAAAAAATTATTGGTTAACATACACCAAGATTTTATTAAAGACGTTAAAGAATCTAGAAAAGATTTAATAAATAATGATATTGTCTTTACAGGTTTATTTTGGACTGGTAATGAGGCTATCAAGCTTGGGCTTATTGATGAAATAGCATCAATTTATGATGTGAATACTAAATATTTCAATAATGATCATATGATTACATATAACAAAGAATCTACATATATTGAACGCATATTAAAATCTACAATTAATCTCATTAATAACAACACGATGAGCTTAATACATTAGAAATGAGCTTTGATATTTTTAGCCATAAAAATATAGATAGTGAATTTTTTGATAAATCCATAGACCCTAGCATCGTTTTTTATTCAATACACCCTTATGAAAAAAATAAATTACACAAATCTTTTGAAATAAATTTTAATAAACATAATCATAAAAAATCATTTGGAAAAACTCTAATAATAGGAGGGGATGATGGATATTTGGGGTCTATTATTATTGCTGGACAATCTGCCCTTAAAACGGGAACGCGTTATATTGAAATATGTACAACAGAAAAGCACTGTAGTAGCTTAGCTTTACATCAATCAGAGCTTATAACTATAGAATATAATGATACTTTCCAAAAAAAGTTAGCTGACTATAACAATATAATTATAGGACCTGGATTTTCTCCATCTCAAGAATGGTCTAAAAAAATATTTATAGAATTTAAGCAGTTTCTTTTTAATAGTAATAAAGAAGTTAATGTTGTTGCAGATGCAGGTTTTTTGAGTTTATTATCTAATCATCCATTTCAATATGATAATTGGATTTTAACCCCTCATCCTGGTGAAGCTGCAAAATTATTAAACACCAGTATTGGTAATATTCAAAATAATAGAATTAAGGCATGTTGTGAAATTCAGAAAAAATTTGGAGGAGTAGCTGTATTAAAAGGTAATCAAACTATTATTAGATCCTCTAACAAAACATATGTTTGTTTGCATGGAAATCATGGAATGGGAACAGCAGGAATGGGAGACTGTTTAAACGGAGTTATTGCCTCTTTAACATGTCTAGTTAATGAAAAAGATTATTTTAACTCAATACTATACGCAGTAGGGATACATTCATATGCTGCAGATGTTATTAAAGAAAATAATGGTGTAATAGGTATTCTTGCAAGTGACGTTATATCAAAAATGAATAAAATATTAAATATTTCTATCACAAAGGATAGAGATAATGAATAATAATCCTAAGTATTTTCATTTATCAAGTGAAAATGTATATTCTAGTTTTTTTAAAAAACTGAAACTCACTGAACAGAAAAAATCTTTGATATTTTTGCATGGAGAAATAGGCGCGGGAAAGACGTCGTTGGTAAAATCATTTATTAAACACTTAGATAAAAGAACGACAGCAACAAGCCCAACTTTTACATTAATTAATGAATATAATATAGATAACTTTAAAATATTTCATTATGATTTGTTTAGATTAAATTCACCCAAAGAATTATTAGAGATCGGGATAGATCATTATTTTTCACAAGAAGGTATACATTTTATTGAATGGCCAGAAAAATTTCTTAACTTATTACCTGTATCAAATTATGATATTTTTTTTACTATTCTTGAAAATTCTAGATTAATAAAAGTTATTGAAAATTATTAAGGATGGATGATAAATTAAATATTATTGCACTAATGGGACCTACATCTACTGGTAAGTCTGCTATCGCTTTGCAACTATATGAAAAGTATCCAATAGAGATAGTCAGTGTAGATTCATCTATGATTTATAGAGATATGAATATTGGTACGGATAAACCTTCTTCAGAAATACTGTCTTCAATTAAACATCATCTCATAGATATAATTGACCCTAATCAGACGTATAATGTAAGTAATTTTTATAATGATGTACATTTAATTATTAGAGACATTCATAACAGAAATAAAGTACCTATATTAGTTGGTGGTTCAATGATGTATTTCAACCAACTCATTAATGGTCTTAGTAAAATGCCAAATAATTCTGTATCTGAAAGAAAATTTATAAAGGATATTATAAATACATATTCATTGGATCAAATACATGATTGTTTAAGCCATATTGACCACACTTCTTTTCTAAGAATAAATAAAAATGACAGACAAAGAATAGAAAGAGCCTTAGAAGTTTATTTACAAAGCGGCAAACCTATATCTTCTTTTTTTTTAAATAACAATAAACTTCAAGAGAGATATAATTTAGAAATAATAAAATTATATTCTAATAATAGAGATATTATACATAGAAACATTGCTAATAGAGCAAAAAACATGTTCAAGGAAGGATTTATAGAGGAAGTTATAAGTCTAAAAAAGAAATACTCGTTAACAAAAAATTCTCAATCAATGAAATCAATTGGATATAGGCATACATTATGTTATTTGAATAACGAGGTAACAAGAAAAGAATTGGAGGAAAGGTGTATTTATGCCACTAGACAATTGGCAAAACGGCAAATAACATGGATGAAAAAATTTTCAAATGGTCTAGAAATAGACATTAACAACAAATCTAGCAAAGATATAATTCTTTTAATTGACAAATATTTGCATTTTTCTTAAATAGTGTCACTATTATATTTACTATATCATTTAACCAGTATATTGCATTGTTATGGTAGCAGAAAATTTACAAGACAAATTTCTAAATAAACTAAGAAAAGACAAGGTGCAAGTCTCTATATTTTTGGTAAATGGTATTAAATTAGATGGAACTATTGATTCTTTTGATTCATATACCATTTTGCTTAAAAGTAAGATTACGCAAAGTGTGTATAAGCATGCAATTTCAACGATAGTTCCGAGCCAACCAGTTAAATTAGAAATTGATGAGTAAAGGACTTTATATTAATATTGTGTTTCAGGAGTAGTATATGGCATGGAATGAACCTGGTGGCAGTAATAAAGATCCATGGGGTCGAAAAACAAAAGATAATTCTGAAATAGATAATCTGGTAAAGGATATATCAAAATTTCTCCAGAATCTTTTTAAAACTGACGAAGGTGGCGCACCTCCAACTAAAAAAAATGTTAGCATGTTAGTTGCTATATTCATTGCATTATACCTTCTATTTGGTATATATATCGTGAATGATGGCGAAAGAGGAGTTGTTCTCCAGTTTGGAAGATTTGTAGCAATCACATCTCCAGGTCCACATTGGGTGCCAAGAATAATCAGAAGAGTTGAAATAGTCGATGTATCTAAAATAAGATCCGTGCAGCAAAAGGCTGTAATGTTGACTGAAGATGAAAATATTGTCAGTGTAAATTTTGCAATCCAATATGATATAAAAGATGCCAGTAATTTTATTTTTAACCTTAGAGACCCTGATGAAACACTTCAGGCAGCAGGTGAAAGCGCGATAAGAGAAGTACTTGGAAAAAATAAAATGGATTTTGTAATAACCGAAGGAAGAGAATCTATTGCTGCTTCAACTAAGTCTCTTTTACAAACTGTATTAGATGATTATAAATCCGGCATTAATGTGCAAACAGTTAATATTTTAGAAGCTCAACCACCCGAACAGGTTCAAGATGCATTTTCTGATGCTATAAGAGCAAGGGAAGATGAGCAGAGGTATATTAATGAAGCTGTGGCTTATAGAAATGAAATAATACCGTTGGCGCGTGGTAAAGCAAAACAAATTATTGAAGGAGCAAAAGCTTATAGAGTTAAATTAATTAAATCAGCTGAAGGTGAAGCTTTAAGGTTTACTAAATTATATAATGAGTATCAAAAAGCCCCAGAAGTTACTAGAGAAAGATTATATCTAGAGACTGTGGAATCAGTTCTAGGAAATACAACTAAAGTTATGATAGATATAGACGGAGGTAATAATTTACTTTATTTGCCATTAGATAAAATATTGGAGTCAAAAAACAATGACACCAATAGAGATGCTACACAACCAAATAATAATACTTTATTAGATAAAATTCGTATAAATAGAGAATCTTTTAACAAACGAAAGAGGAATTTGTACAGTGAATAACAGAAATATTTTAACAACTCTTTTAGTTTTAATTATAGTAGTATCATCAGCTACATTTATAGTAGATGAAAGAGAAGTTGCAATTAAATTTAGATTAGGTGAAATTGTAAATTCATATGAAGAGCCAGGACTTTATTTAATGATTCCATTTATAAATAATGTAAAAAAATACGATTCACGATTATTAACCATGGATTCAAAACCAGAACAATTCCTTACTAGTGAGAAAAAGAATGTTATAGTTGATTCTTTTGTTAAATGGAGAATTACTAAACCTCAAAATTTTTATCGAGCATCTAAAGGTGATGAAAGAATTGGAATTAATAGATTATCACAAATAATAAATGATTTAACAAAAAGTGAGTTTAGTAAGAGAACTATAAATGAAGTCGTATCAGGAGATAGGAACGCATTAATGAGTATTGTTAGAACAGAAGCAAATAAAGATGCAGGTGCATTAGGCATAACTGTTGTTGACGTAAGATTAAAAAAAGTTAACTTACCTGATGAAGTTAGTGAGTCTGTTTATGCAAGAATGGTTAAAGAAAGAGCGACGGTTGCAAAAGCTTTTAGATCCAAAGGAAAAGAAGAAGCTCAAGGTATATCAGCTCTTGCAGAAAGAGAATCTGAAACTATTATTGCTGAAGCATATAAAACAGGACAAGAGATTAAAGGTGAAGGTGATGCAATCTCCACAGAAACATATGCAAAGGCTTATAATTTAAACCCCGAGTTTTATTCTTTTTATCGTAGTTTAACCGCATATAGAGAATCTTTTAGTGAAAAACAAGATGTATTGGTTATTAACCCAGACTCAGATTTCTTCAAGTATTTTACTGATCCAACGGGTAGAAGATAATAGACACTACTAACCTTATATTATTATTAATAGCTCTCATTCTTATATTGGAGAGCATATTACCATTATTGTCACCAAAAAAAACTAAATCTATTTTACTATACTTCCTTGAATTAGATGATAATACCATTAGAATGATTGGTGGCATTATGTTAGTGCTTGGACTTATTATATATATGCTAGTAATTTAGGTTTATTATGAAAAATAAAAACTTTTGTATACCCAACGGTATTGAATATTATATGCCAAAAGAAGCTTTGGAGTTTGAAAGACTTAAGGTTAATGCGCTAAAAATATTTAAGAAATATAAATATGATTATGTTTTACCACCAATCTTTGATAATTTAGATAACCTTTTAAACCTTAAATCTTCTGATATAGATAATGAAACAATCACTTTTTTAGATAAATTATCAGGTAGTGAAATTGGTATTAGGGCTGATATAACCCCGCAAATTGCTAAAATAGATTTTCAGATTACACACGGGAAGGGCAATGCCAGATTTGCTTATATGGGTGATATTATTCGCTTGTCATCAAATTTATTTGATAGAAAAAACCCATATCAAATTGGAGCTGAACATTTTGGCAATGTATCAAAGTCAACTGATATAGAAATTATTAAATTAATGATAGAGATCATTTCTCTTTCTGGTGAGAAAAAAATTATTATAGAACTGGGTAATTTATCAATTATTAATAATATTCTAACAACACTAGCATTAAATGATAAAAATAAAAGCATGCTTATAGATTTAATTAATTTAAAATCTATTACTGAAATAAAATCTTTTTTTAAATTTCATAATCTACAAAAAACAAAACTAAACTTAATAATAGATTTGATAAACGTTTCAGGAGATATAATGGTTTTAAAGGAAATAAAAAATATTTTAAAAAAATATAAAGTAAATGCAGAAGCAAAGATTAATGAATTAAATTATATTGCACAAAGTATTAGTAAATACAAGGAGCTTGTTGGCATACAGGTAGATTTGTGTGAATTACATAGTTTTAATTATCAATCAGATATTGTATATACAGCTTATGTACCAAATTTTAGAAAAGAAATTGCTAGAGGTGGTAGATATATTGCTTACACAACAGAAAAAAATATTTCTAGATATGCAACAGGATTTAGTCTTGATCTTAAAGATATCCTGTATATGTCAAAAATAGGGAAAAAATAAAATGGCTAACATATTTCTTGTTGGAACACATTGGGGAGATGAAGGCAAAGGAAAAATTGTAGATGTCCTGTCTCAAGAAGCATCAGGCTGTGTTAGATTCCAAGGTGGTCATAACGCAGGACATACACTCGTAATTGATGGTGTTACAACCATACTTCATCTTATACCTTCTGGAATACTAAGAGATAAATGTTTATCTATTATTGGAAATGGAGTAGTTATATCTTTAGAGGCGCTTCAACATGAGTTACAGGATTTGATAGATAAAGGTATAACTATCGATGAAAAATTATATATAAGTGAGTCATGTCATGTAATTTTGCCTACTCATATTGCATTAGACCAAGAAAAAGAAAAATCTCTTGGAAAAAAATCAATAGGTACAACAGGAAGGGGTATAGGACCAACTTATGAGGATAAAATCGCAAGGAGAGGCATCAGATTATCAGACTTTTTTGATGAAAGTAATTTGAAAGATAAGATTAAAAAACTAATGGATTACCATAATTTTTTGCTTAAAAATTATTATAATTCGAATGAAATATCTGTAGATGACACACTATATAATCTATTAAATATTTTTAATGAGGTAAAAAAATATATTTGCGATGTAACGCCAATGATTTTAGACGTTAGCAAGCAATCAAATGTAATCTTTGAAGGAGCGCAAGGTACAATGCTTGACATAGATCATGGAACATATCCTTATGTAACTTCCTCTAACACAACATTTTCAGGATTAATTTCTGGAACAGGAATTGGGGCAGATAAAGTAGACTACTCTCTTGGTATAACAAAAGCTTATACTACTAGGGTTGGGCACGGACCTTTCCCAACAGAGCTTACTAACCAACTAGGGTTAGATATTGCAAAATGGGGCGGAGAAGTAGGAGCTACTACAGGAAGATCAAGAAGATGTGGATGGTTAGATTGTAAAATATTAAAACAATCAATAGAGTTAAATAGAATTAATGGAATCGCTTTAACAAAATTAGATGTCTTAGATAATTTAGAGAAAATAAAAATTTGTATAGATTATGGGCCGATTGATTATAAAACTTTCCAAGTTGAAGATATAGAATATATAGAGCTTGATGGCTGGAAGACATCCACTGTCGGAATAAATAATTTTGACAACCTACCTGAAAATGCTAGAAAATACATAAAAACAATTGAGGATATATCATCAACTCCTATAGTAATGATTTCCACAGGACCATCAAGAGATCAAATAATAAAAATTAGAGATATTTTTAAATAATGTCTAATGAGTCAAAACATGTATATGGTTTACATACATGTACAGCGCAAATCAAAGCAAATCCTCAAAATATAAAAAAAATTTTTATAAAAAGACCACCCTATAATAAAAATTTAAATAATATAATCCAAATTGCAAAAACTTTGAGTTTAAAAATAGATGAAATTGATAAAGATGCATTAACAAGGATTGCGACATCTAATAAACACCAAGGAATTGTGTTTGAATTATCCGACATAAAGCAATCGTCAAAATTCAATATAGACTTATATATCCAAAGTGAAAAAACCCCTTTTATTGTTATATTTGACTCTATACAAGACCCTAGAAATTTAGGCTCTTGTATAAGGACTGCTAATGCAGCTGGGGCATCATTAATTATTAAAAAAAAATCTAGTTCATGCAATATAACACCCGTCGTGCATAAGACCGCATCAGGAGGTTTGCAGGGATTGTCTATTTTAGAGGCTAATAATATCTCAGATATTATAAAAAAACTTAAGAAGAATAATATACAGATAATTGGAACCGCAGATTCTGCCACAAGCACTATATATGAAGCAAATATTGACAATAACGGAGTAGCAGTTATTTTGGGATCAGAGGATAAAGGCGTAAGTAAATCATTATTAAATTTATGTGATATTGTATGTAAAATACCAATTTATGGTTCAGTTAGCTGTCTTAATGTTTCAGTAGCAACTGGAGTTGTTTTATACCACTTGAGACGAAAACTTGAAAAAACTTATATACTAAAGTAGTATGCGCTAATGGATAATGTAATGAAATTTTATGAATTGTTGCTGATGTTTGATGTAAATCAGGATGAGTCTACAACTACTTCTACTGTAGATAAATATAAATCTATAATTGAGAATAAAAAAGGATCGGTTGACAGACAAGAGGACTGGGGAACTATTAAACTTGCCTATATGATTAATAAAAATAATAAGGCGAGATATATATTATTAAATTTTCAAGGTAATAATGAAATTTTGGATGAGCTAACAAATTTAATAAAATTTAATGATAGTATAATTAGGCACATATTTATAAATCAAGAGCAAAAAATTACCGAACCATCTATCATGATGTCAAATAAAGAAAGAGCATAAAATGAACGATGAAGTTACAAAGAAAAAATCAGACATAATTGAACAAATTGATTATAAGAATATTGGCATTCTAAAAAAATTTATAACAGAGTCAGGAAAAATTTCACCTAGAAGAGTTGCAGGGACTACCGCAAAAGAACAAAGAAGAGTCAACCAAGCAATAAAAATTGCAAGATTCTTAGCTTTATTGCCTTTCTGTGACAACCATAAAAAATAATGTACGTTTTATTATTAAAAAAAATTAAACATCTTGGAGACATAGGGGCTAAAGTGTCTGTAAAATCTGGGTATGCCCGTAATTTTTTATTTCCTAAAAAGCAGGCTGTCCCCCCAACTGAAGAAAACTTAGCAATAGTAGAACAAAAAAAACAAGAGTTGTTAAAAATTGAAGAAGATTTAAAAAATACAGCATTGTTAGAAAAAGATAAATATAATGATTATGTCATGTCTTTTGAAGTAAATGTTCAAGAAGAGGACAATAAATTATTTGGCTCAATAAATTTGCAAAATATAGTAGATCGTCTTATTAGCGATGGGTTTAAAGTGGAAAAAAAGCAGGTTAATTTGCCTTTAGGCCCAATAAAGTCTTTTGGAGACAAAAACATCGCTTCTATTAGTCTACATTCAGATGTAAGTGTAACGATTCCAATTAAATTAGTAAAAAACACTGAACAACCTACAGAAAAGCCTCAAGAATAACAAAGAAAAATTAGCCGGAAGATTTTTACAAAAATATTTTATTTGAGTTAAAATGATTAGATGGCTACCAAATTACCATCAACACCAAAAGCTATAGAAGCGGAACAAGCTCTGCTGGGGTCAGTTATAATTGATTCATCTGCTTGGGAGAAAATATCAGATAGATTAAGTCCTAATGACTTTTTTGATATAAATAATAGGGCGATATATAGTGAAATTTATGAACTAGCTTCAAATGGTCAAATTATAGATTTACTTGTTCTTGAAGAAGCTTTAAAAAGTAAGGGTCAATTAGAAAAAATAGGAGGGAGAGATTACCTAGGATTGCTAACAAAGATTGTCCCTACGTCAGCTCATATATCTCAATATGCAAATATCATAAAAGAAAAATCGGTCATGAGGGAATTAATTAATATTAGTACAAAAACAATTCAAAATATTCATCAAAGCGATTTAGGCGATATAACAGAAATTTTAGATAAAACTGAACAAGAAATATTTAATATTGCAGGAGAATCCAAAGCTAATTTTGATTTAACAAAAATAGGCCCTGTTGTTAAATCATATATTGAAAAGATTTATGCTAAGAAAAATAACAACGAACTAGATTATCTATTAACTGGGTATGGAGATTTAGATAAACTTTTGTCAGGACTCCAAAACTCAGATTTAATAGTCATTGCTGGTAGACCTTCTATGGGTAAAACTGCATTTGCAATGAATATTGCTCAAGATATAGTTTTTAAGCAACATAAAAAGGTTGGTTTTTTTAGTTTAGAGATGTCATCAGAATCTATAGCACTAAGAATGCTATCATCATTAAGTTCTGTGTCACAGCAAAAAATACGAACTGGTGAATACGAATCATCTCCTAGAGATACAAAAGCTGTAACATCTGCAATAGAGATGATGCATGACTGTAATTTTTATATTGATGATAGTGCGGCTATCTCACCAATGGAACTTCGCGCTAAAGCTAGACGTATGAAAAGAAGCTCAGGCATAGATATAATTGTAGTTGATTATTTACAATTAATGTCTATTCCAAGATATTCGGAAAATAGAGTTAATGAAATAGCAGAAGTTACTAGATCATTAAAAGCATTGGCGAAAGAACTAGATATTCCTATAGTCGCTCTATCTCAACTTAACAGAGGTGTAGAATCAAGAAATGATAAAAGACCTTTTTTATCAGATCTAAGAGAGTCAGGGTCTATTGAACAAGATGCTGATTTGATAATATTTTTGTATAGAGAGGAAGTTTATGATAAACAAACAGATCAAAAAAATATAGCAGAAATTAGAGTTGAAAAACATCGAAATGGACCTACAGGTAATATTAAACTAACATTTGTTCCTCACTGCACTAGATTTGAAGATTATCATCCCCAAGTATACGATGGGGTAAGTGAACATTAAATTTTTCACTCCTCTAATAGATTTAATTTATTTTCTTTTCCTTCCCACTCTTTTGCATCTTCAGGAGAATCTTTCATTTCAGTTATGACAGGCCATTTTTCAGAAAGCTTCCGATTTAAATCTAAAAAATGTTTATTATCATCATTAAGATCTTCTTCTGCAACAATTGCTTCAATTGGACATTCTGGCTCGCATAAACTGCAATCTATACATTCTTCTGGGTCAATAACCAAAAAATTTGGTCCTTCATGAAAGCAGTCTACCGGGCAGACTTCAACACAATCGGTATATTTGCACTTGATACAATTTTCTGTGATAACATATGTCATTAGATATATAATATTGCACTAAATATTAAGTTTTTGCACATGAAAAATATAAAAAAAGTAGTTCTTCCTGTAGCGGGCCTCGGTACACGTTTTTTGCCTGCAACGAAGGCTAGCCCAAAAGAAATGTTGCCCATAGTGGATAAACCGTTGATTCAATATGCTGCCGAAGAAGCAGTAGCATCTGGTATAAATCAACTAATTTTTGTAATTGGAAGAACTAAAAATGCAATTATAGACCATTTTGATTCAGCTCCAGAACTAGAAAATGAGTTAATGCAAAAAAATAAAACTACTCTATTGAAGATAATACAGAGAATTGTTCCAAAAAATGTAGATTGTACTTTTGTAAGACAAAATAAACCAGCTGGTTTAGGGCATGCTATATATTGCGCTAGAAATATTGTCCAAGATGAATCATTTGCAGTAATACTTGCTGACGATTTGATAAAATCAAAAGTGCCATGTTTAAAACAAATGATTGAAAAATACTTAGAAACAAAATCACCAATAATTGCACTTGAAAACATAGAAAAAAAAGATTCAGAAAAATATGGAATAGTTAGCTATAGTTCGGAAAAAAATAATTTATACNAAATAANNTCCATTGTTGAAAANCCTAANCCCAAGGATGCTAAATCAGATTTAGGGGTTGTAGGCAGGTATATTTTNCCATCATCAATATTTAATGAACTTAGNAAATCTAAATTAGGAGCTGGAAATGAAATACAATTAACNGATGGTATAGCNAAATTAATAAAAACTCAAAAAGTATATGGATATAGTTTCTCAGGNAAAAGATTTGATTGCGGAAGTAAAATTGGATATTTAAAAGCAACGGTAGAATACGCTCTGGAGCACAATGAAGTA
Source organism: Gammaproteobacteria bacterium (assembly GCA_002718845.1). Taxonomy (GTDB): domain Bacteria; phylum Pseudomonadota; class Gammaproteobacteria. Next base: position 14,111 of record PBFS01000014.1, on the reverse strand, counting down.
AAATCAGATTTTAAAAACTACTTAAAAAATAAAAATTTTAAATAATATATTGATGATAGTTTCAATATCATTTAAGATGCTTTAACTTATTCCTCGGTAGCTCAGTTGGTAGAGCGAGTGACTGTTAATCACCAGGTCGGCGGTTCGAGTCCGTCCCGAGGAGCATCACACATCCAGTTTTTTAATTTATAATTTCACCGCTTATCCATTTAAGATATTTTTCGTAACCTTTATCAATTTTAAAAGAAATTATTTCTGGCACTTCATATTTATGATACTTCAATAAAATTGATTCTATTTTTTTATAAGATTTTGATGTGGTTTTAATTAATAATAGCCATTCTTTATTTTTTTGTAATTTATTATCCCAAAAGAATAAGCTTTTCATTTTAGGTATAATGCTTATACACGCACAACTTTTTTCATTTAATAATTTTTCACAGATAAGTTTATAATTTTTTTTAGTATCTGTTGATGTTAATATTAAAATATATTCATCTTTCATGTTTGAATTATTAGAGAATAGAAGTTATTCTTTTTATGGCAGTTTTTAAAGAATCTATATCTATCGCTATAGAAATTCTTATATGACCTTCTAGACCAAAAGCACTGCCTGGTACGACAGCAACTTTAGCTTCATTAAGCAAATACAGAGCTAGTTCGTTATCATTGTTAATTGATTTACTATTTTTAATATATTCATGAAAAGATGGAAATACATAAAATGTACCATCTGTTTCTTTACATAAAATCCCATTAATTTTATTTAATTCTTCAACAACAAAATCATGCCTTTTTTTATATTCAGATTTCATTATTGGTAACTCTTCACATATATTTTCAAGTGCTGCACATGCTGCTGCTTGTGATACTGAGCTAGCACAAGAGGTGCTTTGTGATTGGAGAGTTTTCATTTTTTTAATAATATCTTTATTGCCTGCGGCATAACCAATACGCCAACCTGTCATAGAATATGCTTTTGAAACTCCATTTAGTATAATCGTTCTTTCTTTTAAATTGGGGCAAACATTTAAAATATTATGAAATTTCTCTTTATGCCATTGTATATGCTCATAAATATCATCTGAAGATATATAAATATTTTTATTTTTAACTAATACGCCACTAAGTTTTTTTAAAGAAATACTATCAAAATATTTTCCACTAGGGTTATTAGGACTATTAATCATAAACAGTTTTGTTTTATCGGTTATAAGAGATTCAAATAATTCCACATCAATATTAAAATTATTTTCATAAGTAGTTTTTAATAAAATTGGTTTCCCACCCGCGTATATAACCATATCAGCATAAGAAACCCAATAAGGTTCAGGTATAATAACTTCATCTCCATTATCTATTATTACTTGTAATAAGTTGAAAATAGATTGTTTACATCCTGCTGATACTATTATCTCCTCTGGAGAATAATGAATGTTATTTTCATTTTTAAGTTTTTTTATAATTGCGTTCTTAAGAGCAGGAGTTCCATCAACTGAAGTGTATTTTGTATTCCCATCATCAATCGCCTTTTTTGCTGCTTCTTTAATATATTTTGGAGTATCAAAGTCAGGCTCACCAACAGTTAGAATTATTACGTCTTCTCCGTTTTGACGCATTTGATTAGCCTTAGAAGTCAACGCCATGGTTGATGATGGTTTGATTAATTTTATTCTTTTAGAAAATGTCAACGTTTTTCCTTGATATGTAATCGTACCATATTTAAGCCTTTCAAGTAAACTTCATGTTAAAATATCAACATGAAGCAATTTAAGCTTGTATCAAACTATAAACCTGCTGGTGATCAACCTACAGCAATAGACTCCCTAATAGATGGAATTAATAAACATAAATGTTATCAGACGCTACTGGGTGTCACAGGCTCTGGAAAAACTTTTACCATGGCTAAAATTATAGAAAAGACTAACAAAACAACTTTAATTATGGCGCCAAATAAAACATTAGCAGCTCAACTATATTCAGAAATGAGAGATTTTTTTCCTACGAACTCAGTTGAATATTTTGTGTCGTATTATGACTATTATCAACCAGAAGCATATGTTCCAGTATCAGATACCTACATAGCAAAGGACGCCTCTTTAAACGAACATATCGAACAAATGAGATTGTCAGCAACAAAATCACTTGTTGAGAGAAGAGATGCAATTGTAGTTGCAAGTGTATCAGCAATTTATGGGCTAGGAGACCCAGACACATATTTAAAAATGATTCTTCATCTCGTGGTAGGTGATATAATAGACAGAAGAACTATTTATAAGAGATTGACTGAATTACAATATGAGAGGAACGATACAGAATTAAGAAGAGGGACGTTTTCTGTTAAAGGAGAAATAATAGATATATTTCCTGCTGATTCAGAAAAAGAAGCATTAAGGATAGAGTTATTTGATAAAGAAATAGAGAATTTATATTTATTTGACCCATTAACTGGCTCTATTATTAAAAAATTAAAAAGATTTACGGTATATCCAAAAACTCACTATGTAACTCCACAAGAAATAATTGATAATGCAATTATAGAGATAAAAAAAGAATTAAAAGAGCGGCTATCTTTTTTTTCTAAAGAAAATAAAGAGCTAGAAGCGCAAAGGTTAAGAGAAAGAACAGGCCATGACTTAGAGATGATGGCTGAAATGGGATATTGTTCTGGCATAGAGAATTATTCTCGATATATTGCAAATACTAAACCTGGCGAACCACCCCCATGCTTACTTGATTATATGCCTCAAGATGGATTAATTATTATTGATGAAAGCCATGTAGGAGTTCCGCAAATAGGTGGAATGTATAGAGGAGATAGATCAAGAAAAGAAACATTAGTAAATTATGGATTTAGATTACCTTCGGCGCTTGATAATAGGCCACTGAAATTTGAAGAGTTTACAGGATATAATTTTCAAACAATTTTTGTTTCTGCTACTCCAGGACCTTATGAAATTGAGAAATCAAGCGAAATAGTAGAACAAGTAATACGACCAACTGGACTTGTTGACCCAACTGTTACAGTAAAACCATCGTCGAATCAAGTAGAAGATGTTTTGTCTGAGATTAATAAAGTTTTAAAAAACAAAAACCGAATATTAATAACAACGCTTACTAAAAAAACAGCAGAAAATCTTACAGAGCGTCTTGAAGAGTTCGGTATTAGGGTTAGATATTTGCACTCAGACATAAACACCGTTGAAAGAGTGGAAATAATCAGAGATTTAAGATCTGGAGAGTTTGATGTTCTTGTAGGAATTAATTTATTGCGAGAAGGATTAGATATTCCTGAAGTTGAGTTAGTCGCTATTCTAGATGCAGACACAGAAGGTTTTTTAAGATCAGATCGTTCGCTTATTCAAACTATTGGTAGAGCGGCAAGAAATATTTCTGGTAGAGTTATTTTATATGGTGATAGAATTACTCCATCAATGAAAAAAGCTATCCATGAGACTGAAAGAAGGAGAAAAATACAAGAGAAACATAATAAACTTAATAACATAAAACCATCTGGCATTAAAAAAGCTATTAAAGAAACACTTGATGGTGATAACTATATTTCAAATAAAAAATTAGAAAAAATTACACTAATATCTAATATCAAAAAGAAATTTCCAAAAGTTGATGGGAGCAATGTTGTTTCAGTTATGAAAGAACTTGAAAAGCAAATGTTTATACATGCTAAAAATTTAGAGTTTGAAAAAGCAGCAAAAATAAGAGATCAGATTTCAAATATTCAAGAGAATTTTTTGGATATGCCAAACAGAAATAAGAGGGATAAAAGAACATAGCATGTAAATATATTTGACTTGAGTATAGGCTAACAGCATGTTAATTTTACATAGCTTAGGCGCGTAGCTCAGCTGGTTAGAGCGCCACCTTGACATGGTGGAGGTCGTTGGTTCGAGTCCAATCGTGCCTAGATGAGGAATTATGTTTAAAGTAATTATAGAAGATAGAAAATTAGAGGCTAGAGATAATACATCAATAGAAGATTTAATTAAATCTAATTTTGATTATAAAGATATTGTTGCCGCTAAAATAAATAATAATTTATGTGATTTAAGCGATTTAATCACTTCAGACTGTAATATTGAATTAATTAAATCATCAAATAACAAAGGATTGGAGATTATAAGACATACTTGTGCACATCTTTTTGGGCATGCAATAAAACAAATTTATCCTGATACGAAAATGGTTATTGGGCCAGTGATAGATAATGGTTTTTATTATGATATCGACACCAAAGAAACAATTTCTGAAAAAAATCTATCCTCAATAGAATTATTAATGAAAAAACTAGCAAAGAAAAAATATAAAATTATAAAAGAAATTGTAACTAAAGATAAAGCTGCGAAAATATTTAGCGAAAGAAATGAGAGTTATAAATTAAAACTTATTAAAGAAATACCTAATAATGAAATAATATCAATTTATCACCATGAAGAATATATTGACATGTGTAGAGGTCCTCATTTAACGAACACAAAATTTCTCAATAACTTTAAATTAATGAAAGTTTCAGGCTCATATTGGAAAGGTGATTCTAAAAATCAACAATTACAAAGAATTTATGGTACGGCATGGGACTCTAAAGAGTCGCTCCAAAACTACCTTGAAAAATTAACCGAGGCAGAGAAAAGAGACCATAGAAAATTAGGGCAAAAATTAGATCTATTTCATTTCCAGGAAGAATCACCTGGCATGGTGTTCTGGCATAATAATGGTTGGACTTTATTTAATACTATCAAAAACTTTATTACTGATTATCTTGTTGATAATGATTATGAAATAATAAATACTCCTCAGATTTTAGATAAATCGTTATGGAAAAAATCAGGACATTTAGATAAATTTTCAGATTTAATTTTTGACGTTTCGTCAGAAAATAAAGAATATGCAATTAAACCCATGAGTTGTCCAGGACACATACAAATTTATAACCAAGGATTAAAAAGTTATAAAGATCTCCCTATCAAATTTGCAGAATTTGGTAAAGTGCACAGAAATGAACCTTCAGGAACTTTGCATGGCTTGATGAGAATAAGAGCATTTACACAAGATGATGCTCATATATTTTGTACATCTGAACAAATTGAAAAAGAAATAAATAAATTAATTAAAAATATTTATGAAATATATAAAATTTTTGGCTTTAAAGAAATAAAAGTAGAGCTATCAACAAGACCTGAGAATAGAGTTGGCAGCGATGAAATATGGGATAAATCGGAAAGCGCACTTAAATCAGCATTAAATAGCAATGACATTGATTGGCTAATAAATGAAGGAGATGGCGCATTTTATGGTCCAAAGATTGATTTTTCATTAACCGATTCACTTGATAGAGTTTGGCAATTAGGAACGATACAGCTAGATTTCTCAATGCCATCTCGTCTTGATGCAAATTATATAGATTCAAAAGGTAATAAAATTGCACCTGTTATGATTCATAGAGCAATCCTAGGGTCTTTGGAACGTTTTGTGGGAATACTAATAGAAGAATATTCTGGCAATCTACCTTTATGGCTATCTCCTGTTCACGTAACAATACTAAATATTACAGAAAACCAGAAAAGTTATTGTTTAGAAATCTTAAAAAGACTAAAAAAATCTAAAATTAGATCAAATATGGATTTACGAAATGAAAAGATAGGTTATAAAATAAGAGAACATACTATGTTAAGAACTCCATATTTATTAGTTGTTGGAGACAAAGAGTTAGAAAATGGTAAAATATCAGTTAGAACTAGACTTGGAGATGATCTAGGAGAGATGAGTGTTGAAAATCTTATCAAAATGATAGAAACTCTTGTAGATAAGAGAAGTATTAATTTAACTATTTAGGAGAATATAATAGCAAGCAATAAAAGACTAAGGATGAATTCTAGGATAAATGTTCAAGAGGTCAGGCTCATTGCATCAAATGGAGACCAAGTGGGCGTCGTAGAAACAGTTAAAGCATTAGAATTAGCAAAAAATGAAGATTTAGATTTAGTTGAAATAGTTCCTAATCAAAAGCCTCCCGTATGTAGAATAATGGACTACGGAAAATATAAATTTGAGCAATCAAAAAAAGCGCATTCAGCAAAGAAAAAACAAAAAATAACTCAGGTAAAAGAGATAAAATTTAGACCTAATACTGAGGAAGCAGATTATCAGGTTAAACTTAAGAGTTTAATTAAATTTTTAACTGGTGGAGATAAAGCTAAAATTACGATGCGTTTTAGAGGTCGTGAAATAGCTCACCAAGTAATAGGTAGAGATTTCCTTGATAGGATTCAAAAAGATCTTGATGAATATGGGATTGTAGAACAAATACCTTCATTTGAAGGTAGACAAATGGTAATGGTGATGGCGCCAAAAAAATAAATTCTGTATAAAATATATAATTACTGTATACTTGTAACGTTTTTAGTCTGATAATAAGAGGGACATATGCCAAAGATGAAAAGCAATAGAGGCGCTGCCAAGAGGTTTTCAAAAACACCATCAGGTGAAATGAAAAGAGCACAGTCACATCGCAGACATATTTTGACTAAGAAAAGCACCAAAAGGAAAAGACATTTAAGAGATGATATGGTGGTAAGCAAAGCTGACAAAGCTTTAGTAAAAAGAATGTTACCATATTAGGAAGGAGTAAAAATGGCTCGTGTAAAACGTAGTGTCGTAGCACATTCAAAACATAAAAAAATTTTAAAACTTGCAAAAGGATATAAAGGCGCAAGAAGTAAAGTTTTTAGGGTTGCTAAACAAGCAGTAATTAAAGCTGGACAATATGCATATAGAGACCGCAAACAAAAGAAAAGACAATTTAGATCGCTTTGGATATCTAAAATTAATGCGGCAGCAAGATTAAATAATATGTCATATAGTCAATTTATATATCAGCTTAAAAAATCAGATGTAAATATAAATAGAAAAATGCTTGCTGATTTAGCTCTTAATCATGCTGAAAGTTTTTCAGCAATCATAAATTCTTTAACTACACAAAAATAATAGTTATTGCCTGTGCAAAAAAAATATTCTTCACTAATATCAGAACTTAGAGAAAAATTAAAAGATTGTAATACAGCTCATGATATAGCCAACATCAAATCTGAATATCTTGGAAAAAATGGTTATATCACAAATGAATTCTCTAAATTGAGAAATGCACAAGAATCTGAAAAGAAAAAATTAGGAAAAGAATTAAATATTCTAAAATCTCAAGCACATGATATTATTTTAAATACAAATATTATAAATAATAAAACAGAGGAAAGATTTGTTGATGTTACCTTGCCGGGTAAAAATGCATTTGTAGGATCTAGGCATCCAATCTCAATAACAATAAGTGAAATAACAAAAATTTTAGAGTCTCATGGATTTACACCTGTTACAGGGATAGAAGTAGAAAATGAATATTATAATTTTGAGGCACTTAATATACCAGAATCACATCCCTCAAGAGATATGCATGATACATTTTATGTTTTGGAAGATAAATTATTAAGAACTCATACTTCTTCGGTTCAAATACACACAATGTTAAATCAAAGTGCTCCACTTAAAATAATGACCCCTGGAAAAGTTTATAGATGTGATTCTGACCCAACTCATTCGCCAATGTTTCATCAAATTGAAGGACTTTATATAGATAAAGGTATAAATTTTTGCCATTTAAAAGGAACATTGATTGCATTTATAGATGAATATTTTGGAAAAAAAATGGAAATTAGATTTAGGCCTTCATATTTTCCATTTACTGAACCATCGGCAGAGATTGATATTAGGTTCAAAGGTAAATGGCTAGAAGTGCTTGGTTGCGGTATGGTGCACCATAATGTACTTGAAAATGTAAATATTAATCCTAAGCAATTCTCAGGTTTTGCCTTTGGACTTGGAATTGAAAGATTAGCGATGTTAAAATATGGCATAACAGATTTAAGAATGTTTTTTGAAAATGACATTTCTTTCTTAAGCCAATTTGAAAGAGCTGAATAATATGAAGATTAGTGGAAACTGGCTAAAAGAATTTATACCCAATATTAAAATAAATGAGAAATTAACCTATAACCTAACATCATTAGGACTTGAGGTTTCATCAGTTGTTAAGCATAAAGGAGATTTAATAATTGATATTGACATGACTCCAAACCGGGCTGATTGTCTTTCAATGTTAGGCATTGCAAGAGATTTGAGCGCTGTTTATAATAAAAAAATAATTTTTCCCAAAATTGCTAATATTAAAGTTACTCCATCAAAAAAATTTATAAATAAGATTGATAAAAAAATATGCGGATCATATGGAGCACTAGTATTGCATGGTGTTGATAATACTATTAAGACACCAAATATTATTACTCAACGACTTAATAAATGTGGTATATCGAAAGTTAACTTTATTGTAGACATCCTAAATTACGTAATGATTGAAGTAGGGCAGCCTATGCATGCTTTTGACCTTGATAAAATTAATAGATTAATTAATGTTAGATACGCTAAAGCTAATGAAAAAATAAATGCCTTGGATGGCGTTAAATATACTTTAAATAAAAATATACCCGTAATAACTGATGATAATAAAATACAAGCTATCGCAGGAATTATAGGAGGTGATTACTCTTCTATTAATTTGAAAACACAAAACGTGATAATAGAATCTGCATTTTTTACACCAACAGTTATAAGAAAGGCGGCAAAACTATTTAGATTGCAAACTGACGCATCATATAGATTTGAGAGAGGAGTTGACCCCCGCTTAAACAATATTGCTGCTGGACGAGTTTTATATTTAATGAAAAAATATAGTAATGTAAAAAACTATCAATATAACCTAACCACAAATAAAGAACTTATAAAAAAACATAACCATGTAATTAATGTAAAATATAATTTCTTTGATGAATCTTTAGGGGTACAAATCTCAAGAAATTTTATTAAAAAAACTTTTAAACTATTAGGGTTTAACCCAATCTCTTATAATGACAAAATACGCTTGACAATACCTAGTCATAGATTTGATATTAAAATTGAGCAAGATCTAGTAGAAGAGATAGCAAGAGTATATGGGTATGATAATTTTGAGCCAGTATTACCACATAATATTTTTAAAATTAACAAGGACCCTTCAATATTTTCAGAAAACATTATTAATGGGTTAGTTTCTAGAGGGTTTAATGAAATAATCAGCTTTAGCTTTTTACCAAAAAATTCCCAACTCTCTACAAATAATATCTCAGACATTATAAAGATAAAAAATCCAATTTCAGAAGATAAATCTGAGTTAAGAGCATCAATGGTTCACAGCATGATTAGAGCTTATAAATATAATGTTAGTAGGCAGAATGCAAATATAAAAATTTTTGAAATTGGTAAGATATATAATTTTGTTAAATCAAAGAAGATAAAAGAAAATAATATTTTATCTGGAATAATCTCAGGAATCAATGCAGAAAATAATTTAAAAAGCGATCAAGAAAACCTGTCTTTCCTTGATTTAAAAGGCCATTTACAAAGCATTATTCCAAATATTATTTTTAAACCATATAAAAATATTAAACATTTAAATAAATTTTGCCAAGCTACCTTATATCAAGGTAAGCATACTATAGGATATTGCGGAGAAATATCTCAAGAACTGTATTCAGAGTATGGAATAAAGAATAATCTATATTATTTTGAGATTTTCACAGATTCTATTAATAATGCAATAGATACTAAATATAAGAAATTTTCTATATACCCTAAAATTAAGAGAGATTTAACTATTTTAGTTGATGATAAAATCTATGTGCAGGATATAATAGATATTATCGGAGAAAAATCTTTTAACTATATGATAAATAGTAAAATAAGCGATATATTCTATAACAAGAAAGAGTTTGGAGATAACATAAAGAGCATAACCTTAGAATTTATATTTCAAGATTGTAATAGTACCTTGACTGACAATACGGTAAATACAGAAATGGATAAAATATTAAATCTTATTAAGAAACATTTTAATGCTCAAGTTAGGACGTAAGCATGACAATAACAAAGAATTCATTAGTAGAGATTATTCACAATGAAGTAGGTTTAAATAAAAGAGAAGCTAAGGAATTTATAGAAGAATTTTTTGAATCAATTAAATCAGGATTGGAAGCCGGTTACGATATAAAAATATCAGGCTTTGGTAATTTTGTGTTAAGAGACAAAAAATCAAGACCAGGAAGAAATCCTAAAACTGGAGAGGATGTAACAATAAGTGAAAGGAGAGTTGTAACTTTTAAATCAGGGTTAAAGCTTAAGAATAAATTAGAAGCATATGATGGAAAGCCAGACTAATAATCAAATACATATTCCAAATAAAAGATATTTTACAATTGGAGAGGTTTCTAAAATTTGTAAAATTAAAACACATGTTCTCAGGTATTGGGAACAAGAATTCAAAGAGCTTGAACCAATTAAAAGGAAGGGGAATAGAAGATATTACCAACAAAAAGATCTAATTATAGTTCTAGAAATTAGAAATTTATTACACAATGAAGGGTTTACTATTGAGGGAGCTAAAACAAAAATAAATAACTCTGAAAAAAATATAACCAACACCAATAATAATCAAATCTTAAATCAAATAAAACAAGATTTAGAAAATCTATTATCTATTTTGAAAAGATAGATGATTGATAAGTTAATAACTAAATATAATTATCCCACATATAGTATTAACTATATTAAAGATATAAAATATTATTCACTGAATGAAAATATTAATGCACCAAGCGTTACATCTATTTTGCGATATACAAATAATCAGATAAGCTCGAATTTTTTTAATACAAAAATAACTAAATCAATGGAGATTGGTGACTTGATGCATAATTATCTAGAAGACTATATTTGTGGAAGAGATAATACGCAGGTAGATTCAAAAAATTTTTCGTTAGCAAAAATACTAGCTAAGATAGTTATAGACAATTTAATTGTAAACTTTGATGAAATTTGGGGCTCAGAAGTTTCAGTTTCATATAAAGATAAATATGCAGGCACGATTGATTTAATAGGAATTCTTAATAAAAAATTATGTATTATTGATTATAAGTCATCCTATAAAAAGAAGAGCGTTGAAGAACTAGAAGACCACTTCTTGCAATGTGCAGCATATGCAATTGCTCATGATTGGCAATTTGATACACATGTAGATTCTATTATTATTTTTCAAGTTATTAGAAATGGTGGTTTTGAGAAAAATATTGCAAATAAATCAGAACTAGATATTTATAAAGAAAAATGGTTTGATAAATTAGAAAAATTTAATGTTAAAATGGCTAAAGACAATGATTAACGCAGATGAAATTATAGAAAATAACAAGACTCTCATGAAAAAGTTATTTGAGATCAGGGGGTTAGTTTGACTATGATTCTCTTGAGTCTCAACTTAATGGAATTGCAAATAATTTAGCATTAGAAAAAAATTGGTCAAACAAAGACCTAATGCTTTCCTTGCAAAAACAACAAAAAATAAAACAAGAATTATTACAAAATATAAATAAAATAAACGAAGATTTAAATTTAATTGACTATACTATCAACTCATTGATTGAAGAGAATGATATTGCTAATAATAGTGAAATAATAAATGAAATGTATGAGCTGGGAATTTCTATTGAAGATAAATTAAACTCTTTAGAGACCACTATGATGTTTAAATCTAAAGAAGATGCATATGATGCATACATAGACATTCAATCTGGCTCAGGTGGCACAGAAGCGCAGGATTGGGTAGCGATGCTATTAAGAATGTATTTGAAATGGTCAGAATCACATTCTTTTAAACATGAAATTGTAGAAATTTCTGAAGGAGATGTAGCGGGATATAAAAGTGCCACTATAAAAATTAATGGTGATTTTGCCTATGGTTGGCTAAGAACGGAAACAGGCATACACAGGTTAGTTAGAAAATCACCGTTTGATTCTGGCAATAGAAGACACACATCTTTTGCTTCAGTTTTTGTTTATCCTCAGGTTAATGAAGATATAGAGATAGAAATAAATCCTAGTGATTTAAGAATAGATGTATATAGAGCTAGCGGCGCAGGTGGGCAACATGTAAATACTACAGAGTCAGCTGTAAGAATCACACATTTACCTACTAAAACTGTCACACAATGTCAAAATGGTAGATCTCAACATAAAAACAAAGAAAGCGCTATGAAACAACTACGTGCTAAACTATATCTATATGAAATGGATAAAAAAAACGAAATAAAAAATAAGGTAGAATCTGAAAAGTCTGACATTTCATGGGGAAACCAAATAAGATCATATATTCTAGATGATTCTAGAATTAAAGATCTTAGAACAAAACACGAAACTGGAAATACACAGGCTGTTCTTGATGGGGATTTAGATGATTTTATTGAACGAAGTTTAAAACAAGGATTATAATATGACTGATGAAAATAAATTAATCGCAGAAAGAAAAAAGAAGTTAGAAAATATAAAACAAAAACATCAACCCTATCCTAACAGCTTTAAAAAAAAGGATTCGGCTAATGATTTAACAAAAAACTATTCTAAACTTTCTAAAGATAATTTAGCAAAAAAGAAAGTTAAAACAACTATAGCCGGTAGAGTATTAACCATAAGAGATATGGGCAATTCTTCTTTTGCAAATCTACATGATGAGTCAGGAAATATTCAAATATACTTACAAAAGAAGTTTGTTGGCGAAGAACAATATGAATTATTTAACAATCTTGATCTTGGAGATATTGTCGGGGTAGATGGAGAATTATTTAAAACAAAGACTGACGAACTCACATTAAATGTAAAAAATATAGTTTTACTATCCAAATCCTTAAGACCTTTGCCAGAAAAATTTCACGGTATATCTGATATTGAAATTAAATATAGACAAAGATATCTAGATTTAATGATAAATATGGATACAAAAAATATATTTAAAACTAGAGCCAATATCATTACTACTATTAGAAATTTTTTTTTAAATGATAAATATTTAGAAGTAGAGACACCAATGATGCATATCATCCCAGGTGGAGCGACAGCAAAACCTTTTGTCACTCATCATAATTCATTAGATATGGATTTATATCTTCGCATAGCACCAGAATTGTTCCTTAAGAGATGTATTATAGGCGGTTATGAGAAAGTTTTTGAAATTAATAGAAGCTTTAGAAATGAAGGATTATCAATAAAACACAATCCAGAATTCACTATGATTGAATTTTACTGCGCTTATCAGAATTACTTATATTTGATGGATTTAATTGAAAAATTATTCAAGAAACTTGTAGATACCCTTTCCATATCAGAGAGCTTTATTTATCAAGAAATGAATATTAATTTAAAAACACCTTTTAAAAAAATAAAGTTTCATGAATCTATAATAAAATATGCAGATAATATAGATGCTAGTAAAATTAATGATTTAGAATATTTAAAGAATTATTGTAAATCTCATGATATAAGTGCCAAAGATGACTATACTATATCTAAAATTCAATTAGAAATTTTTGAGAAATTAATTGAAAAAAATTTAATTGATCCAACATTTATTACACATTACCCTACAGAAGTTTCTCCATTAGCAAGAAGTTGTGACGAAAACATTAATTTAGTTGAACGATTTGAATTATTTGTAGGCGGAAGAGAGATTGCAAATGGCTTTTCTGAGCTTAATGATCCAGAAGAACAAGCTAGAAGATTCAAAAGCCAAACAAATTTAAAAGATGAAGAAAAAATGAATTATGATGCTGATTTTATTAAAGCATTAGAGTATGGAATGCCTCCTACAGCTGGTGCAGGGATAGGAATTGATAGATTAATTATGTTATTAACCAATTCATCATCAATCAGAGATGTTCTTTTATTTCCTCATATGAAACCTAAGAAATAAAATTATCAAGTAACCTTATTGTTTCTTTAGCATTACTGCAAATATATTTGTTTTTAGAATTCTCAATATTATAGGTTAAAATGGTTATCGTAGAATTGGTTACTGTTAGAGTGATTTCTCCACCATTATTTAGATAAACCCTTATTTGATCTCCAAGTGCCTGGAATTCTTGATTTTTAGAATTAATATAATTTTCTAAATTGACTAAAACATCTTGTCT
>PBFS01000013.1 GCA_002718845.1 Gammaproteobacteria bacterium | reverse complement strand
GAAGGAGCATATCCTGCTAGCCCATGTGTTCCTGAATCTCTATTACATCCAGAAGAAATGAAAAATGGGATGGTGCTAGCATGTCAATGGTATCCGAAAACAGATCTTGTTGTTGATGTTGAGATAGGGAAAGAAGGCGATAAACGCGGCATTATTTATTAAGTATAACCAGATAATTGCATTTTTTAAAATACTGCTAAGGAGAAGATAATGGTATTTGGATTATTTAAGAAAAAAGAACCTACAAAATGTAAAGTAAAATCAACAGGTGAAGAATTCACTGTACCACCTAATACTAGTTTAATGAAAGCGGCAATTGCTGCGGGTGTTAAATGGCCTTTTTCATGTAAGGTTGGAAGTTGTGGATCATGTAGGGCTACAATTCTTGAAGGAGAAGGAACACATCCAGCTGGGATATGTGATCCAACTACTTTACTTCATCCCAAAGAACTTAAAGCGAACATGGTAATTGCCTGCCAATGGTATCCAAAAACAGATATTGTTGTTGATGTTGAGCTAGGGAAAGAAGGCGATAAACGTGGCATTATTTATTAAGCATAATCAGATAATTACATTTTTTAAAATGCTACTAAGGAGAGAATAATGGTATTCGGTTTATTTAAGAAGAAAGAACCAGTTAAGGTTACAGTAAAAGGTACAGGAGAAACTTTTATGTGTAATCCAGATGAAATGTTAATGAAAGCAGCTCTGAGAGCTAAAATTGATTGGCCTTTATCGTGTAAAGTTGGAAGTTGTGGTTCTTGTCGAGCTACAATTCTTGAAGGAGAGGGACATCATCCGTCTGGGATATGTGATGTTCCATCTTTATTAAAAAAAGAGGAAATAGAGTCCGGCATGGTAATTGCCTGCCAGTGGACGCCTACAACTGATATAACTGTTGATGTAGAAATTGGTAAAGAAGGTGATAAACGAGGAATGATTTAATCTAACAAACGTAAGATTATTTAATATTGTTTATTGAATTGCAAACTTCTTGAAAAGTAAGCTTTGCTAAATCATACGCAGGTTTATTGCATTTTATTGAATTTCCAAAATATATAATAACGTTTGTAGAACGTTTACACATACATCTTAATGAAATGTTGAACAATGTTTGACTTTTATCAGACCAACACATCAAATCGTCAGATTCTATATTAGATGGAAAATTTACAGGGTATCTAATAAATACTGGTTGGCTATTATTATTTGTGTTACAAATTGCATTAAACATTTTACTGTGGAATTTTCTTATATTTTTTCCATCTCCAATTCTTCCCTCAGGAAATATAAAAACTTTTTTATCTAAAGAAATATATTTCTTTATAATATTTATAACTTTATCATTATCATTAATATCGCCTCTTTTTATAAAAATGGTCCCTGTTTTTGCAGCAAGATGCCCAATTATTGGCCAGCTTTTTATTTCTGATTTTGCTATGAAGTTTGACGGTATAAGGGAGTTCAGAATAATAATATCAAAGAAACTTATGTGATTCGATACATATGATTTTGCTGATAAATCTATTTCACCATATTTTATAATATTTAAACCAAATAATTTAACTAATACTTTCATCCAATAATAACTAATTTTATGATGCATAGGCTTTAAATTATATACTTTAGATGGGAAGAAAATTAATATAATTAAACCTATAACAATGTGAAGTATTACTAATAGAAATCTAATTGATAAATAAATTATTTTCATTTAAATTTCATTATTCATTTAATAATCTTTTTTGTAAACTGTTAAAACCTTTTATAGGTTCTGAGCATACATTATTTTCACAAATATAAGCAGTGAACTTACCAAAACATTTTTTCTTATTTATTGATTTGATCGGACTATTTATAGTGTGATCTAAAAAATATATGGAATCTCTAAAATCTTCTATTTTATATATTTTATCCTTATAATCATAAATATCCTCTTTATCACATTTAATAATAACTAGCCTCTTAGATGTTAAAGATGTGTTTGCATTAATATATAAACTACAGTGAGACACATTTGATCTCTCTATTGAATCTGATGCCGCTTTAAAAATATTATCCATAGCTTCCAGATATTTGTTTTCTCCTGTTAATTCATATATTTCTGACAGGATGTTTGCCATCATACTATTGCCTGAAGGCATGGATTCATCCATAAAAGATTTAGGCCTGTATATCAAATCTTTTTGGTCAACAGAAGAAAAATAAAAACCACCATTATCTTTATCTTGGAAATTCTCTAAAACTTTATCCACTAACTGTATTAAAAAAATATACTCATCATTATCCCAGTTGATTCGTAGTAAATCTAAACATGCTTTAGATAGAAAGGCATAATCATCAAGATATCCATCAAATTGCGGTTTATCATGATAACAAGCATATAGCTTATTATCTTTCCACATTTTTTCCTTAATAAATGAATAACTTTTTTTGGCAGACTTATAATATAATTGATTATTAGTTAATTTATATGCTTCAACAAGGCCGGAAATAGCTAATGCATTCCACGAGACGAGAATTTTTTTATCGGTCGCAGGTTTTATTCTCTTGGACCTCTCTTTTAAAAGCTTGTCTGATATTATTTTAATTAATTTACTATTTTCCTTATAACTATCCTCATTTGCTTTGCTAACATGTAAGTGATATCTATTTTCAAAATTTGGTTTATTATCAATAATAAAAACTTTCTTAAAAATATTATATTCTTCTTCATCTAATATCTTTTTTAATTCTTCATCTTCCCATATATAATACTTACCTTCGCTATTCTCTGAATCAGCATCTATTGTTGAATAAAAACCACCATTTTTATTTTGCATTTCTGATATTAACCAATCACATGTTTTATTTATAGCATTAAGGTATAAATTATTTTGCAAAAGTCTATATCCATTACAAAGCAATGAAATCATTGGCCCATTATCATATAGCATTTTTTCAAAATGAGGAATCATCCATAATTCATCTACAGAGTATCTAAAAAAACCACCTTTTAAATGATCAAATATACCTGCAACACACATTCTATTGAGAGTGAGTTCAATATATTGAGTTTCTCTCTTATTTTTTTTTGAAGATAATTTTATTAGGAATTCTAAATTAGGAATGTTTGGAAATTTAGGCGCTGCACCAAAACCCCCATGTACTTTATCAATTGATGACAATAAATTTATTTTTACCCCCTCTAAGAGTTCTGCATCTATTATATTTTTAAAGTTTTTAGTTTCAGTTATATTTTTGAAAATAGTATTTAATTGTATATTTTGTAATTCTATATCTTTTTTTTCGGTTTTATAAAAATCTAACACCCTTATTAAAATATTTTTAAATGATGGCAAACCAAATTTTTCTTCAGGAGGAAAATATGTTCCAGCAAAAAATGGAAACTTATCTGGGGTCATAAAAATAGTTAATGGCCAGCCACCAGGTTTACCAGTAATAATTGTTTGGGACATTTGATAAATTTTGTCTAAATCTGGTCTTTCTTCCTTGTCTAATTTTATATTAATGAAATTATCATTCATAATCTTAGCAATTTGATTATTTTCAAATGATTCATGCGCCATTACATGACACCAGTGACATGCAGAGTAGCCAATTGATAATAAAATAGGCTTATCCTCTGTTATAGAATCTTTGAATGCTTCATCTGACCATGGATACCAATTTACCGGGTTATCTGCATGTTGGAGAAGATAAGAGCTTTTTTCAAACTGCAATTTATTCATATTTGTTTTATAGTTTAGCCTCATAGGCTATTATAAACACTAATATCATGTCAAATTTAAAGAATGTTATACACTCATAATATAGATCCAATTATGTTAACGATAGGCCCAGTTCATCTCTATTGGTATGGAGCTATGTATGCCATTTCTTTTATATTAATTGATTATCTGATGAAAAAAAAATTAGTTACCACAAATTTTGATTTCGATAGTGTTCAAATTGATAAAATATTATTAACCTCTTTAATCATGTTACTTATAGGAGGAAGGTTGGGCTATGTTATTTTTTATAATATAGAGTATTATTTNNATTCACCTTTAAAAATTTTTTTCATATGGGAAGGTGGAATGTCATTTCATGGAGCCCTTATTGGTATTTTAATAGGATTAGTTTTACTTAGTAGAAAAGAGAATTTATCTTTTCTCAAAATTGCAGATTACATTGTTATATTTATACCTATTGGATTATTTTTGGGAAGAATCGGCAACTTTATAAATTCTGAATTATATGGTCATCCTACAAATTCAGATTGGGGCATAATATTTCCTTTAGTAGATAATGTTCCACGACACCCATCTATGTTATATGAAGCATTTTTAGAAGGTATAATAATATTCTACGTTCTTAAAACTTTATCTAATTTAAATTTAAACAACGGAACTTTAAGTTCCATTTTTTTAGTTTTGTATGCTATTTTTAGATTTATTGTCGAATTTATTAGAGTNCCTGACTCTCACATAGGTTATATATGGTCAAACTGGCTTACCATGGGACAGCTTTTAAGNATTCCTATGCTATTGATTGGTACAATACTATTTTATTTTTCGCANAGAGGAAAGTTTACATCATGAAGCAATACTTGGATTTATTAGACAATGTTTTAGTAAATGGTGAAAAGAAAGAAGATAGAACAGGAACTGGAACATTGTCCATATTTGGATATCAAATGAGATTTAATTTATTAGATGGTTTTCCACTCCTAACAACAAAAAAAATACATTTTAAATCAGTTGTTTATGAATTACTTTGGTTTTTACAAGGAAGTACAAATATATCTTTTTTAAAAGAGAATAATATTAGTATATGGAATGAATGGGCTGATGAAAACGGTGAACTTGGCCCTATATACGGTCATCAGTGGAGATCTTGGAATACAGCAGACGGTAATAAAATAGATCAAATTNCCAATACTATTAATGAAATAAAAGTAAATCCAGATTCAAGAAGGCATATTGTTTCTGCATGGAACGTAGGTGATTTAGATAGAATGAAATTACCTCCATGTCATATACTTTTTCAATTTTATGTAAATAATAATAAATTATCATGTCAACTCTATCAAAGAAGTGCAGACATTTTTTTAGGAGTCCCTTTTAACATTGCCTCATATGCATTACTAACAATGATGGTGGCAGACCAGTCTGGACTTGGTTATGGCGATTTTATACATACATTTGGCGATGTTCACTTGTATTTAAATCATGTGCAACAAGCTAAAGAACAATTAACTAGAGCTCCAAAAAAATTACCAACATTAGTTATAGATAAAGATGTTGAGTCGATTTTTAATTATAGTTACGAAAATTTTAAACTAAAAAATTATAATGCATACGAGCATATAAAAGCTAAGGTATCGGTTTAAGGATGGATAAGCCTCTAATATCTATTATTGTAGCAATGGATAAGAATAACTTAATTGGTAGGGAGAATAAGATGCCATGGTTTATACCAGGTGAATTAAAAAGGTTTAGGAATATAACTATGAATAAACCTATAGTAATGGGCAGGAAGACGCACGAGTCTATTGGGAAAATATTAGATGGTAGAGAGAATATAGTATTATCTCAGAACAAATCTTATTTCAAAACTGGCGTAAAAGTTTTTCATAAATTTAATGACATTATTATTAATTATAAACATTGCAAAGAAGTTATGATCATAGGAGGATCAGAAATTTATAAAATTGCTTTACCATTTGCTAATAAATTATATATAACCCACATACACGAAGTTTTTGAAGGAGACGCATGGTTTCCTAAATTAAACNCTAATGATTGGAAAATTATAAAATCTGAAGATATTATTAATAACGAAACACAAATACAATATTCTGCAAAAATATATTTACGATTTAGTGAATAACCCTTGGTATTGACAAAACAAATTCTGGTATTTCTGCATCAAAATATTTGTCCAAATCATTTATCATTTTATAGCTACCTTTCATTGTTCCTAAAGATGTTTCAAGTACAGTCCCGCTTGTATATTGATACTCATCACCTGGATTAATGTACGGTTGATCACCTACCACACCATCACCTTTAACATTTTGAACTTTCCCATTTGCATCCTCAATAACCCAGTGACGCGATAAAAGTTTTGCACCTACATCGCCTCTATTAATAATTGATACAGTATACAAAAAATAATATTTGTTATTTTCTGGGTCAGATTCTTGTTGTAGATATGTTGTGTTAACTGAGATTTTTATATTATCTTTATTTTTAGTCATTCACGGTTGCCTAATAGATGTATTTAATAGAAAATCTTATGATATTATAACATAACTGGACTAAAACACCCTAAGAATAAATTTAATTTAAAATCTATGAACATTNAAGATAATAAAATTTTTAAAAAATTAATTAATAAATATAGATCTGAAAAAGAAAAAATCTCTTCTTCTCTTCTAACCTTAAAAAAAGCTTTGGAAGTTGAATCAAAAGAGACAACACAGATGTTAGATATTTATTATAAATATGTCTCTGGAGAAAAAATTAATAAAGATGAATTGTCAAAAGCAAATAATCAATTAAAAGATGTATTAAAAGGTGTTGGGGCTTTTGGGGTATTTGCTTTGCCCGGGGGTATTCTGGCTATTGCTTTTCTCGTAAAGCTTGGAAAAATATTTAATATAGATATACTTCCAAAAAAGACTTTTGATGATTAATTACTTAAAACCACCTTCTTCATCAAAATAATCGTCTTTGCTTTTAATATGTGAGCCATGGATTTCTTGAACATTGACACCAAGAAATAAAGAAGGGAATAAAGCATAAAAAAATAAATCAACAAAGTACCACCACATATTAACTTCAAATATATTAAGCAGACCTGCTGTTATTAAATTAATCCAAAACCAAAAAAAGAATAGAAATTTATCTGGCTTAATTACCCATGGCATATGTTCTANCATTAAAGTTGTAAAATACTTTCCATGCAATCCATGAAATATAGTTATAAACAAGAAAAAAATAACGCTACCAACCAATAAAGAGTATGCAAGATTTGAAAAAATTCCAATTTGTATAAGGGTTTCTGGGATAAAATTTAAATATCCCATTGTCGAGAACCAAACTATAAGAGTGGTTGCCATTCCTTGAATAGCTGCTCTTTTTTCTATTGGGTTAAAACTACCTGATTTTTTCTTAACTACCAATATAGATGCAATAATAGCAGTAGCTAATANAAGTATTTTTGGTAATCCTAAATAAGTTGATAGTGGACTCTCTATCGCGACCCAGATTAAAACTGTAGCAAATACTGAATTTACAAATGCATTTACACCCTCAACAGTAATCGATTTCCATGTATCTCCCATAATATGCTCCTTATTACATATTTTTGTATTATAATTCAAATTTACAATCATGGATATTCAAAAATTCGATAATATAGGACAAATATACATAGTTAGCGCACCATCAGGTGCTGGGAAAACTAGTTTAGTAAAGGCTGTTTGTGAAAACAATACCTCCGTAAGGCCATCAGTATCATATACCACAAGAAAAAAAAGAGACTCAGAAATTGAAGGNAATGATTATTTTTTTATTTCAGAAAAAGAATTTCATAAAAAAATTGATAAAGGAGAATTTCTTGAATATCAAAATGTGTATGGAAATCTATATGGAACGCCAATAGATTATACGTTGGACATTGTAAATGAAGGATATGACGCCATCCTAGAAATAGATTATAAAGGAATGTTAATGGTAAAAGAAATATTGCCACAATCTGTTTCCATATATATATTGCCGCCAAACATTGAAACACTTAAGAAAAGGTTAGATTTAAGGGGTCAAGACAAATCTAAGACCGTAGATTTGAGAATGGAATCTTCTGAAATAGAGCTTTCTTATGCTAAATTTGCTGACTATATCATTATCAATGATGTATTTAATGATGCTTTAAGAAATATTACTGCAATAATATTATTCGGAAAATTGAAGTCACCTCAAATTACCAACTGGGNAAAATCTATCTCTGCGCAAAATAACTAGATTGTTTAAATAGATTAATCTGCTACAATATCACCATTAATATAATAGGTGATGTATGGCAAGGGTTACTATTGAAGATTGCTTAAAAGAGATTGATAATACTTTTGATATTTGCTCATTGGCAAGCAAAAGGGCAAAAGATATAGCCTCTGGCGCAGAACCAATGGTGGATTGCAAAGATAAACCTACCGTAATAGCGCTTAGAGAAATAGCTGAAAAAAAAATTGATATGAATTACTTCGATATAAGTAATGCAGAAGTAAGCGAAGGCCAATTACACAGCGGCATAAGTGAAGAAGAGGTTATTGAGGAGTTAGGTCAACAGCTGGATGATAGTAGCAATACTTCTGTCACAGCAGAACCTGTTAGCACTGATGATCAATCACCAGATATTAAAGAAGCAACTGACGAAATAACAANNACNTCTNTNAATAATAAAAAACCAGAATAGTCACACCATTAATTCATATAATGGATATCCAAAAAAAAAAAGATAATGCTGAAAAATTTAATACTTCTAATAAAAAATATATAGAGTTTAAAAAAAAACTTCAAAAATACCTTAATACATATCAAATAAAAAAAATTGAGAAAGCATTCTTGTTNGCATCACAAGCACATCAAGGNCAATTAAGAAAAACAGGNGAAGATTATATAGTACANCCCTTGTCAGCGGCATCACTATTAGCAGATTTTAAGTTGGATCATGAGGCTATAATGGCTGCAATTCTTCATGATGTAATTGAAGATACGTCTTTAGGAAAAGATTATTTGCAAAAAACTTTTGGAGTGAAAGTATCAGAACTTGTTGATGGTGTTAGNAAGCTCGATAAAATTAATTTTTCTACTAACGAGGAAGCTGATGCAGCAAACCTTAGAAAAATGATTTTAGCTATGAGTCAAGATATACGTGTAATACTAATAAAGTTAGCAGATAGAAAGCATAACTTAGAGACAATAGGAGCATTAACATCTATTCAAAAAAGGAAGATAGGCAAGGAAACTCTTGAAATTTTTGCTCCAATAGCGCTTAGACTTGGCATACATTCATTAAACATTGAATTAGAAGANTTGGCTTTCGAGGCGATATATCCGCTTAGATATAAAATAATTAAAAATGAAATAAAAAAATCNAGNGGNAATAGAACAGAGCTTATGGGAAAAATTGGAAAGGTTTTATCACAAAAACTTAAAAATGAAAGTTTATCAAGTGATGTTATAGCAAGAGAGAAGCATGTGCATGGTATATATAAAAAAATGAAACAAAGAGAAATTAAATTTTCTGAAATTAACGATATTTTTGGTGTTAGAGTAATATGTTCTAGTACAGATGATTGTTATAGATCATTAGGCGTTATTCATAATCTCTATACCCCAGTTCCAGGTAGATTTAAAGATTACATAGCAATACCAAAATCAAATGGATATCAATCTTTACATACTTCTATCCTTGGTCCTCATGGACTTCCAATTGAAATTCAAATTAGAACTAAAGAGATGGATATATTAGCCCAATCAGGTATCGCATCTCATTGGTTTTATAAAACAAAATCTCTTCCATCGCTTAAACACTACACACAGGAACAACAATGGATTACTAATTTACTAAGCATTCAGAGAGATTCTGGAAATCCGCAAGAATATTTACAAAGCATAAAATCTGATTTACACCCAGGCAAAGTATATGTTTTTACTCCAAAAGGAAAAATTTTGGAACTTCCAAAAAGATCTACGATAATTGATTATGCGTATGCAATACATACAGATTTAGGAAATAATTATTCTTCTGCTAAAGTTGATGATAAACCTGTATCGCCTAATACAGTTTTAAAAAATGGTCAACGGGTAGAAATAATAACAAAATCAAACTTAAGACCAGATCCAGGGTGGCTTAATTTTGTTGTTACCGAAAAAGCAAGACATTCCATAAGAGTTTCGCTTAAATTAATTAAAAAAAATGATGCTATAAAATTAGGTGAAAAATTACTTAATTATTCTTTATCTGACTTCGGTATAAAATTAAATGAAATCCCTAAAAAAACATTAAAAATTGTTTTGCAAGAGTANTCNTGNNCAACTNTAGAAGATTTATATTGTGANATTGGNNTAGGNAATAGNATTGCAAAATTAGTTGNAATGAGAATAGCNCCTACAAGCNTATCTAANATAAATTNNANNGTATCTGGTGGCATACAAATTAGAGGCACAGAAGGTTTGGTTTTGTCATACGCAAAATGTTGTTACCCTATACCTGGTGACAATATAATCGGATATATTAGCCAAGAAAAAGGAATCGTAGTTCATAGGCAAACATGTAGAAGTATTAAACAAGTTAAAAAATCTATGGAAGAAACACTAGATTTAACATGGGGTACAGATATAGAGGATACTTTTGATGCTTGCATTAAAGTAGAAGTTGAAAATATCAGAGGTGTTTTAGCGTCTATATCATCTCAGATAGCCCAAAATGAATCCAATATTGTAAGTGTCACATATGATGATACAAAAGAGACAGGTCATAATATAATGGTATTTGTAGTAACTATATCGGATTGTAAATTACTAGATAAATTAATAAATAAATTGAAAAAAAAATAAGAATGTACTAAATGTTGAAAGGAAAAAAAGCTAATGAACGATAAAGTAAATTTTGGTTTATCAAAAATTAAAAAATCTGATAAAACACGATTGGTGTCAAAAATTTTCTCATCTGTATCAAATAAATATGACTTAATGAATGATTTAATGTCTTTTGGCCTACATAGATTATGGAAAAACCATATGTGTAAATTAGCAAAACTTAAAAAGACTGATATTGTACTTGATGTTGCATCAGGGACTGGTGATTTAGTTGTCAAAATTTTATCAAGACAACCCACAATAGAGGTTACTTGCTTAGACGAAAATTCTAATATGTTAGATATATGTAAAGACAGATTGGTAGACTCTGGGTATATTAAAAATACTAAATTTATAATAACTTCGATTGAGGATTTTTTAGATTATAAAGAAAAATTTACACTTGCCACAATAGCTTTTGGATTTAGGAATTTTACAGATCATAAAAAAGCTCTTGATAATTTATATAATGTACTTAAACCAGGCGGCAGATTACTCATTATGGATTTTAAAACCCCATCTAACAAAAGCATAAGAAACTTATATGATATATATACTGATAATATCATTCCAAATATTGGAAAGTTTGTAGTAAATGACTATGATAGTTATAAATATTTATCAGATTCAATCAAAACATATTATAAGCCCGATGAAGTAAGTGAATTATTCTGTGATAGTGGATTTACAAATACTCGTTACGAAACGCTTCCTGGAGATATAGTTACAATACATATAGGTTATAAATTTTGAGTAAAAAAATATCTATAACAAGTTACTTCAATAAGATTTTGCATCATAAAAAATTTGTTGATTCGATACCAAAAGATTTTTTGCTTAATATAGATAAAAAAATTATCAAAATTAGATTTTTAGATATAACTCATGAGATTTTTGTTAATATAGATTGTAATACAATTACTCTTTCTGAAAGCTCAGATAATTATGATGTAGAGATTTCAGCAACATTAATAGATTTTATATTATTTATTATAACAAAAGGATCAGATAAATTTGCAAGCAAGATAAAGATTAATGGAGATATAGAAACAGCAAATAAATTCAATTCTTTTATCAGTGACTCTGATAAATTGAGAGAAATTATATCTAATATTGTTGGAGAAAGGATATTTATTAGAATAGAGTCAATTTTAAATAATACCCAATCAATTGTTGATGATTTAGTTAAAAACCTAGAGTATGATTTAAAAGATTTACTTATATATGATTTGGATATATTGCCTTCTAAAAAAGAAATAGATAAATATATTAATGATGTTGATGATCTAAAAAGTAGAACAGAAAAATTATTTCAAAAATATAGCAATGATTAAAAATCTTATAAGAATAATACAAATTATCTATCTATTTATTAAATATGATTTAGATAAAATGCTGGTAGATTCAAGCCTTGTTCATAATAAAACCTATTTTTATTTATTACCTTGGAATTGGTTTAGAGTTAAACCTGCAACGGACGGACCAAAGAAAATTAGAATGATGTTAGAAGATCTTGGCCCAATCTTTGTTAAGTTAGGTCAAGTAATTTCAACTAGAAAAGATTTATTGTCAGAAGATATAGCAAAAGAATTATCAAAATTACAAGATCATGTAAAGCCATTCCCAAGTGAAATTTCAAAAAATATAATACAAAATCAATTAGGGAAGAACATAGAGCAAATTTTCGAATCTTTTAATCCTCATCCAATAGCATCTGCTTCTATAGCACAAGTACATGAAGCAAAATTAAAAGATGGAAAAGATGTAATTGTAAAAGTTGTTAGACCAAATGTAAAACAAGAAATTAAAAAAGATATTAAGCTTATGAAAAAAATAGCGAAATATTTAACTTCCCTATCTGACGAATTTAAAAGAATGCATTTAGTTGAAGTAGTGAATGATTATGAACTTTTAGTTTATGATGAAACGGATTTAATTAAAGAATCATCAAACGCAAAAAAAAATTAAAGAAAATTTTAAAGACTCTAAATTAGTTTATATTCCAGAAATATATTGGGAGTATGTAACTAAAGATGTACTAGTTATGGAAAGAACTTTTGCGATACCCATAAACAACAGAAAACAATTAGAAGAAAATAATATTGATTTTAAAGAGCTTGCTACAAATGCTGTGGAAATATTTTTTGTACAAGTTTTTGAACATAATTTTTTTCATGCAGATATGCATCCAGGAAATATTTTTATACAAAAAAATAATAATAATATTCAGTTTGTTTTAGTAGATTTTGGGATTATGGGATCCTTAAGTAATTTTGATAAAAAATATTTAGCAGAGAATTTCGTTGCTTTTTTTAACAGAGATTATGGGAAAGTAGCTCGTCTTCATGTTGAGTGTGAGTGGGTCCCTAAGGATACAAATATTTCTCTGCTTGAGAAAGCTATTAGAGACAATTGTGAATCAATGTTAGATAAACCCATTAAAGATGTTTCCTTAAGTGATATTATTATTGGTTTATTTGATACGGCAAGGCGTTTTAAACTTGAAGTTCAACCACAATTAATATTAATGCAAAAGACATTATTGTATACCGAAGGATTGGGAAGAGAATTTTATCCAGAATTAGATTTATGGAAAACATCAAAGCCTATATTAGAGAAGTGGATGAAAAAACAGAAAGGCATCTCTTCATTATTGAAAAAAATGAAAGACAACTCATCTGATTTATTTGAGATTTTGCCAGAATTGCCAACTAGCTTAAGAAAGATTGTAAATTTAATTAATAATGACAAATTGAATTTAGATAATAATTTAAAAAAATTATCTGAAATAGAAAATATTATTGATAAAAATAGCAGAAGAAATTATTGGTTAATTTCTATTTTAATTTTTTCTATATTCTTTTTCATTATTACTTACTTAGTTTCTATTAATCTCTATAGCGAATATATTTTTTGGTACATGCTTATAATATTCATATTAATAATGTCATTGAGACCAAAAAGGAAAGGAAATGACAAATAATGATATTTACGGTGGGCTTAACGAACAACAATTATTAGCTGTAAACTGTTCATTAGGAAATAAACTTATACTTGCTGGAGCTGGAAGCGGCAAAACAAGAGTTTTAATTTATAGAGTTGCTAAGCTTATAGATTCATTTGGGATAAAACCTAGCAATATACTTGCTTTAACGTTTACAAATAAAGCCTCAAATGAAATGAAACAGAGATTAGAAAAACTTCTAAAAATTTCAGCACAAAGCTTATGGTTTGGAACTTTTCATGGCATTTGTCGAAGAATATTGAAGATACATTGGAAAGAAGCAGGAATTAAGGATCACTTCAATATTTTGGATTCTCAAGATCAATTAAGAATGATTAAACGTATAATTAAATCTCAGAATCTAGATGAAAATTTTTATGACCCAAAATCACTTCAGTCATTTATAAATACTCAGAAAGATAAAGGAAGAAGATATGATACAAGTACACATGATGATGAAACGTATATTAATATATTCAAACAATATGATTCAGTATGTAGACAAATAAATTCAGTGGATTTTGCAGATTTAATACTTTTAACATATGAAATGTTTAAAAAAAACAACCACATATTAAATTATTATTCTAATAGATTTAAAAATATTATGGTTGATGAATTTCAAGATACAAATGCATTACAATTTAATTTATTAAAATTGATAAATGGTAATTCCGGATCATTATATGTAGTTGGAGATGATGACCAGTCTATTTATGGTTGGAGAGGAGCTAGAAGTAAAAATATTAAGGATTTTGCTGATACATTTAAAAATGTTGAAATTTTTAAGTTAGAACAAAACTATCGTTCAACTAATGAAATTTTATCTGTAGCCAATAGTTTGATAGAAAAAAATACTTCAAGAATGGGCAAGAACTTATGGACAGATGCTACAAAAGGTAACCCTGTATATTTATATGAAGCTATAAATGAATATGAGGAGCGTGATTTTATAATTGATAAAATAGAAGAGTTAGTTAGTAATGGATATAAAAGATCTGAAATTGCTTTGTTATATAGATCTAATTTTTTGTCAAGAAAACTTGAAAAAGCACTTAACTCAAGAAGCATTCCTTATCAAATTTATGGGGGCTTTAGATTCTTTGAGAGAGCAGAAATTAAAGATGTAATTGCTTATTTAAGAATAGCAACTAACGTTAGTGATGATATTTCTTTTGAAAGAACTATAAATAACCCAACCAGAGGCATAGGAGATAAGACAATACAAATAATAAGAGATTATGCTAAATTACACTCACTCTCTTTATGGGAAAGCATTAACCAATTAGAAAACATAGAAATTAATAGTTCTCGCGCCAAATCTTCTTTGAAATCATATATAGATATAATTAATCAAATAAAAGAACTAATAAATAATGTAGATTTAAAAGATTTAATACAAAAGATTATAGAAGTGTCAGAATTAAATAAACACTATGAATCAAAAAAAACAGAGGAATCATTGTCTAGGCTGGAGAATCTAGAAGAATTAATTTCTACTGCTAAAGAATTTTCTAATTATAATACTCATAGTGAAAATATAGTTGAAGATTTTCTTGATAATGTAGCACTTGAAGCAGGCGAGTATCAGTCAAAACCCCATGAAGACCCTGTCCAACTTATGACAATACACTCATCTAAAGGGCTCGAATTTCCAATAGTTTTTATCACAGCTTTAGAAGAGGGTATTTTTCCTAACGAGAATCGTAATATTAAATCAGGTTTTCTAGAAGAAGAGAGAAGACTTTGTTATGTTGCAATAACACGTGCGATGAAAACATTATATTTGACTTATTCTAGAGATAGAAATGCTCATGGCACACCTGTTTTACCTGAGCCTTCGAGATTTATTGAAGAGATCCCCGAACATTTATTAGAAACCATAAAAACCAAAGTTAATAGTAAAGTATTTACAAATTATAGAAAACCATCAATTCATCCTAAATCATTTAATAATAATGTATATTCACAAGATAATTTTAATGATGATTTCTCACAAGAACAAAATTATCCTTTTATCAAACCAGGACAAAAAGTTAATCACATGAAATTTGGGCATGGAGTAATACTCAGTTATACTGGTGAAAAAGAAGATTTAAAATTACATATTAATTTTGAACGTTACGGTAAAAAATGGTTGGTTTTATCTTACGCTCAATTAGAATTTATAAATTAGTAATATGAAAAGAAGAAGTTTTATAAAATCATTAGGAAGTTCTTTTGCATTAGCATCGATATTAAATATTAAGTCATCTCATGCAGAAGAAAAAACTCAATTTAAATGGAAAATGGTTACGTCATGGCCTAAAAATTTCCCTGGCCTAGGCGTTGGCGCAGAAAACCTTGCTAATCTAATTAATATTTTATCTAACAATAGAATTAAGATTAAAGTTTTTGGATCCAATGAATTAATACCTCCACTGGAGGTTTTTGATTTTGTATCAAAAGGAGGCGCAGAATTAGGTCATTCAGGAGCATATTATTGGAAAGGCAAAAGCCCAGGATGTCAATTTTTTTCATCAGTTCCGTTTGGGTTAAATGCACAAGAAATGAACGCATGGCTTTATTATGGCGGAGGATTAAAACTTTGGGAAAAACTGTATGGTGCATTTAATTTGATACCTAGACCAGCTGGTAATACAGGAGCTCAAATGGGCGGTTGGTTTAACAAAGAAATAAAATCACTTTCTGATTTACAGGGTTTAAAAATGAGAATACCTGGTCTTGGAGGAGAAGTGTTGTCTAGAGCAGGAGGCGTGCCTGTAACATTGGCTGGTTCAGAAATTTTTACCGCATTACAAACAGGAACTATTGATGCCACAGAATGGGTTGGACCTTATAATGATAGAGCATTTGGCTTATATAAAGCTGCTAAATATTATTATTTTCCAGGTTGGCATGAACCTGGCCCCACTATTGAATGCTTAATTAATAAAACGGCTTATAATACTTTGCCTCAAGATTTACAATTCATCGTAGATACCGCATGTAAAGCTATAAACATTGACATGCTTTCTGACTATACAGCTAAAAATAATTTAGCGTTACAATATTTAAAGTCAAAAAATATAGTCATAAAAGAATTTCCGAGAGAAATAATGAATAAATTAAGATATATATCAAAACAAGTCATGAAAGAAATTAGTACTCATGATTCTATTACAAAAGAAATTTATGTTTCATATAATAATTTTCAAAAAAATGTTAGCCCATGGACAGAAATATCTGACAAATCTTTTTTAAATATAAGATAATTTTTAATTAGATATTAGTTTTGGTAAAAAAGTTGCAATATCGGGGAATAGAAAAATAATCCCAATCACTAATACCTGAATTATTATAAAAGGATATACACCTTTGTATATTTCTGTTGTATTTATATTTTTTGGAGCAACCCCTCTTAAATAAAACAATGAAAAACCAAAGGGTGGCGTTAGAAAAGATGTTTGTAAGACCATCGCAATTAAAATACCCACCCATATAGGATCAAATCCCAAGGTAAATAAAACAGGACCGAATAGAGGAATTATTATAAAAATAATCTCAATAAAGTCTAGAATAAAACCAAGCAAAAACATCATCAATAAAACTAAACCAAGAGTCATATTTTTATCTTCTATATTATTACCAAGAAAACTGTGTATCAATTCTTCACCTTCTAACCCCCTAAATACTAGTGAAAAAAATGTAGCTCCAATCAGTATCATGAAAACCATGCTTGTAAGTTTAATAGTTTCTTTGGAACAAACGTCAATAATATTAAAAGTTATTCTTTTTTGTGTAGTAGAAATAAGTACAGCCCCTAGCACACCTAATGCAGCTGCTTCTGATGGTGTAGCTATTCCAAAAATTATTGAACCCAATACTACAATAATTAATAAGATTGGAGGGAAAAATGATTTTAAAAAATTTATTTCTTTAATTTCATCAGATTGAGTATTTACAGTATCAATTTTTTTTATATTATTTATAGTATCAATTTTTTTTATATTAATTGATTTTATATACAAAATATAAAGAATAGGTAATGCAATACCAGGTAAAATTGCGCCTGCAAAAAGATCTGCTATTGTTACAGTTTCTGGTGAAAATATTCCCATATTTAATTGTGCTTGTTGATAAGCAGATGAAAGAACGTCCGCTAATAAAATTAAAACTAATGAAGGTGGAATAATTTGACCTAAAGTTCCGGACGCACATATAACCCCACAAGCTAGGCTATTAGGATAATTATGTTTAATCATTACAGGAAGAGATAGAAGGCCTAAAGTTACAACACTCGCTCCAACAATGCCGGTGCTAGCCCCCATCAATGTTCCAACAACAATAACAGAAATAGCAAATCCACCACTAGAATTTTTATATATATTGTTCATAGAAACTAGTAAATTTTCTGCTATTTTAGTTTTTTCTAAGATTAACCCCATGAAAATAAATAATGGAACAGCTAATAGATTTTGATTAGTCATAATACCAAATATTCTATTTGGAATTGCTATTAGATAAGTATAATCAAAAAAACCAAATAATAGTCCTATGCTAGAAAATATTAATGCTATCCCAGATAGAACGAACCCAACTGGCAAACCTGTTAGTAAAAAAAGAAAAGTAAATAAAATATATATTATTGCAAAAATTTCAATATTCATTTTTTAAAATCTGTAAATTTTTAAATAATTCAGATAATGCCTGAAGTAAAATAAGAAACCCAGATAATGGTATTAATGACTTAAGAATAAAAACTAAATCTAGACCACCTGCCTCACTAGAGCCTTCAAAAATACTCCAAGAACTACTAACCATATCAAAACTAATAAATATGATGAAAATAGCAAAGGGGATAATAAGTAAAATGACTCCTATTAATGAAAGTATAGTTTTATTTTTTTCAGATAATTTATTATAGAAGATATCTATTTTTACGTGTGAATTTTCTTTGTAAGTATAACTGATACCTAACATAAAAATCGAGGCATGAAAATACATAATTAATTCTTGTATAGAAATACTACCAATTGAGAAAAAATATCTTAAAAAAATTGTCAAAATAACTAGTCCAATCATTGAAAGTAAAATATATACAAGTAATTTGCTAATTATATTCATAATTTGTTCAGTTAATAATTGGAAATTATTCATAGTTTAAATTTTTCTTTATGATTAATACGGTCTCTCAAAATATTCTCAAAAACTTTAGGGTCTTTTATGTGTGTCATTTCACCAATTTTAGGAAAATGTAAATCTAATAATCTTGACAAGTAAAATCTTAATGCAGCAGATACTAAAGCATGACCCCAGAAACCTCTCTCATCCTCTGTTATTTTTCTTTTTAAATTATAAGATTTGATAAGGACATTTGTTTTCTCTTCAATTATCTCTCCGTTAGAATTACAACACCAATCATTAGTAGTTACAGCTAAATCATAAAGTAAAAAATCATAACACGAATAATAAAAATCAATCATGCCAGAAATTTTTCCTTTATCAAATAAAATATTATCTCTAAATAAATCTGCGTGTATAATTCCTTTGGGTAATTTTTGTTCTTCAAATTCTGTTTGAATAGATATGGCGTTTGTAATTAAATCAGACTCATGTTTAGAAATATAATTTAATAATTTTTTATTTGATTTTTCTCGCCATTCTAAATTTCTAGTATTATTAATTCTTGTTGTAAATTTATCACTGTAATTATGAAACTCACCAAGCAAATTGCCAACTAGTTCACAGTTATGTATGTTAGTTTGATTAAGTGATTTACCCTCTAACTTTTGAATAATAGCGGAAGGTTTGTCACTTATAATTTTAAATAATTTTTCATCATTTGTTTTTTCTACTTTTGGACACATGAGGCCTTGTTCATGCAGATCATTCATGAGTAATAAATATTGATTTATTTCATTTTTGTCTATATTTTCAAAAATTGTAAAAATATAGCTGCCATGAGTTGTGGTTAGAGAGTAGTTTGTATTTTCTATGCCATCAGCAATACCAAACAGGCTAACAAGGTCGCCAATTAAATATTTTTTAAGGTGGCTAATAATCTCTTCTTCGCTTATTTTAGTATATACAGACATAGATATTTTAAATTATTTAAGTTATAACTTTGAATGAGTAAACATATCATAGGTTAAACTATTTTGGTTGATAAAAGTAAAAAAAATTTTATTATTGTTGATGGTTCCTCATATTTATACAGAGCATATTATGCACTACCACATCTAAAGAACTCTAAAGGTCAAAATACTGGCGCAATTTTTGGTGTGACCAATATGTTATTGAAGCTTTTGAAAACATATAATCCCCAACATCTATGTATGGTCTTTGATGCCAAGGGTAAAAATTTTAGACATACCCTATATAAGGACTACAAAAGAAATAGAAAACCTATGCCAGTTGAGTTATCTGAACAGGTACAACCTATTATGGATTTTATAAGAAGTTTAGGGATTAAAATACTTCAAATTCCAGATGTTGAGGCTGATGATGTCATAGCTACGCTAGCACATAACAAACAAAAAAACGTGGAAGTAATAATTTCATCTGGAGATAAAGATTTAGCACAATTAGTTAATAAAAATGTCACACTTATAAATTCAATGGATGATAAGGTTTTAGATATTGATGGGGTATATAAAAAATTTGGAGTTTACCCGAAACAGATGTTTGATTATTTAGTTTTGGTGGGCGATACCTCAGATGATATACCTGGCGTAGAAAACATTGGTCCGAAAACTGCTATAAAATTATTAAATGATTTTGAAACCTTAGAAGGTATTTTTAAAAATATTGATAAACTCAAAGGAAAAATCAAAGAAAACTTAATGAATTCAATAGACACAATAGAAATTACAAAGAAATTAATAGAATTAAAAACAAATTTAAATATAGAGGTTAACGAAAAAGATTACCTAATAACTGATAGAAATCAAAAAGCATTATCGGATATTACTACCAAGTATGATTTAAAAACTATCGCAGAAAGCCTTGATCTAAAAATAATAAGAAAAAATTATAATAACAAAGCAGATTATAAAAATATTTATACAAACAAAGAATTAGAGGGTTTGCGCACAAAACTTAATAAGAAAAGTTTTTTTGCATTTGATACCGAAACGACTTCGCTGGATTCAATGGAGGCTAAACTAGTTGGCGTATCTTTTTCTATTAAACCTCATGAGGCGTATTATATTCCTATCAATCATCATGATAAAAATATTGATATTAGTGAGAAAAAAGTATTGGAATTTCTAAAAGAAGTTATGGCAGAATCAAAATTTACTATAATTGGTCAAAATATTAAATATGATATGAATGTATTAGAAAAATACAGCATTAAGTTTAATTGTAAAATTCATGACACAATGGTTATGTCATACGTTTACAATTCAACCGGTAAACATGATTTAAATACTCTGGCAGAAAAATATCTAAATTATACAACTATTAAATATGAGGAATTAGCTGGTTCAGGAGCTAAGCAAAAATTATTTTCAGAAATTGATGCAGATAAGGCAACTAATTATGCTTGCGAAGATGCAGATATTACATTGAGATTATATAATTTTTTATATGAAAAATTATCTTCAAATAAAGAACAGCTTAACTTATATGAAAAAATTGAATTACCACTTGTTAAGATATTATCTAAAATAGAATTAAATGGAGTTAATATTAATGAAAAAAGTTTATCTAAACAAAGCAAGTCTTTAGGTGAAAGGATTAAAGTTATAGAAAAAAATATTTATAAATTAGCTGGCAAAGAATTTAATATAAGTTCTCCTAAACAATTACAAGAAATTTTTTATGATGTTTTAAA
This sequence comes from Gammaproteobacteria bacterium, assembly GCA_002718845.1. Taxonomy (GTDB): domain Bacteria; phylum Pseudomonadota; class Gammaproteobacteria. The sequence continues at coordinate 34,884 of PBFS01000013.1, read as the reverse complement.
ATTACCAATAATTAAAAAAACACCAAAAGGGCAACCATCAACAAACGAAGATGTAATGTTAGAATTATCAGATCTTAATGAATTACCAAAACTAGTTTTGGATTTTAGAAATCTCACAAAGCTCAAAAATACCTATACTGATAGACTAGGTGAACAAGTTAATCAATCCACTAAAAAATTACACACTTCTTATAACCAAACAGTTACAATAACTGGAAGATTATCATCTTCAAATCCTAACTTGCAAAATATACCAATTAGAACTGAAGATGGAAGAAATATAAGAAAGACTTTTGTGGCTAGCAAAAATCATAAAATTTTATCAGCTGATTATTCTCAAATAGAACTTAGAGTAATGGCTCATTTATCTAAAGATAAGTCTTTAATAGAAAGTTTTTTAAAATCTGAAGATATACATTCAGAAACTGCAAAAGAGGTATTTTCATTAGATAAAGAACCAACTAAAGATCAAAGAAGAGCTGCTAAAACAATTAATTTTGGATTAATTTATGGGATATCTTCGTATGGGTTAAGCAGGCAGCTAAAAATAGATAATAACGCCGCAAAAGAATATATTGAAAAATATTTTTTACGTTATAAGGGTGTTAAAAAGTTTATGGATAATATAAAAGCTGAGGCAAAAAAAAATGGGTATGTGTCTACAATCTTAGGCAGAAGAATTTATTTACCAAATATAACTCATAATAATTTCCAAATACGTAGCGCATCAGAAAGAACAGCAATAAATGCTCCTATTCAAGGGACTGCTGCTGACATATTGAAGATTGCAATGATACATATAGATGAGTGGATGAATAAATCTGATGGAAAAATAAAAATGTTAATGCAGGTACATGACGAACTTGTTTTTGAGGTAGAAAATGATTTTCTTGATAATGCTATAGATAAAATTAATGAATTAATGTCTAATTGCTACACCTTAAACGTACCCTTAATAGTTGATATAGGAACGGGTGATAATTGGGATAAAACCCATTAAATTTTATTGATTATTTGAAGAATAGTTTTGTTCCTATATAATATCTGATTGAGATATATGAATAAATTACTCTATTTCATCAATTTTCTACTTCTTTCAGTCTTTTCTCTGAATATTTCAGCAGGTAATGTCGAAAAAGGTAAAGAAAAAAGCGCGACCTGTATTACATGCCATGGTGACGCTGGCGTAAGCGTTAATCCAGCTTGGCCTAAATTAGCTGGACAACATGCATCTTATACTGCATCTCAATTATATGAATTCCAAAAAGGAGCTAATGGTAAAAGAAATAATGCTGTAATGCATGGTATAGCACTAACATTGTCTAATACTGATATTGAAGATTTATCTGCATATTATGCATCCTTAGATAATTCTATAGGAGTAACGGATGACAAATATGTGACACTTGGTCAAAGTATTTATAGAGGTGGTAATCTAGAGTATAAAATACAAGCATGTATAGCATGTCATGGACCTAATGGACAAGGTAATTTACCTGCTGCTATACCTTCTCTTTCTGGACAACACTCAACTTATATATACACTCAACTGAAAAATTTTCAAAGCAAGAAAAGATCAAATGATCCAAATAAAATGATGAGAAATATTGTATATAGAATGTCTGAAGATGAAATGAAAGCGGTCTCAGAATATATAGAAGGTTTACATTAATGAAAAATTTTTTAATCGCCACATCCCTAATTTTATTAATTATAATGACCCCATTCTCTACAGTTGAGTCATCTCCTAAATATGTACAAATTTCTAATCAAAAACAAACAGATAGTGACAAGATAGTTGTTTATGAATTTTTTTGGTATGGATGCCCACATTGTTATAATTTAGAACCAACAATGGATAAAATAGAGGCTAATTTAAAGAAGGATACCATTTTAGTTAAGATACCAGTTGCCTTAAGAGATACCTGGGAAAATCATGCTAAAGCATTTTATACGTTACAGCAGATGAAATTAGACGATGATTTACACGAGAAAATATTTAATGAAATACATATAAATTCAGAAAGATTAGATACCCGAGACAGTTTAGCCCAATTTGTTTCTAATGAAGGTTTTGATGGGAATAAATTTAAAAAAATATTTGATTCATTTGGCACAGAGATTAGGTTAAAAAAAGCTAGCAGGCTTGCAAGGCAATATCAAATAACATCTGTTCCAACTTTAGTTATAAATGGAAAATATAGAACTAGTGGATCACATGTTAGTTCTTATGATGAGTTAGTTGATGTCGTTAATTTATTAATTGAAAAAGAAAGATTAAATTAATATTAGGAGTTAATTATGGTGGCAAAAATTATAAGTGGTAGGGAGGTTGCAGAAAAAATATTAACAACTGATTTGAAAAATAGAGTAGATGCTTTAAATAAACGTAATATAAAACCTAAATTAGTTGTGATGCTCGTAGGCGATGTGAAGGCTTCAGCAAGTTATGTTAGACAAAAAGAGAAGTTTGCTGTTAAAGCTGGAATTGCATCAGAAGTAGTTAGATTTGAATCAAGTGCAACCGAAGATGAGATACTAAATAAAATTGACGCTATAAATAATGATGATAAAATTCATGGTGTTATAGTTCAATTGCCTTTACCAGACCATATTTCTATAACTAAAGTTTTGAATAAAATAGATCCATCTAAAGATGTAGATGGGTTTACCCCAACGAATGTAGGAAAATTATTTTTAGGTGAAGAAACTTTAGTATCATGCACCCCAAAAGGTATAATGCAAATGTTAGCATCTACGGGAGTAGATTTAACGGGAAAAAATGTAACTGTAATAGGTAGATCAAATATTGTTGGAAAACCGGTATCGATTCTTTGCCAACAACAAAACGCTACAGTTACAATGTGTCATTCAAAAACCAAGAATTTGAATGCTAAGCTATCAGACGCTGACGTTGTCATTGTAGCTGTAGGTGTACCTAAGTTTGTTGATGGTAGCCAAATACCTGAAGGAGCCATTGTAATCGATGTAGGTATTCACAACATTGATGGTAAACTTTGCGGAGACGTAGATTTTGAATCAGCCTGTGAGAAGGCATCAGCAATTACACCTGTGCCTGGTGGAGTCGGACCAATGACAGTTTGCGCGCTTATTGAAAATACTATTATTGCCGCTGAGAGAATAAACTAGCGCCTGAGAAGATTTGAACTTCTGACCTTTAGCTTCGGAAGCTAATGCTCTATCCAACTGAGCTACAGGCGCAAATTTATGATGACTTTATTATTTCTTCTAGTATAATCGAATCAATTATATTAAATCATAAAAATTACTTAACATGGATAGCAAAAACACAGACAGAGAGTTTTATAAAATATTTTCAGTTGTTATGATTTTTATTATTGGTTTGACAATATTAATAGCAATATTATCAAATGTATTTGCCTCATATTCTTTACATCCTAGCGAGCAGTATAAACAAGAAATTCAAAAACGTGAAAACCAAAGAACTAAACCTGTTGCCAATATAAACTTAGCTAGTAATCCAATAATAAAACAAGCAACACCAATTATTACTGCATCAGCTGGTAAATTATCAGGGGAAGAAGTTTATAATGCTGTATGCATGTCATGTCATACAAGTGGCGTTGCTGGAGCTCCAGTTATTGGGAAAAGTGATCAGTGGGCAGAGAGGATAGCTCAAGGAAAGCAGTCATTATATTCAAATGCTATAAATGGAATTGGCGTTATGCCAGCTAAAGGTGGCGCGAGTAATTTATCTGATGATAATATAAAAGCCGCGGTAGATTATATACTTTCTGAATCTAATTAGATTTTAATTTCTTTTCTAATTCTTCAATTTTTAACCTTGTTTTAAGCAATACTTCTTGTTGAATATCAAATTCTTCTCTAGTCACAAGGTCGATTTTGTGCAAATAATCTTCAATAAGTACTTTAATACTCGACTTTATATCTTCTCTAAACTTGTTATTACCTGATGGAATTAAAGATTCTATTTTTTCAACAAGCTCAACAACTTTGCTAGATTCCATACTACCTCTGCACATAATTAGTGCAATAATTTCATCTCTAAAATACGTATAATAACAACAATATACTAGCTTTTATATCAATTTTCTATAGGATGGATAGTTGAGAATGTTAATCTAGCAATTTTAAAGCTTAGACTTATAACGTAAATATGGTTGGCATGGTTTGTGCATATTATAGGGTGGTTAGAGTTAACAATATTTATAAAAAATGGAGATGAAAATGAGAAAAATATTTAACAATGCTTTTGCTAGTTTTTTAATTGTCACGATGACTATGGGAACAGCGCAAGCAGGTGGTGAAACTGCGAGCCCAGAGAGCTCAGGCAGTAATCTAACTTATAATGTTGGTTTTACAACCGCATATTGGTATAGAGGAGCTTTCCAAAATGATTCAGCGATTAGCTTTGGAGCTGATTATGAAAATGGTTCATTTTACTTAGGTACATGGTGGGTTGATGTAGGTGCATCAAGTCTACATGATCCAAGTATGGAGATAGATCTTTATACTGGTTATAACTTTGATTTACTTGGTGTGCCAAGTTATTTAGGTGTAACTGGTTATTATTATACAGATGAGTTTGATCAAGATTATGAAGAAGTAAATTTTGGTATGGATTTTGGATTGGCTTCTTTTGACAGTGTAATTTATGGAGATTACAAAGCTGGTAATGGAAATGCAAGTTCGGATTATGGGCATTTTAAAATTAATGTACCATTAACTGATTCACTTGGTTACAGCTGGCAAACCTTCACTGGTGGTTCGATTCATTATGCAAGTCATGAATTGGATTATTCAATGCCTGCCCTTGGCGGTGATTTAGGAATAGTTATAGGGCATAACAATGATGGAGGAGCTGGCGCTACACAAAATAGTGACCAAGATACAACATACGCAACTTTATCAATAGGATATAGTTTTTAATTAATACATTATGAAATCTTAGGAGGAACATTGTTCAATGAAATTAGTAATAGCAGTCATTAAACCTTTTAAACTTGATGAAGTAAGAGAGGCACTCTCTGGTATAGGAGTACAAGGTATAACCGCAACTGAAGTCAAAGGCTTCGGAAGGCAGAAAGGTCATACTGAACTTTACCGTGGGGCTGAATATGTTGTAGATTTTCTACCTAAAATAAAACTAGAAATTGCTGTTGATGATAAACTTGCTGAAAAAACTGTAGAGGCGATATTATCAACTGCCAGGACTGGAAAAATTGGAGATGGTAAAATTTTTATTCTTGATCTTCAAGAAGCTATACGTGTTAGAACTGGCGAAAAAGGAAACGAAGCTCTCTAGTTAATAAATTTTATTAATTAAAACAAAAGTTACTTAATAGCCATGATTGTATATAAAATCATGGCTTCTGAGATTTAATAAAAGACCATAAACCAAGCGGATAAATTGGCATATGAAATGCGCTTATTATGATTTTTTTAAAATTATTATTTTTTAGCTTTTTAATTGTTGGCTTAATTATTTTTTTATAATCAATCACTGGCGAACCACTTTGTTGTATAAATATTCCATTTTTTTTTAAAATATAATTTATATTTTTATAAAATATATTTGAATAAAGTTTTTTTGCTATAGGGTTTGGGTCAGTACAATCAATTATTATCACATCATATTTTAAATTATTTTTTTTCTTAACCCATTCATAACCATCATCAATATATATAGACACTTTATTTTTAATGGATGAATTAAATTTAAAATTGTTTTTAAAATATTTTTTACAAGTATTGATTATTTTATCATCAATTTCAACAACATCAATTTTGCTAAAACTTTTTTCTTTACTAATTTTTTTTACTAAACCAAAATCCCCACCGCCTATAATTAAAACCTTCATTTTATTATTTTTTAAATCTATTAGCCTTAAACATTCATCATGATAGTGATCTGAGCATTTTTCAGTAATCATGAAACAATCATCCAGCATTAATACGTTACCAAAGGTTTTTGATGAATATACTTTTATTTTTTGAAATTTTGATTTTGTGCTGTAAAGCAATTTTTGACATTTAATGCCAAAGAAAGTATTAGATTTTTTGCAATATTCTTTTACTAACATTTAATTCTTATATTATTTTTAATGATATAATATTTTACTATAGATATTTAAAAAGACTATTTTAATTTAAATTTAGTAAAATAAAAATTTATATGAATGTTGAACATAAACACCTATTAGTTAGAGCCGAAGTTGATAATTGCCCTATGAAAAATGAGCTTGGTTATGTTTTAACCTGGATGAATGACCTTATATCTAAAATTAATATGAAACTAATGCATGGACCAAATATCTCCTATATTGATCAAGTAGGTAATAGAGGTATTACTTGCATGGCCTTAATAGAGACCAGTCATATTGTTTTACATATATGGGACGAAGCGAAGCCAGGATTATTCCAGTTAGATGTTTATAGTTGTAAGTCTTTTGATTTGAACATAGTCATAGAATCACTCAGAAAATCATTTTCGGTTAGAAAAATACAGTATAAATTTTTGGATAGAAAGTCAGATTTATTATTGGTGGAAGAAAAAAAACTTTAAATTTTTAGTTTTAGTGCGTATCTTATTTTTGCAATAACATAATCTAGTAGCAGACATGTTTTTTCATGTAATTCAGAATTTACCCTATAATCTGCTGGAGCAATGAAATCTACTCTATTTGCATTAAGAAGGTTTTTACTAATACGCACCTGTTCTTTTAATTTATTTTGGTAAACAGCTATAGAGTGACCTCCTTTCGTTTTTAGCAAAGCCATGCTCGGAACATCTGTTAAACCATCTCCCATATAAATCATATTATCAAATGGTATAGGCCTCTTTGTTTCTGGCATATGTTTATTTATGCTCTGTGATAATAATTCTTTACCTTTATTAATTCTAAAAATATATTGAGTTTTAGTTGTATCTGTAATTACAATTTTTGGGAAAACCGCATGTTTTTTAGAATTATAATAATATTCTGATGCAAATATTTTTTTTATAAATTTTTTAATTGAGACCCCTTCTAGAATTTCTAAATGACCTGCTGAAATAATATAATGATAAATTTTTATTTCACCATTTGATTTTTTTTCTACATATTTATCAATATTTTTAAACCATTCATTTACACCTTGATAATATTTAATGTCTTTCCCCATTTTATAAAATTCATTTTTTGAAATTTTAATATTTTTTTCTATTGCTGAATCTAAAAGATGACGCATATAAACCATCATTGTTTCAGCTCCAGTTTCTTTTGTTTCTTTCATAATGCCAGCCCAAAAACTTTTAGACGTAATCCCAAGCTTAGGTAATAAAGTATATTCTTGCATTGTTTTTGGGGTTAGAGTTCCATCAAAATCATAAATTATTGCTATTTTATTTTGTATCATTACATTTCCTTAGGTGCACTGATGTTTAATAATTCTAATCCACATTTTAAAACTTTCTGTACAGCAGCTATCATATAAATTCTACTATAATTTATTTCATCCGTCAGTATTTTAACATTTGCGTAATAGCTATGAAAATCTTGTGCTAATTTTTGTAAGTAATGTGTCATCATGTGAGGCTGAAGGTTAATTATTGTTTTTTCACATACATCATTAAAATTAAGAAGAGTTGAAATTATATTTTTCTCTAATTCATTATCTAAAGATTCTAAGTTATAGTCATATGATTTATAGTCTTTTACGTCATTTAATATTTTTTCTATTCTTGCATGCGCATATTGAATATAGTAGACAGGATTATTTTTATTTTCAGTTATTGCAAGATTTAAATCAAAGTCTAAATGCTGATCTTTATTTTTTGTTAAATAAAAGAAGTTCATTGCATCATTTCCTATTTCTTCTCTCAGCGTCTCTAATTCTACAAACTCTCCTTTCCTTGTAGACATTGATATTTTTTCTTTTCCTCTAAACAAATTAGCAAACTGCATTAAATGAATGTCTAACTTATCTATGTTATGTCCGAGTGCCTTTAATCCCGTTATCATTCTTGGCACATAACCATGATGATCGGCCCCCCAAACATTTATAACCATATCATATTCTTTCATTTTTAAATTATGATAGGCTAAATCTGATGCAAAATAGGTATATTCTTTATTTGATTTAATTAATACCCTTGGCTCATCTGCTTTTAGCATGAGAGCCCCTTCTTTTTTGATAGTATGNCCAGACTCTTCAAGTTTATTTATTANTTTATTTACTAAANCATCATCAAATAAAGATGTTTCATAAAACCAATTATCAAATTTAATATTTAAATTNACTAATGGTGTTTCAATTAAACNTATTACTGATTTTATAANTTTTCTTTTATTAACANNATTGTTNGTCTTAAATTTTGANGCTAGNCTTTCTATATACTTACCTTGATANAGATCTTNTTGNCCTTCTCCATACTTNCTATNAATTTTTGCATGAATACTTATCATCAATTTTTCTATTTGATTGCCATGGTCATTTACGTAATATTCTTTTGTCACATTATGTCCTTGTATTTTTAAAAATTTTGCAATTATATTCCCATAAATTGCCCCTCTACCATGACCAACATGAAGAGGCCCGGTAGGATTAGCCGAGATGAATTCAACATTTATTTTTTTTGATTTATCTGTTTTGCAAGATTTTAATAAATCATTTGACCCTAATATTTCTTTAACTATATTATTTTTCTTTGCATTTTTAATTATAAAGTTTATATACCCTGGTTTAGCCACAGAACATTCACACATATCTGATTTTTCTATTTCTGATAATATTTTTTCAGCTAACTCCATAGGATTCATTTTTAGCTGTTTTGCTAATTTCATGGCAATATTTGTAAAATAATCAGACCCAACATGTTTAGTTGTTGTCTTTTGTATTTCTACTAATTTCTCTGCATTTTCTATTTCAAAAGATTTTTGTAAGGCTTTTGTAATTATTTTTTTTAGATTATTTTTCACGTTATTTCTAATATAAATCAATAGGGTCTACGTCTAGAGACCATCTTATATTGTAAGGTTTTTTTCTATCCATGTATTGTCTTATTTCCTGTGTTTTAATTGCTAAAGCATTTCTATTTTTTGAGCCAAATAATATTTGAAAGAAATACATATTATTTTTTCTACCTATAGGTGCTTCAGCTGGACCATAGAAAAAAATAGATTTTTCATTGTTAAATTTTCTCTTTACTTCTTCTAAAAATAATAGTGATTTATTTTTTACTGTTGATGAGACTCTAATCAAGGATATGTAACTAAATGGTGGCAATCCAGCCTTCTCTCGTTCTTTCATATTTTTTTTAGAAAATTCTATATAACCTTTTTTTAATAACACATGTAGCAAAGGATGATCAGGTCTCCTAGTTTGAATTATTACCTGACCTCTATGTTCTTTCCTGCCAGATCTCCCAGAAACCTGAGTGATTAACTGCGCCGTTTTTTCTAAACCTCTAAAGTCTAAACTGTATAAACCTGAATCTATATCTATAATTCCCACTAATGCTACATTTGGGAAATCATGACCCTTTACCAACATTTGCGTTCCAATTAAGATATCAATTTCATTATTATTTGCTTTATCTATAAATTCATTTAGTTTTTTTATATTTGAAATAGCATCACTGTCTATTCTTGCTATTTTTGTTTTCGGGAATAAATTTTTTATTTTTTCTTCAATGCGTTGTGTTCCATACCCAATAGGGCGAACATCACATTTTTCACAACTACCAGGATTTTTTAATATTCTTTCTTGATAACCACAATGATGGCATTTTACCAATTTTTGAGATTGGTGATAGGTCATAAATGATTCACATTTATTACACTTAGATACCCAGTTACAGTTCCCACACATTAATGCGCTGCTAAAACCTCTTCTGCCAATAAACAATAAACATTGTTTGTTCCTGCTTAATTGTGTTTCAATGGATTTTTTAAGAAAATTTGAAATACCATCATCTGGAATATCTTTGTTAAGATCAACAATTGAAATTTCTGGTAATTCTGCTTTAAAAAATCTTTTTGTTAAATTAAATTTCTTAGATTTATTAATATCAGAATTATACAAACTCTCAAAAGAGGGAGTGGCGCTTCCAATTATTATGGGTATGTTTAAATTTTTTGATCTAACGATAGCTAAATCTCTCGCATGATATTTAAATTTTTCCTGTTGTTTAAGAGATGTATCATGTTCTTCATCCACTATAATCATTTTTAAGTTTTTAAATGGCAAAAATATAGAAGATCTTGTGCCTATTACAACATCTAGATTAGAATTTTTTGAATAGTTCCATACCCTTATCTTTTCTTTTTCAGTTATTGATGAATGATATGAGAAAATATTACAGTCTAAATATTTTTTAAATCTGGCTACTGTTTGAGGTGTTAAATTTATTTCTGGAACAATTATGAGAGCTTGCCCACCATCTTTCACTATTGCGTCTGTTAATTTGATATATACTTCTGTTTTACCGCTCCCTGTTATGCCATTAATCAAATAACTAGAAAATTTGGATTTATTTATATATATTTCTTCATATACTTTATTTTGCTCCTCATTTAATTTTATTGTGTTTTGTTCTATTGTAGATTTTTCCTTATCCGATATAAGAAAATCATTCTCTCTTGTACTCTTGCCTTCTCTAATTTGTTTTGGCAGCGCATTGAATAACACTTGACCAATGGGATGTTGATAATAATTAGATGCCCAATTACATAGATTTAATATATCTTTGCTTATGCTTGGGTTAATATCTATTACTTCAACAATTTTCTTTAGCTTGTAATTTATATGTTCTTTTTTTTGATTTGACTTACATGAAAGAACAACTCCAATTATCTTCTTGTTTCCAAATGGAACCTCAACCCTTGAGCCAGGTATAATATTTGAACATGAATCAGGTATTAAATAATCAAAGGTTTTATACAAAGGAAGATTAAGAGTTACTGTAGCAATATTTAACATAATTTATTATACATTTAGGTCTGTTTTTTTGACAAATGAACTAGAACATACAGTTGAATTATTTATCCACAGAAATTGTGAACAAAACTGTGGATAAAACCCAATTAATAGGTGCTTTTTATTTCTATGTATTATCTTTGTTGGATTGTACGTTTTATAATCAATAAAAAAAATATATAAATATCAATAATATATAAAGTAAATAAATATATTAATGTTATAGAACCCTCACAAGATTATGTTTGTTTAGAATTTACAGTATTGTTAATAAACCTTAGGTTTTTAGCGATTTTCCCATTATGGAGCATTAAAAATGACCTAAAAATAATACTTTTTGACAATATTTTTGATTAATGCACACTTAATGTGCAAACTAGTTTTAATATAATTAGTAATTCATCTTAATTAAGTAAGTTATAATATTTTAATGATTGAACATAGACAAATTTTAAGGCTAAATTCAGCTGGGCATCCAACTGGATGGATAAACTATCAGGTAGCAGTTAAACTATACTACCTTGATCAGATAGTATATGAATGTGGAGTATCATCCATGAAAATAATGGGTGGTTATAACCGCCTAACAGGCCTAAGAAGCTCCTTAAATGTTAATTCTATTATAGCTACTAGAAATTTACATAAACTCGATTATTCCTCATTTACACCTACGCTAAATAACAACACGCTATTTATGAGAGATGCTAATAAGTGTTTGTACTGTGGCAATGATTTTAGTCACAGAAGTCTCTCTAGAGACCATGTAATACCGCTTTCATTAGGAGGAAAAGATGTTTGGACTAATGCAGTCACCGCATGTAGAAGATGTAATAACCACAAAGGTGGAAAGACACCAGAGGATGCAAATATGATGTTACTCGCAATACCCTTCAGCCCATCACGAGTAGAATATCTTATTTTGCGAGGACGTAAAATTCTAGCTGATCAAATGGAGTTTTTAATGTCACATATTTCAAAGAATAGCCCCTTATTAGAAAGATATAAAAACTTTTAAGTGTGTTTTAAAATATTATGATGAATTCGAAAATAGAATCTACAGGTGTTTTATTAGTTAATCTAGGAACACCCAAATCTCCTAATGTAGAAGATGTTCGTAAATATTTATCAGAGTTCCTTTCAGATCCAGATGTAATAAGATTACCAAGAATTTTGTGGATACCATTGCTTCACTTAATCATTTTAAGGGTAAGACCTAAAAAGAGCGCTGAATTATATAAGAAGATTTGGTCAAAAAATGGTTCTCCATTATTACATAATTCTATTCTACAATTAGACTCCCTCAGAGATAAAATTGGCTTAGAAAATAATAACTTGTTCTTGGATATAGCTATGAGATACGGTAATCCATCGATAGAATCAAAAATAAAAAAATTTTATGAAAAAAATATAAGAAAAATTCTCATTATTCCCATGTTTCCGCAGTACTCAACTACTACAACACGATCAATAATAAAGAAAACCAATAGTATATTAAAAAAACTTAATTTAACTAATAGAATTTTGATAAATGTTATAAATGATTTTCATAATAATGATTTATATATTAGTTCTTGTGCAAATCTAATTAAAGAATATCAGGATAACTATGGTAAACCTGAGAAACTACTTTTATCATTTCATGGAATACCTGAATCATATATTTGTGATAAAGAACCATATCAAAAACAGTGTTTTATAACAGCTAAGTTAATAGCGCAGAAATTAAATTTGAAAAATAATGATTACGAAACTGTGTTTCAATCAAGATTCGGTAAGTCGGAGTGGATTAAACCATATTTAGCAGAAAGATTAACAAAATTACCGACTGAAAATATAAAAAATATACAAGTTTTTTGTCCTGGCTTTGTAGCTGATTGTTTAGAAACTATAGAGGAAATTGGAGAAGAGTCTCATGATTTATTCCTTAAATCAAAAGGGCTAAAGTTTAATTTTATACCATGTCTTAACAATCATTCTGGTTATATAGATACAATGATAGATATAATTAGGAAAAACTCGTAACGTACATTAATTTATGTACAGTTTTATTTAAAACTTTTAAGCTTTTTTTTCACCAAAGGATGTTTTAATTTAGCATACACCGGAATACCGTTTTTATATGGAGGATAATCTTCACCTTCAACTAAATTCTGTATATATTTTTTACATTTGCCAGTTATTCCGAAACCATCTTTGCTTATGTACGACATAGGAAGCTGTTTTTCCTTGTTAGCGACTTTAGATAGTTTAGTATTTTTTATTTTCCAATTATATTTACCTAAATGAGAGCTTTTTATCGTAATCATTACTCCACTTAAACCCTTTTTAGCTATTTTTAATGATTCATACCCAACAGCATATGCTTGTTGAACATCAATTTTTGAGCCAATATGCCGAGCGGATCTTTGCAAATAGTCAGCAACAGCCCAGTGCACTTTAAATTTTAGTTTGTCAGTGATATAAGATGCTAATTTTGGGGCTACTCCACCTAGATGTGCGTGTCCAAAACTATCCTTAGAACTACTAGCTGAAACAAATTTATTTTGTGAATTCTTTATTCCTTCAGAAGCAACAATTACACAATATCCATATTTTTTAACAGATTTCTTAACTTTCAATAAGAATGAATCTCGTACAAACAACACTTCTGGTAAAAGTATTATATGTGGGGCATGTACATTATTATCTTTAATGATTCCTGAAGCAGCTGCTAACCACCCAGCGTGTCTGCCCATAACTTCAAGTAGGAAAACTTTAGTTGAAGAATTAGACATGGACGCAACATCAAGTGAAGCTTCGTATGTAGATGTAGCAATATATTTTGCTACTGTTCCATATCCTGGGCAATTATCAGTTATTGGCAAATCATTATCGATTGTTTTTGGTAAACCAATACATTTAACATCATAAGAGTTTTGTTTAAAAAATTTTTCAAGTTTATTAGTTGTATCTTGTGAATCCCCACCGCCATTATAGAAAAAATACCCGATATTATGAGCTTTAAAAACATTTAGTATTCTTGTAAATTCTTTCTTATTTTTTACAGGGTCTTGTAATTTTATTCTACAAGAACCAAAAGCGCCTCCTGGTGTATGTTTTAATTTTGAAAGTTCTTTGCTATTTTCTTTGTCAACATCTATAAGCTCTTCGTTTAGAGCGCCTGCAATACCATTTTTACCAATATACATTTTCCCAAAAAATTTTTTATTATGCTTATATGCATCTATTAATCCAGCTGCTGTTGAATTTATCACTGGAGTTACACCACCAGATTGAGCATAGAATATATTTTTTTTCATATTAATTTTAAATACTTTTTTTAATATTTTTGATCCAAGAATCTTTTTGACCCTCTTTCATCCCCGTTTGGCTTAAGAAGTTATCTAGTTTAGTAAAATCTACTTCTTTTCTATTTAGAGAATTTATATCTTTGTTTAAACTATCAATATACTCTAGTGTAGCTAACTTTTTAGAAAGATAAATAATTTTTTTATTATCTTCTATAATTTTAATGAACCGTTTATAACGCTCGCCTAACTTTAAGGGTATAGTGTCTACACACATTAAAATATTATCAAGGTTTTTATATTGAATCATTAAAGCAGATGCAGTTTTATTTCCAATTCCTGGCGCACCAGGTATACCATCAACAGCATCACCCATTAATCCAAAATAATCAGGTAATTTTTGCGGTAAAAAACCTAATTTTTCAATAAGATCTTTTTGTGTGTATTTTTTTTCTGCAAAGTCCCACCATAAGTCACCCTCATGAACAATTTGATAAAGATCTTTATCGTTAGTAATAATAATATTATTTAGTTTTTTTTCTCTATTATTTTTAGATAATGTATATAAAATATCATCTGCTTCATATTCTTTGCTAGCCATGTTACTTATCCCCAATAAATTTAAGAATTCTCTACATAACTTAAATTGTATTTTTAATTCCTTAGGAGCTTTTTCTCTAGATCTTTTATAATCCGGATATATTTTGTTTCTAAAACAAGTTCCAAGACTTTCATCAAAAGCAAAACTCAAGTAAAGAGGTTTATATGTTTTTAGAAATTTAATTACAAAATTACAAAAACCTAAAAATGCAGAGATGGACTCATGCTCTTTTGTTTTTATTGCTGGCATAGAGAACCAGTATTTTAGAACAAATCCAGTAGAATCTATTAAAAAAGCTTTTTGATCTAATTTGTTATCGGACAATCTTTATTAAATCTCCAATTTTTGGATTTTTATTTGGATAGTGACCATTTAGTAATCGTAGTTTATCAATTCCGAATTCACCTAATGGAGATGATTTTGCAAGTTTTTCATATGTCATACCTTCTCTAAATCTAATCACCTTAATTCTCAAACCTTTAGAATTTACAACTTCAGTTTTAGACATTTTTGAAAATGTTTTCAACATATTCTTTGCTTGCTCATCATTAGATAAATTACTTAGGTTTATATTTACAATCCATGCCTTAGGCTTTATAGCATCTGATTGAGTATCAAATATTACTATAAATCTTTTATAACTCGTTGAAACAATATTTTCATTTTGATATAAATGGGTATAACCTTTTAGGCCATTATATGAAAAATCCCCAGCTTCAATTAATTTATTTGTATTTAAAAAGTTAGTTTTATTTACCCCATTTTCTAAATATTTTTTTGGGGTTAAACCATTTTCTAAGTCATCTGTAAGCAACTCATCCGCGTTTATAATTATATTATCTTCTTTTTTTGTCAACAAAAGTCGTCGTGGTTCATTTTTAAACAACCATGATTTATCTATGTTAAATTTAACAGCAAGAATTGGGTGGTAAAAAAACGAATCTTTTACGTATCCTTCTTTGGGACTTGACCCATAAATTGATCCATCAAGTAATTTTAAAAATTTTTCTCTATTGTTTTTAAACTTTTTTCCTGCATCTCTATTAGAAGTTAATGCTTTTATTCTTTTTTCACTGTCTGGGTGTGTAGAAAATATTCCATGATAACTAACATTGGGTTCTCTATTTTCTTTTTTCGCAATCTTCTTTTCTAGCGCATCAGAACTCTTTAAAATTTTTAAAAAAGCAGACATAGCAGATGGGTTATAATTATTTCGTATTAAATACTCTTCTCCTAATTGATCTGCTTCTAATTCAAATTTTCTTCCATAACCCCTATTAATAATTATATTCATTAAATTAAATGCATTGCTCGCAATTTGACCACCTGGAACATTAGATTGTATTATACCGATAAGCAGATTAGTCACTTGAGCAGTGCTCATACCTCTAACTGCATGTCTGGCTGTTACATGCCCAATTTCATGCCCTATTACTCCTGCAAATTCTGCTTCTGAGTTAAAGAAATTTAGCATTCCTCTGTACATATAGACATATCCACCTGGAGTTGCAAAAGCATTAAATGTAGGATCGTCAATTAAAGTAAAAGTCCATTTTAAGTTTGGGCGATGACTTTTTCTAGCTATCTCATCACCTAATTTTTGGAAATAATCATTGAGTTCTTTATTTTTTATAATAGTATTTTCCTCTAAAATTTTTGAATGATAAGAAACACCAATAGAAATCTCTTGTTGTTCTGTAATAGTCACGAAATCAGGAGTCCCAGAGACAGGATTAGTTGCACAGCTCAGATTTATAATTGATAATGCTATTATTAGAAAATATTTAAAATTTAAAAATTTCATAAATTATATGGTTTCGTTTAAAAAATATTTCTCAATTCCTTTTAAAGCTTTTCCTCTATGACTAATTTTATTTTTTTCAATATCAGTTAATTGAGCAGCCGTTTTTTTTAGATTTGGCAAATAAAATATAGGGTCATATCCAAAACCATTTGACCCATTAGGGCGTTCTGATATAAAGCCTTCCCATGAACCTAAGCTTATCACAGGGAATGGGTCATTTGGAAATCTCATAAATACAATTACACATCTATAACAAGCATTTCTTTTTTCATGCGGTACTCCTGATAATTCTTCTAATAATTTTTTATTATTACTTTCATTAGTAGCATTCTCACCTGAATATCTTGCCGACTTAACTCCTGGTTGGTAATTTATATATTTAACCTCAATACCCGAGTCATCAGCGATTGCCGGCAATCCTGTGGTTATAGAAGCGCTTCTTGCTTTTAAGATTGCATTTTCTACAAAAGACGCCCCAGTTTCTTCTACTTCTGGAATATTAATATCATGAAATGTCTTCAACTCAACATTAGTATTTGTAAGTATTTTTTGTATTTCCTTTATTTTATCTTGATTTTTTGATGCTAGTATAATTTTCATTTTATCTTAAATATTAAAATAAATATTTATATTGTAGAATTATAATACAATAATGGGAAAAACATGAAAAAAAGTAATCATATAGATAGATTTGGAGATGTTAAAATGGTTGATGTTTCTAATAAATCTGTTACAAAACGTACTGCAGTAGCCAGCGGTACAATATCTTTATCGAAAAAAGCTATAAATTCAATAAAAGAAAATGTAAATAAAAAAGGAGATGTTTTGATTGTAGCACAAGTTGCTGGTATTCAGGCAGCTAAAAAAACATCTGCCATTATACCTTTAGCTCATCAAATTAACCTCAAAAGCATTCAAATTAAATTTGAAATTAAAACAAATAAAATATTATGTATTACCGAGGTTGTTGCCACTGGTAAAACAGGAGTAGAAATAGAGTCTATTTTAGCAACACAAATTAGTTTATTGACTATATATGATATGTGTAAGTATATAGATAGATCAATGATAATTTCAAATATAGAGTTAGTTTTAAAAAAAGGTGGAAAATCTGGAACTTACAATATAAATAAATGAAAAAAATTATCTTATATACCATTACAGCATTTTTAGGCCTATCTGCTATTATTATAATTTACACTGGTTTTGTGTTTGACCCAGATGATTATAGAGAAGAGATAACAGAATATATATCTGATAAAATTAACTATGATTTTTCATATGAAGGGTCTATAGAAATTTCGTATCAACCAAAATCTAGTATATCGATTTCTGACATTATAATTTCAGAACAAATAGGTAATAAAATAAAAACTATAGTTGAATTGGAAAGGGCTGAGCTTTTAATTTCAAACGAGAATTTATTAAACAAAATTATTGATGTTGAAAAAATCCAAGCAGATAATCTCAAATATTTTGGTGTAAATATAGATGAAATTTTAATGAAAACTTACTCTTTATCAAAGTTTAAGTTTAAAGATTTTGTAGCTATAGATGAAAAAAACTATACAAATATATATACCATGTCATCGACAGCCATAATTAAGGATAACTATATGTATATTAATAATATTTATATTGAATCAGAATTGCTCAAAGCTAATGGCACCGGAAAGATTAATTTATTATCGAAAGAAGTAAATTTTAGTTTAAATGGAGAGTTAAAAAGAGATGCTAATGTTTATGGTAATTATAAAAATCATTATCCTGTAGAATTATACGAGCATAATTTACCAATTAAGATTAGTGGATTAATAGAAAATTTATCAGTTTCAATAGATCTAAGTAAAGTAATTTTTGAAGAAGTTATTGCCCCTATAAAGAATAAAATATTTGATAAAATTAAAAATAAGGTGATCGATGATCTCAAAGAGACAATCAAACTACCACAATAAAAATAAAAAGATTAGCCTAATTAAAGATAATTGGTATAATCTATCAGATATTAATATTTGGATTTCTAGGTATCAAAACAAAACTATTAAACGGTATATAGATTTACATGGCTAAAATACATTGTGCTAAATTAAAAAAGGAAGCAGAGGCGCTTGATTATCAACCATATCCTGGTGATATTGGAGTTAAGATTAAAAGCGAAATATCAGCAGAGGCATGGGATATGTGGGTGAACCATCAAACGATGTTAATTAATGAAATGAGGCTGACTCCAGTAGATCCAAAAGCAAGAAAATTTCTTGAAGAAGAAATGGAAAAATTTCTTTTTGGAGACGGCTCTAATATTCCAGAAGGATATGTTCCAGAAGAAAAATAATATCCGCCCAGGTAGCTCAGTTGGTAGAGCAGAGGACTGAAAATCCTCGTGTCGGCAGTTCGATTCTGTCCCTGGGCATACTAATATGCAACAATTAGACAAAAATTATATATTAACTGAAGCACTAAATTTTCATCATCAAGGAAAACTAGAAGAAGCAGATCATCTTTATTGTAAAGTTTTAGATGTAGACAAGAATAACTTCCAAGCAAATCATTTGCATGGTTGTATATTATCTCAAAAATCTAAATATAGTGAAGCTATATCATTTTTAGAAAAAGCTGCAAGGTTATCACCTCTTAATTATGAGGCAAATAACAATCTTGCTCTAGCATATAAGAATGTAAAAAATATTTCACAATCTGAAAAATATTACCTAAATGCCATTAAAATTGATAAAAATAATTATAAGGCATATTTCAATTGTGCAAACTTATATATAGATGAAAAAAGATATGATGAAGCATTAGAATTTTTAAAAGAATCTTTATTATATAATAGCAACCTTGTTTCAATACCACATAGAATCGGAGAAGTTTATCAGTATATCTTTCAAAATAATAGAGATACTAAATTATTAGAATCATCAAGAGAATATTTTCAAGATGCTATTAAATGTGATAAAAATCACGCTAATTCATATATTATGTTAGGCATAACACATTTATGGCTTTCTAATATTAATGAAGCTAATAAATTTTTTAATAAGGCCTCTAGTTTAAATAATTATAACAATATTTTTATTAATAATTATATTAAAAAATATCTATCAGACTCTAATTTACTCATAACTTTAATAAAACATGAATTTGAACAATTAACATATATTGATAATGACACCGATGATATTAGAAATACAAAATTTACTAAAAAATATTATGATAATCTTAAACAATTATATTTAGATATTAAACACAAACGTTTTAATGCAGATAAAATTTCCTTAACATTTAAACGGAAATTATTTAAACAATTGTATAATAAACCACCCAAAATAATTCCTAACAATTTATTAAACAAAGCAAATAAAGTGTCCGTCTTAGAGAATGAATATTTAAATAGTAATCCAGAAATCTTAGTTATTGATAATTTATTAAATTTAGAATCTTTAAACATATTGCAAAAATTTTGTAATAATGCAAATATTTTTAAATACCCATATCAGGGAGGTTATGTCTCAACATTCTTAACTAAAGGTCTTTCAAACGAGTTTATATTAAAGTTTAGTGAAGACTTGAGGGAGACATATAAAAATATTTTTAAAGAATTTAGATTAACTCAAGCATGGGTTTTTAAACATGAAAATAAAAAGGAAGGAACAAATATTCATGCAGACCAGGCATCTGTAAATGTAAATTTCTGGATATCACCCAACGATGCCAATTTGAATAAAAATAGCGGCGGCTTAATATTATGGGATAAATTACCTCCAGCAGATTGGAGTTTTAAGGATTATAATAGTATTAATGGCTCAAAAAAAATAGAAAAAATGCTAATTGATAATAATATATCTAAAAAAGTTATACCATATAAAGAGAATAGGGCTGTAATATTTAATTCTAAATTATTTCATTCTACAGATTTTTTTGATTTCAAAGATACATATGAAAATAGAAGAATTAATATTACTTTTCTATATGATTAAAAAATATTGCCCTGATTCTTTAAAAACATGAATATTAACCCTATAATGAAGGTATGGATAATCCAGTTAAGCAAAAAGCACAATTCAAGTTAGGGCAGATAGTATCTCATTCGAAATTTAGATATAGAGGAGTTATTGTGGATGCTGACCCATACTTTCAAGGGACTGAAGAGTGGTATGAAAGTGTTGCAAAGTCTAAACCAGATAAGAACAAGCCATGGTATCATGTGTTAGTGCATGGCCAAGGCAATGAAACTTATGTGGCAGAAAGTAATTTGCTTAATGATGCCAACAAAGACCCAATAGACCATCCGTTTGTAGATATATTTTTTGATGAATATGATAATAGTGGGACATATTCTTTGAAACAAACTTTTAACTAGTTTATGAATATAATATCAAGTTTGTTGGATAAAATTGTATCCAACAAAAATAATACAATAACCAAAAAAGACATAAGTCAATTTAAGGATCCATTAATTTTATCTATATCTATTTTAATGATCGAGGTGTCTAAATCCGACGATAGCTTTGATGAGTCTGAAAAATTACAGATTATTTCAATATTAAAAGAAAAATTTAATCTTAATGATGATCAAATATCAACTATGATAAAAATTGCAGATGAAAAAAACGAAGATATGATATCTCTTTATGAATGGACATCAATAATTAACGATACTTATGAGTATAGATCAAGAGTTGATGTTATAAAATCATTATGGGATGTTGCTCATGCTGACGGAAAGATTGATAAGTATGAAGATTATACTATAAGAAAAATAGCCGATCTTTTATATGTTAAACATGAAGATTTTATTAGAGCTAAATTGAATTAATTATTTTATTCTATAATTTGCAACTTGCCCAAAAAAATTTGGAAAAATTTTAGTTAAAATGCCGCATTTTTGATTTTCATCTGTAATTAACTGTTCAATTATTTTAAAATTATTTTTATTACAAAATTCTATAAAATCTTTTATTGTACACAAATGAATGTTAGGAGTTTCGTCCCATTTAAACGGCAAGTTTTTTGTTATTGGCATCATACCTTTGAATAATAACTGTATTCTAGAAGTCCAATGACCCATATTAGGGAATGAAACAATTATTTCATCGCCAATTCTAAGCATTTCTTTAATCAAATTTTTTGGCCTTTTTATTTCTTGCAATGATTGCGCCAAAACTACGTAGTCAAATGAATTAGTATCAAATTGAGATAAATCATTATCTAAATCTAACTGTAGTACATTTATGTTATTATCTAGCGAAAATTTAATTTTAATAATGTCACTGTCAACGCCATATCCTTGAATATTTTTTTCTTTTTTAAGTAATTTTAACAAATCACCATCGCCACATCCTAAATCTAATACTTTTGAATTTGGCTTTATCCAAGAACTTATTAATGCTAAATCACCTCTAACTCTTATCATGTCTACTCCCCTTGATAAAACATCGCATCGTATCAAAATAATCTTTATTCTCCATTAAAAAGGCATCATGTCCACCATTAGATTTAATTTTTGCATAACTAACATTCTTATTATTATTTAGTAGAATTTTAACTATTTCTCTAGATCTATTTGGTGGAAATCGCCAATCTGATGTAAAAGATAATACTAAAAATCTGCATTTTGAATCTTTTAGTCTATTGTTTAATGTTTCTCCTAAATCTTTAATAGGATCAAAGTAATCTAAACATTTAGTCATTAAAAGATATGTATTTGCATCAAATCCAGTAACAAATTTTTCACCCTGATATCTAAGATAGCTTTCTATTTGAAATTCTACATCAAAATTAAATTTTAATTTTGATTCCTGAAGATCTCTGCCAAATTTTTCTTTCATAGAATCATCAGATAAATATGTAATGTGTCCTAGCATTCTTGCTAACGCTAAACCTTGGTCAGGGTTTACACCCTTTTCCAGATAATTTCCATTATGCCAGTTTGGGTCCTTCATAATTGCTTGCCTAGCTACTTCATTAAACGCTATATTCTGCGCAGTTAGTTTTGTAGCAGCTGCAATTATAATGCTATTTTTTATTAAAGAAGGGTATTGTAATGACCATTGAAATGATTGCATGCCCCCAAGACTTCCACCAACAACGAATTGCCAATATGGAATATTTAAATATTCCATAAGTTGTTTTTGAGATGCTACCCAGTCATTAACAGTTACAATTGGAAATTCGGCACCATAAGGCTTATTAGTAGATGGGTTGGTACTGACAGGTCCTGTAGAACCATGACACCCACCAAGATTATTTAAACAAACTACAAATAAATTATTTGTATCAATTGGTTTATTTGGGCCAATCATATTATCCCACCACCCGGGTTTAGTTTCTCCCTTATATATGCCTGCTACATGATGATTTCCCGATAAAGCATGACAAATTAACACAGCATTATCCCTTTTTTTATTAAGAGAGCCATACGTTTCGTATTTCAACTGATAACTATCTAATGTTTTACCAGAAACCAAATTTAAAGGTTCTTTTATATTAGCTATTCCATTATTTATATTTAGTTCTAAAGTAGTATTCATTTCAGAAAAATTTCGTTAAATAAAAGATTGGTGGCAATACAATCATTTGTATAAGATTAATAGCAACCAATAATATAATAGGGGAAAAATCAATACCAGTCATGGTAGGAAGAATTTTTCTAATAGGTCTATAAAATGGTTCGCACAATTCGTCTATTAATGTAAACATTGGATGCGTATTGTATGACATAAACCAACTCCCTATTGCTCCTATGATAACGGCATACCATAATATATCTAGCGTCTCTTGAACAAATTTTCCAAATGCCGCAATAAATAGAGAATTAATACTATATTCAAAACTTGTGAAATAATAAGGAATATAAATTTTTAAAGCAGTAATCATTGTAATAAGTATAATAATCATTAAATCAATTCTGCCAATATATAATGGCACAAGTCTTAAAGGCGTTAAAATAGGGTTAGTCATTTTTACAATTAATTGACACACGGGATTATAAAAATTAACTTTAGTTATTTCAAATAAAAATCTTAGTATAAAAATAAACTGTAAGAAACTTACAGCGGTTATTAATACAAACAATAAAGGTTTTGAAGTATAACCCTCCATTATTCTTCTCTACTTAATTCTTGGGATCTTTTATATGCAGCCAATATTGATTCTTTGATATTTTTTTGGAAATTTCTCTGATTCATTTTTTTTAATGCAGCATCGGTAGTACCATTTTTTGAAATTATAGATTTTTTTATTAAACCTAATGCTCTGTCATCCACAATACAACTGTAAGCTGTTGTATAAAATAATTCTAAGCTATATTTCATAGATTCTGCCTCAGTAAAACCAAAACTTTTAAATGTTTTCATAATTGACTCTGCAAAATGTATGAAGTATGCAGGACCGCTTCCAATCAAAGCTGTGATTTTATTAAGTTGGTTTTCTGAAGTTGCATAGTATAATGAACCAAACTTTTCAAATAACTCATTAATAACCCCATCTTCTATTTTCGTACATTTTTTATTCATATAAACAAAAGATATAGCACTTTCATGTCTAGCATTTATGTTAGTCATTATTCTTGCTATTTTTAAATCTTTATTAGTTAGTTTAGTAATTTGGCTAATTTTTACTCCAGCCATTAAACTTATAATGATAGAATTGATATTCAAGTTTTTTAATTTTGTTGCTACATTTTTTAAATTACTAGGTTTTACTGCAATCAGTATTATAGTACTTCCAATAATACTCTCATCAATATTAGTTTTAAATTTCATATTTTTGGATTTTATATACTTCTTCTTTTTTTTATCAATATCATAAATATGTATAAGTCCTTTATATCCAGCTGTATCTAGTCCTGCTATTAAAGCCTGGGAAAGATTACCTAAACCTATTATGGATATTTTTTTTATATATATCTTATTTTTCATATTCTCTTTTACCAAAAATTAAAGTTCCAATTCGTATTAAATTAGAACCATTGTTCATAGCTAATTTATAATCATTGCTCATACCTAACGATAAAGTATCAAAATTATATTTCTCGCACAGATTATCATACATTAATTTAAGTATCTTATATGAATTTTCATTACCTTTCAAAGCATTGGTCTTAGATGGAATAGACATTAATCCCCTTACTTTTATATTTCCATAATTTTTTATATCTTCAATAAATTTTTCTAACTCATTTATACTTAATCCAGATTTTGATTCTTCATTATCGATATTTACTTGAATACATACATTCATTATTTTGTTAAGATTTGCGCAGATATCATTTATTATTTTTACATGTTTTAATGAACTAATTGTTTGTATCCAATCAAAGTATTGTACTATTTGTCTAATCTTATTTGACTGTATTTTTCCAATATAATGCCAACATATATTATTTTTATTTATGGTTTTAATTTTCTCTATTGCTTCTTGGACATAATTTTCACCGAATGTACTATAACCTAAATCAATAATATTGTTTATAGAATCTACTTTTTGTGCTTTAGTAACAATAACTAATTTTATATCTTTTTTATTAATTTTTGAAAAATATTCAATATCTTTGTTAATCAAAGATAATGTCCTTTCATAATTAGCCATAATTTAATTTCTATTATTGAGTATCAGTGACATAATTGCCATCCTGATTGAAATTCCTGCTGCAACTTGATCTAATATAACAGAATTACTCCCATCCGCTACATCAGAATCAATCTCTACTCCTCGGTTTATAGGCCCTGGATGCATAACAATTACATCTTTTTTTGCAGATTTTATTTTGCTTTGGGTTAATCCATATTTTTTATAATAATCTTCTATAGATATCAATGATTCGTGCATTCTTTCTTTTTGAAGTCTAAGCATAATAATTACATCCGACTCATTGATGCCAGATTCTAAATCATTATGATAATTTACGTCTAATTTATCTAAATTATCTGGCATAAGATTTTTAGGACCAATTACATTAATATTATTAACTGATAGAATTTTTAGAGAAGATATTAGTGATTTGGCAACTCTTGAGTGTAGAATGTCACCAACTATCGAGACATTTAAACCTTGAAAGCCACCTTTGTATTTTTTAATAGTATACATATCTAACATCGCTTGAGTTGGATGAGAATGTGTACCGTCCCCAGCATTTATAATGCAAATACTACCCCCTACTTCTTTTGCAATATAATGAGGCGTGCCTGATATTGAATGACGCACTATAAACATATCGCAACTCATTGCTTCCAAAGTCTTAATCATATCTATTATAGACTCACCTTTTAGAGTGGATGAATTTGCTATATCAATATTTATAAAATCTGCTGAGAGTTTTTTTGATGCTAACTCAAAAGTAGTTTTTGTTCTTGTGCTGGGTTCAAAAAATAAACTTGCTACTGTTTTACCCTCTAAATCATAAAATTTATTTTTTTTGCTTTTTTCGTATTCATCTGCTTTAGATATTATTTCTTTAATATGTAATTCTGATAGATTTTCAATATTGAGAAAATGCTTAAGTTTATTATCTTTATCAAACTGAAGTTTATAATCGAAATTCATCATCTTAGTTTATCATATTTTCATTAAACCAGCTCTGTAATATCAAGCATGCTGACAGGTCATCTAAATCATTCTTTTTTTTTATATTATATTTGCTTTTACGTATTTGCCCATATACATATTTACTTTCTTCTGTTGACAACCTTTCTGAAAATTTAATTATTTCTATAGAATTCTTATATCTTTTTATCATCTCTTCAATAAAACCATCCAAATCTTTTATGAAATCACTTATTTTATTTGTAAAAGGATAGCCGACTATTATCACTCTAGGCTCCCACTCTTTTATAATATTATTAATTTCGGGCCAAATATTTTGTTTTTTTCTATAAATAATTTTTAAGGGACTTGCTTTCTTTGTTATAAGTTGACCTATAGCAAATCCAATTTTTTTAGCGCCATAGTCTATCGACATGTATAAATCTTGATTATTCATTTAAATAAAAATTTTTTATAATTTTAATAAATTCTGATGCTATTTTATCACTTAAATCTTTAGACGTAGACTCTAGTTGTTGTATGCCAGTGGGTGAAGTTATGTTAATTTCAGTAATATATTTACCAATCATATCTACTCCAGCCAAGTATATTCTATTACTTCTAAGGTACTCAGCAATATCTAATAAATGTTCAACATATTTATTATCAATTTTTTTAATTTTGTATTTCCCACCAATTGCTAAATTGGCTCTAAAATCATTTTTTGGAGGGAATCTTACCAGTACTTTATCATGAACAATACCATTATAAATTATAATTCTCGTGTCCCCTTTTTTTATATCGTTAATGTATTTTTGAACTAAAATATTTTCAAATTTATTATTGCATAACATATTTGATATTTTACTCTCTAAATTTTTTTCTCCATATTTACAAACAATAATATTCTCGCCTCTCATCATATTAAGTGGTTTTAAGACAACTTTTCTATTTTTTCTAATAAAGTTTTTTATTATATTATTATTGGAAGATATAAGTGTTGGTATATTATTTGGTGTTAGATTATTACCTAATATTTTTTCATTCATATCTCTTATAGATTGAGGAGAATTAATAATTAAAACCCCTTTTTTCTCTAAATAATCTAATAAATGAGTTATTTGAATATAAAAATTATCGACAGGAGGATCTAGTCTAAAAAATAAGCAATTAAATTTATTTAAATTAATTAGTCTGCTTTTAGATATTTTATAAAAATCTGTTTTATTTTTAAATATTTTTATTTTACTAGATTTTGCAAAAACATTTTGATTCTCTAGAAAAATAGAACGAGGAATTATATATTCAACATTACATTTCTTTTGAAGAGCGTGCATTAAAGTTATCGTTGTATCTTTATCGGGATCTGCGTGCTCAATAGGATCCATTATTATCCCAACAGTTAACATGTTATGCCTCTATGTTATATAATTCTTTTGCGGCAGCTAATACCGCTAGTCTAGCAATTACACCATAAATATAAAATTTGTTAGTATCAGAATAAATACTTTGGGAATTATCTGGACTTATGCATGCCTCACTAAATGGTATAGGATAAAATGTCATCCCTGGGGAATTAAGGTTCTCGGAATTATTTTTAGACCCATGCATTCTGTAAAAACCCCCCACCAAATTATTTCCAAAAGAATAAATAACTGGTTCAGCAACTTGATAATTAGAATTGAATTTTTCATTAGAATATATTCCTTCTTGAAGTATTACTTTGTTTAACTTTATTCCGCCTTTAGTTTTAATCATTTTAGTTCTTTGTTTTCTATTAATCTTTTTTATATCATCAATATTGTTAATCAACATTATGCCCATTCCATAAGTTCCTGAATCAGCTTTAATCATCATATATGGTTTTTCATTTATACCGTATATAACATATTTCTCTTCTATTAAACGAAACAATTTAGAAGCATGATCTATGAGACAATCTTCTCCTTGTTTAGTTTTGAAATCAATTTCTCCACAATTTTCAAACAAGGGTTCTAATAACCATGAATCTATTTCAAAAACTCTGGAAAAGTTTTGTATAACATCGCTATAATATTGGAAATGTATAGTTTTAGATCTTTTTGTCCAACCAAGGTTTAAATCCGGTAAAATAGGTTGTGATATATTTTCTAAAATTTTCGGAATGCCCTGAGATAAATCATTATTTAATAATACTATGTCAGGTATAAATTCATCATAGATTAAAGTGTCATTATTTCTTGATAGCTGTAAATTAATTTTATCTACGTCATCGAAATCACACAAAGGACACATTTTTACTTCAAACCCAGCTTTTTTAATTAATTTCTCAAGTGTATTTATACTAGATATATAGAATTGATTTCGAGTATGATTTTCAGTAATTATTAATATTTTAGTAATGTTTGGAGAAAATTTTTCTAACGCATGCTGTAATGCTGATATGTAGAGAAATTCAAATTTCTTATCTAGATTATTAAAGCCTGCTGGAAATAAATTTGTATCTATAGGAGCAATTTTATATCCTGAATTTCTTATATCTATCGATGAGTAAAATGGGGCAGGATATTTTATCCATTGCCTTCTAAACCATGATTCTATTTCTGTGTGCTTATTAATAATAATTGAATGAAATTCTTGATTTGTAAATGATTTTGTATATTGAGCTATTGATTTTATATTTTCCATCGTCTAATACCTTAATAAACTTTGAGCAACAATCGCAGCTGTTTCTGTTCTCAATATCCTATCTCCAAGAGTAATTATATTCCAGTTATATTTCTCGATAATATTTATTTCATTATCATTAAATCCGCCTTCTGGGCCAATGAGTACAAGATGAGAGTTGGAATTTTTATCTTCTTTTTTAAACTTTCTTCCCGATATATGGAAGCATATTTTATATACATCAGTATTTTTGAACTTTCCTAATAGATTATCTAATGTCAAAATATTATTTAATTTAGGTATAAATAATCCATTTGATTGTTCTGTAGCGTGTATAATTATTTTTTTCCAATGTTCTTCTTTTTTTTCATGATTTCCAGGATGACTTCGGCTAGATATAATAGGAATTATTTCATCAACACCAAGCTCAGCTGATTTTTGAATTGCTAAATCCATATATTTATAACTTGGTATACATTGTGCCAATATAATTTTATTAGCATTATGTTTTAATTCTCTATTTTCTTTTTTGATTATTATTGATGTGTTTTTTTTATATTTTACTACACCTATAAATTCTTTACCATTACCATTAAAAATAATAATTTCTTCATTATCCCTTATTCTCAAAACATTCTTAATATGATTTTCTATATTATTATCAATTGTTATTTCTAAATTAATAGATAAGTTATCTTTTATATAAATTCTATGTAATTTATTTTGTTGCAACGTCAATTGCCCCATGTATTACATTTATAACTTTGTCAATTTCTTTTTTCTTAATAATATACGGTGGCATAAAATAAATAACATTTCCTAATGGTCTTATTAATACATTATTTTTTAACCCATATTCGTATGCTCTTAACCCTCTTCTTTCTTTCCAGTTATATGGAATTTTTTTTGATTTATTTTTTACTAATTCGATAGCTGTTATCATTCCATGTTGTCTAACATCAGAGACATTTGGGTGTTTAGAAATTTCAGCAAATGATTTTAGAATATATTCTGATAATATTTTATTATTATTTATAACATTGCTCTTTTCAAATAAATCTAAAGATGCATTAGCTGCTGTACATGCAAGAGGATTAGCTGCATAACTATGTGAATGAAGAAATGCATTTAACTTAATATATTCATCATAAAATGCATTATAAATATTATCATTCGTAAGAATTGTTGATAATGTCATATATCCTCCAGTTATCCCTTTTGATAAACAGATAATATCAGGTGTAATTTTACTTTTCTCATAAGCAAACATTGTTCCTGTTCGCCCAAATCCAACAGCAATCTCATCAGCAATTAAATGAAGTTTATATTTATCACAAGCTTCTCTAAGTAGTTTTAAATAAATTGGATGATACATTCTCATATAACCAGCACACTGTACTAATGGTTCTAATATTACCGCAGAAGTCACTTTATGGTTTTTTTCAATAGCTTTTAGCATTTTATCAAACATTAACCTCGTATGCTCTTTGTCTGTATGTGTATCATTTTTAAGATAACAATCTGGAGTATCAACAACTATTGTGTCTTTCATTAAATTTTTATAGGTTTTTTTATATAAATCTATGTTTGATACAGATAATGAGCCAAGTGTTTCGCCATGATAACTATTAGAAAGAGAGATAAATTTAGTTTTTTTATTGTAGCCTTGATTTCTCCAATAGTGATGACTCATTTTCATTGCTGCATCAATTGCAGATGAGCCATTATCAGCAAAGAAACATTTACTTATATTTTTTGGTGATAAAGAAATTAATCTTTCTGCTAGAGTAAGAGCTGGCATATGTGTAAATCCAGCTAATAACACATGTTCAAGTTTTTCTAATTGTTTAATTATTTTTTTATTTATGTACGGGTTCGAATGACCAAATAAATTAACCCACCATGAACTTATAGCATCTATATATTTATTGTTATTATAATCTTTAAGCCAAACCCCTTTCCCTTCTTTGATTGGAATAAGTGGAATTTTTTCATGATCTTTCATTTGTGTGCACGGATGCCACACTACTTTAAGATCTCTCTTTACAATTATATGATTGTTTTTTGACATTTTGTTGAAAAGAAGATTATGCTAATCTTATTTTAATATCTATATGTATCTTTTTTATATGGACCTTTTTTATCAACGCTAATGTAGTCCGCTTGTTCTTTAGTTAATTTGGTTAACTTTGCACCTAATTTATCTAAGTGAAGCCTTGCAACTTTTTCATCTAAATCTTTAGGCAGAACATATACCTTATTTTCATATTTTTTATAATTTTTCCATATTTCTATTTGTGCCATAACTTGATTTGTAAAAGAACAAGACATCACAAAACTAGGATGTCCAGTAGCACAACCTAAATTTATCAATCTACCTTCGGCTAATAAAATAATTCTTTTACCATTTGGAAATATTATATGATCTACCTGAGGTTTAATATTTTCCCATTTATATTTTTTTAATCCTTCAACATCTATTTCATTATCAAAATGTCCAATATTGCAGACTATTGCGCCATTTTTCATTTTAGTCATTTGTTCATGATTGATTACATTAAAATTTCCTGTGGCAGTTACAAATATATCAATTTCTTCAATATAATCATTGATATCAACAACTTTATAACCTTCCATAGACGCTTGTAATGCACATATTGGATCGATTTCGGTAATTAAAACATTTGCACCTAACCCTCTCAATGAACTTGCAGATCCTTTTCCAACATCGCCATAACCACAAACAACAGCAAGCTTACCAGCAATCATGGTATCCGTTGCTCTTTTTATTCCATCAACCAATGACTCTCTACATCCATATAGGTTATCAAATTTAGATTTAGTAACAGAATCATTTACATTCATTGCTGACATCTTAAGTTCACCAGACTTTTCCATTTCATAAAGTCTATGGACTCCTGTTGTAGTCTCTTCCGATACACCTAAAATTTCATCTAAAAGTTCTTTATAATCTTCATGAATAATTCCAGTTAGATCCCCTCCATCATCTAATAACATATTAGGTTTCCACCCATTAGGACCTTTGATAGTTTGATCTATGCACCATCTGTATTCTTCTTCTGTTTCTCCTTTCCATGCAAAAACAGGAATATTTTGACTAGCTATTGCAGCAGCAGCATGATCTTGAGTAGAAAATATATTACATGAAGACCATCTTACATCTGCACCTAAATCAACTAGGGTTTCTATCAAAACAGCAGTTTGAATTGTCATGTGAAGACAGCCAATAATTCTAGCACCTTTTAAAGGATATTTTCCCTTATACTCTTCTCTTAAAGCCATAAGACCAGGCATTTCTGTTTCTGCAATTTTAATTTCTTTCTTGCCAAATTCTGCAAGTGAAATATCAGCTACTTTATAATCATTCTCTATTTTTTTTATTTTATCTGACTTCATAACTTATCCTTTTTTGATATAGTGCTTATGATAACATTTCACTTAGTATATCAATCTTATCTGTTTTCTCCCATGTAAAATTTGAATCATTACGGCCAAAATGTCCAAACGCAGATGTAGGCACATATTTTCTATTTAATAAATCTAGCGTTTCAATTATACCATTAGGAGTTAAATCAAAAACCTCAGTAATTATATTTGATATCTTTTCATCACTTATTGCTCCAGTATCAAAAGTATTTATAGACACAGATGTTGGTTGTTCAACGCCAATAGCATATGATAATTGAATCTCACACTTCTCTGCTATTTTTGCAGCAACAATATTTTTAGCAACGTATCTTGCCATATAGGCTGCAGATCTATCAACTTTAGAAGGATCTTTTCCTGAAAAGGCTCCCCCTCCATGTCTCGCCATTCCCCCATAAGTATCTACAATAATTTTTCTACCAGTCAAGCCGCAATCACCTAATGGTCCGCCAACAACAAAATTGCCTGTTGGGTTAACGTGTATTTTAGTTTTTTTATTTATATATTCTAAAGGTATAACTTTATTGATAATTTCTTCAATAACAAATTCTTTAATTTGATTAGCATTAACTGATTCATCATGTTGTGTAGAAAGCACAATAGCATCTATTTCAATAGGTTTATTATTTTCATAAACAAAAGTTATTTGACTTTTTGCATCAGGTCTTAACCAGCTTACTTGTTTTGATTTAAGTAATTCTGTTTGTTTCTCAACTAATCTATGAGAGTAGTAAATAGGAGCGGGCATTAATGTATCAGTTTCATTAGTAGCATACCCAAACATCAACCCTTGATCACCAGCCCCTTGTTTTTTTTTATTAGATCGCTCAACACCCATTTTAATATCTGGAGATTGTTTATTAATTATTCTAATAATGTCACATGATTTGCCATTAAAACCTAATTCGTCTGAGTTATAACCAGTGTTGCAAATAGCATTTCTAAGTTCATTATCAAAATCTAGAGATTCTGAAGAAGTTATTTCTCCAGCAACTACAATAGAGCCAGATGAATTCACCTTGCCTTTTGCCAATACCTCGCAAGCCACTTTTGATTCTTTATCGGATCCTAAAACATAATCTAAAACTGTATCTGATAATTGATCACATAGTTTATCAGGATGTCCAGGCGACACACTTTCAGAAGTAAATTGGAAATTATTTTTCATATGTTTTGAGCCCTGATTGAATATATCATAAATATATTTTTTTTCTAATAAAAATTATCATACCTTCTTGGATTTATTCCCAGCTTTCAGGATACTTTTTTCTTCTTCACTTAAATGTTCTTTTTTTCTCCATTTCTCTAAAATTTTATTGAATTTTAAATCCTCTTTTGCAAGGCTTTGTTCATCCAGTATGCGTTTTATAGTTTTTCTAGCTTCATTAATGTTCTTTTCAATAGGTTTTATAGAAGTACATTTTATAAATAAATCTGCTTTAACATTATCCATATTAATGAAAGTATTAAGTATATATTTATTGTTAGTTTTTAAAGTTGGAATTAAAGATATCATATCTCCGATATTTTTATCTTGAATAATATTGTCAATATTTTTTTCAAATTCTTCATATAAAGAAGGGTATTCTAGTAGAATCGACAAGATTGTAGTATCTAATTTAATTGTGTAATTATTTTTAGATTCCCTCTTATGTGTTTCTTCTTTTATATTATTTGAAAATAATTCATCTATTGATAAATTTGTTAAAGAACAAAGTTTTTCTTGTAATAATTTTTTATAAATACCATCAGGTATTTGTTGTATTAATGGGATTATAATTCTTGTTAGTTTTGTTTTATCTTCTATTTTATTTAAATCTAAGTTTTGCATCACATTATTAAATATAAAATCAGATAATGGTATTTTGTTATCAACTATATTTTTAAATTTCTGAGGATTTTCATTACACAGTTCATCTGGGTCTTTATTATCTTCTATAAAACAGAAACCTATATTAGTTTCATCGGTCATTTCTGGTAAACAATTTAAAAGAGCTTTCCATGCAGCATTTCTTCCAGCTTGGTCCCCATCAAAACAAAAAACTATATTTTTTGAGTAGCGCTTAAGTTTTTTTAAATGCAGCTTAGTTAGAGCAGTGCCTAGCGAAGCAACAGTATTTTCAAAACCATGTTTATGAAGTGAAACAACATCTGTATAACCTTCTACCACAATGACTATATCTTTTTTACTTATAGCTTGTTTTGATTCAAATATTCCATACATTTCAGCACTCTTGTAAAACAACTTTGATTCTGGGGAATTAATATATTTTGCTTTTTCACTTTTATCTATCGTTCTACCTCCATAAGCAATAACCTTGCCTGATGAATTCTTTATAGGAAACATAATTCTATTTCTAAACCTGTCATATATTTTATTTTTATTATTTACTAGTAAACCAAGATCAATAGCATCTTTCATTTTTCCTTCTTTTTCTATTATAATTTTAAGACTATCCCAAGACTCTTTTGCATAACCTATTTCAAATTTTTCAATCACTACATTTTCAATTCCTCTGCTACTCAAGTATTCTTTAGCAGTTTTTGATTTTGATAAGGAATCTAAAAAATATTTATGAGCAATTTGGTTTGTATTTATTAAACTGGAAGTATCA
>PBFS01000012.1 GCA_002718845.1 Gammaproteobacteria bacterium | reverse complement strand
GAGCTCATCTTTTAGCGCAAGGTCCGAAGATCCCCTGCTTTATCCCGTAGGACACATGCGGTATTAGCTCGAGTTTCCCCGAGTTGTCCCCCACTAAAAGGTAGATTCTCACGCGTTACGCACCCGTCCGCCGCTCGTCACCCGAAGTGTTACCGCACGACTTGCATGTGTTAAGCATTCCGCCAGCGTTCAATCTGAGCCAGTATCAAACTCTTCACTTATTATAATTTTAAGTCTTACTAGACTAATTTTTTTAAATAGCTTTAAGTGCTATAAACATAATAGTGAGTAAAATACAGGCACTACGCACAAATCATTCCAAATTTTTACAGAGCTTTTTTAAAATCATGCTGCTTTATGAGCACGTGAGGATGATTATACCCATCTTTACCTAAGTATCCTAGTTTTTTCTGTTAAAAATTAGAGTTACTTAAATTTAATTATATATGTTTTTTTCTTGCCTACGTGGAGTATTAATTCATTTTTTTGTGGGCAGATAAAATCAAATGAATCAACTAGTTTATTATCAAATTTAACAGCTTTTTGATTTATTAATCTTCGTGCTTCAGAAGTACTAGAAATGATCTTACCCTCTTTTACCAAAAGAGAAATAATGTCAATTTTTTGATTGGGTTTTTGTTTTATTTTTATAATCGGTATATCGCTTGTAATTTCTTTTTTTTGAAACCTTTTAAGGAAGTTATCATGGGCTTGTTTGGCTAACTTACTTCCATGGAATCTTTCAACAATCTCTGAGGCTAATTCTAATTTTACATCTCTAGGGTTTAGGGAACCTTTTTTAGTTTCTTTTTTATACTTTGATATTACATCTAATGCTTTAAGGCTTAATAATTCATAATATCTCCACATTAACTCATCGCTAATTGACATAATTTTACCAAACATATCGCTTGGCTCACCAGATATTGATATATAGTTATCATATGATTTAGACATTTTTTTAACCCCATCTAAACCTTCAAGTATTGGCATGGTAATACAAATTTGTGGTGGCATACTTCTTTGTTCCTGTAATTTTCTACCTAGTAATAAATTAAATTTCTGATCTGTTCCTCCAAGTTCTACATCTGCCTTTAATTCTACAGAATCATAACCTTGTAATAATGGATACAAAAACTCATGGATAGATATGGGTTTATTCGCTTTATAACGTTTATCAAAATCATCTCGTTCTATCATGCGCGCAACAGTTTGTGATGAAGCCAACTCTATTAAGTCTATTGCAGTAAACTTGCCGAGCCACTTTGAATTAAATTCTATTCTTGTTTTATCTTTGTTAAGAATTTTAAAAATTTCTTTTTTATATATTTTTGAATTTTTCTTTATTGTCTCATTATCAACTGTTGGCCTAGTTGTATCTCTTCCAGAAGGGTCTCCAATAAGTGCTGTGTAATCACCTATTAGAAAAACAACTTCATGGCCTAAATCTTGAAATTGCTTAAGTTTATTTAAAACGACCGTATGCCCGAGATGCATATCAGGCATCGTTGGATCAAGACCTGCTTTTATTATGAGTTTTTTCTTACTTTTTAGTCTGTCAGTTAGTTCTTTCTCATTAATTATCTCGGCAGAACCACGCTTAATTACTTGTAATTGTTCATCAATATTTTTCATATTCTTTCAATAAACTATATAATAAATAAACATAGTTTTATATCGAAATGTCAGAATACTATCTAGGAATAATGTGTGGGACTAGTCTTGATTCAATTGATGTATCAATTGTTAAGATGGAGAATAGTAAGCTCAAAGTCATGGGTTTTGAAGAATATAAAATAAATGACAATCTAAAGAAAAAAATCAATAAACAAAAGAAATTAAATAAAGCTAATAAAAAACTAGATTATGAAGTATCAGCTATTATTTCATCATACATAAAAAAAATACTCAAAAAATATACAATTAAATTAAATCAAGTAATGGGTGTTGGATTTCCTGGAATAACTCTAAATCATAATCCTAAAAATAAAACTTCTACATATATAGGTGCCCCAAAAGAAATATCAAACCTTACTTCTGTCCCAGTTGTGTCTGACTTTAGACAAACAAATATTAAAGCTGGGGGACAAGGCGCTCCATTAACTGGATTTTTTCACCAATATATTAATAAACAATCTAAAAAAAATACAAGTTTTGTTAACTTAGGTGGCTTTGCAAATATTACAATTAAATCTATGGGAAAAGTTTTTTCCTATGATACTGGACCGGCCAATTATCTGATAGATTCGTGGTGCAGAGAAAAATTTAACATCTCCTATGATAAAGGTGGAAAACTTGCTCAAAAAGGTGAAATACACTTAGGCTTTCTAAAATCTATGTTGCAAGACAAGTTTTTCAAAAAAAAACCTCCTAAGAGTACTGGTTTTGAAAGTTTTAATTATAATTGGATTTTAAAACATCTTAAAAAATTTAATAATATTAAAAAGTTGGATGTGTTAGCAACTCTAACATATTTGACCATATCTACAATTTCATGCGAACTAAATAAAGACAGAGGTCGTTCAAAAATGGTTTATTTATATGGGGGTGGTGCGAAGAATCTTACTATAACAGATGGAATTAAAAGTTTAACCAGGCACAAACAATTGGAAAGTTTAGGGTATGGAATAACTAAAAAAAATTTTGAATCAGTAGCTTTCGCTTGGTTCACCATACAAAGAATCAATAATAAAAAATTTCAAAAATCGAAAATTACTGGTGTAATAAAATCACATTACTTGGGTAATATTTATTAGTCTTTTTGTTTATATTGTCTAGGTTTAGAACCAACATAATTTTGAGTAGGCCTAAAAATCTTATTGTTGCTAACTTGTTCAATCCAATGTGCAAGCCATCCAGAGGTTCTTGATATAGCAAATAGCGTGGTAAATAAATCAACCGGAATTCCAATTTCTTTATACAAAATACCAGAATAAAAATCTACATTTGCATAAACTCCTTTTTTTGAAAGTTTTGCATCACAAGCTTTTTCTAATGCCATAGCGGTTTCAAACATTGAAGATACTTTGCCGCTTTGTTCTTTAAATAATTCACCTACCATATTTGTTAAAATATTTGCTCTAGGGTCCTTTGTAGAATATTCTCTATGCCCCATTCCCCACACAACTTGTTTATCAGATAATCTTTTATCTAACCACGATGAGACGTTATCTTTTGATTTGATTTCCTCAAGCATTGATACAACTTTTTGATTTGCTCCACCATGAAGTGGTCCTGATAGAGAGCCTATGGCAGACGATATAACTTGAGTTGGATTAGCCAATGTTGATGATGTAACCATTGCGGTAAAAGTAGAAGCGTTGATAGTGTGCTCTGCATGCAAAATAAAAGTTGCATCTACAATTCTATTAACCAATGGAGTTGTTGTAATTTCATCATCAAGCATATGCATAAAGTTCTCTGCATACGATAATTTATCTACGGGTTTAATATAGTCTTTGTTATTTTTGATCCTATTCCAGGCAGCAACAATCGAGCCTACACTTCCAATAATTCCAGCAGATAATTCTAAAAAGTAATCCTTTGTGTACTTACCTTGGTTTAGTTTTTCTGCGTCAAATTCAATTGGATAAAATGACCCTAAAGATGAAATTGAGAGCTGAAGGACATCAATTGATTTAGTATTCTTAGGAAGTGTTTGTAATAAATTAATCAAACCAGATGGTAAATCTCTTCGTTTATTAATTTGTTTTGTAAAGTCTTGTAATTCTGTGCTTGAAGGTAATTCTCCAGTTAATACTAAATATGCAGTTTCCTCAAAAGTACTTTTTTGAGCTAACTCCTCAATTGAATAACCGCGGTAACTAAGTATTCCTTTTTTTCCATCAATATCTGAAATAGATGATTCTGTAGCAATTACACCATCAAGTCCTGGATGATAATCTGTCATAAATTCTGCCTTAATTATTTAGTTATTTTAGGTGGAAAAAGATGAGCCACAACCACATGTAGTTTTTGCATTTGGATTTTTAATTACAAACTGTGCTCCCTCTAGTCCTTCTTGGTAATCAATCTCAGCTCCCCTGAGATATTGAATGCTCATAGGGTCAATTAAAAGTTTAACTCCACATTTAATGACTTCAGAATCTCCATCTTGTATCTTTTCATCAAAAGTAAAGCCATATTGAAACCCTGAGCAACCTCCTCCGGTTATAAATACTCTTAAATTTAAATTAGAGTTTTTCTCATCTTCAATAAGTTTTTTAACTTTCATCGCCGCACTTTCTGTGAAAACAAGTGCGTGTTTATCTACAGTTTTAGTCTCTTTTGCTTGCATACATCTCTACCTTCAGCTAAATATGTGCTTAATTATATAAAAAATGTCTGGAAAAGACAATTTGCTTAGCTTTTATCTTGCTTATCTATTGATTGCAAGAAACTTGAGGTATTATTAGTTTTTTCAGCTTTTTCGTCATCTTTTTCTTTTTTAGCCTTTTTCTCAAGTAACCCTGCTGTTTTACCCATGTTCCGAATTAGACTGCCATTTACCGTAGATCCACCATGCATTTCAAGAATGTCATAATAAACATTTCCCGTAACTAATGCAGATGCATCTATTTCAACATGCGTTGACGAATGTACGTTTCCATTCACCTCGCCTTTTAGTCTTACATTCGGTGCAGTAACATCACCTTCAATTAAACCATTTTGATCAAGTATAACTTGCGCGTCGGCATCTTCAGTTGTTTCTATGTTTCCTTTGATTGTGCCTGAAACTTTCAATATACCTGTAAACGTTATGCTTCCATTAAATTGAGAGTTATTACCTATAACAGTAATCTTGGATGAACCACCGCTATCAATGTTTTCTCTACCCTTTAAAATTTCTGATATTTTCATTTTTTCTCCACCCCTTTAAATAAAGGCGAATCTTAAGTCTAACTGATTATTTGTAGCAATAGCAAGGCAATAATTTAAGTTAATCCTAGTTTTTCATCAAAATTAAACATTATATTCATGTTTTGGATAGCCTGTCCTGAAGCACCTTTAACAAGATTGTCTATAACTGTAAAAATAATAAGATTTGTACTATTATCATCACCCACATTATGTAGTGAGATTTTGCAATTATTTGTGAAAACAACATCTGAAACTTTGGGAAATTCATTTTGATCGCATATTTTTACAAATGGTGAATCTTTATAAAAGTCCTTATATATATTTAATGTCTTATTAAAATCATTTTTATTATATTTTAAATATATCGAAGTAAATATTCCTCTTGTCATGGAACTTAAATGGGGTACAAACAAAACATCCAAGCTAGGATTTTCTTGATGAAGAATTTGCAACATTTCAGGATAGTGTCTATGATTTTTTACCGCATAAGCTTGGAAATTATCCTCACCTTCAGGGAACAGATTCTTATTATTAAGATTTCTACCCGCTCCACTAATTCCAGACTTAGAATCAATTATTATGTTTTGTTTTGGCAAATCTTTATATATAGGGAGTAGAGCTAATAATACTGATGTTGGATAACAACCTGGATTAGCAATAATTTTTCCCTCATTAATTTTCTTTTTTTGACCAGGTATCTCAGGCAAACCATAAATACTTTCTTTTAACAAAGAAGGGGCTTCATGAGTCTTGCCGTACCACTTCTCCCATGATTTAGAATCAGATAATCTAAAATCTGCTGAAATATCGATAACTTTAATATTATTATCAATTAATTCCTGAGTCATTCCCATTGCTACGCCATTTGGAGTCGCAAAAAATACTAAATCACAAGTTGATAAATTCTCAAATACTGGTGATTTAAATTCTCCTGATATCGGCTCTTTTAGCTTAAATATGTCATTAATTTTTTTGCCAGCATGAGTCCTTGAGGTTAAAGATGTAATTTTAACTTCTGGGTGTGATTGAAGAATTTTCGTTAATTCTTCTCCGGTGTAGCCTGAGGCTCCTACTATTCCAACTGATATCATATTTTAGTATCCTGAATGAAGAATTCAAAAGGTAACCATAATTTACTTAGTCACATTATACATTTACAGGTAAAATAATAAATATGTTGTGGTATAAAACTTTACATATAATTTTTATGGTGACGTGGTTTGCAGGCCTTTTCTATCTTCCGCGATTATTCGTCTATCATTCTATGTCTGAAGATAAGATTTCTCATGATAGATTTGTGATAATGGAAAGAAAATTATATTGGGGTATTATGACCCCTGGCGCCATATTTACAATATTGTTTGGTGTTTTATTAATTCAATACCATGGTTTGCCTGGGTGGTTACAATTGAAAATCGTACTTGTTATATTTTTAGTTATATATCATATATGGTGCGGCATAATTCTAAATAACTTTAAAAAAGAAGAAAACAAGAAGAGCCATAAATGGTATCGGTTTTTCAATGAAATACCTGTGGTAATTTTATTTGCAATAATTTATTTAGTTATTTTTAAGCCCTTTTAAAGTCTCAGAAAATTCATTTAAAATACTCTCGTAAACTTTCCTCTTAAATTTAATAACACTTTTAATTGCCGTATCTTTATCACTCCACTTCCAGGCATCAAACTCTGCGTGATCAATTGCCTTCAAATTTATATCATCATCAGTGCCTGTTAATTGCATCAAAAACCATTTTTGCATTGCTCCATCATATCTTTTTTTTGATCTTTGAAATATGTGGGGAATATGGTAGACCAACCATTTTTTGCTTACATCTAATATTGTGACTTTCTCACTTTTTAATCCTGTTTCTTCATATAATTCTCTATATAGAGCTTCTTTAGGGGTTTCCCCTTCATCGATACCCCCTTGTGGAAATTGCCAGGCCTCTGCACCAATTCTTTTACCCAAGAAGAATTGTCCTTCTGAATTAACAATGATTATACCCACGCCTTTTCTGTAATTCTTTCCATTCATAGAAACTATTATCATTATTATATTTAAATTATTATATTTCTTATAATATAACAATCCAACCAAAGTTTATTAAGTATTTAGTAATATGATGTTATTATAAGTTTTAAAAATTACTTACTACACTATGTCTGACTTAATTATTTTTGATCTAGATAATACTCTTTTAAATGGAGATAGCGACCGAAACTGGGGCATTTATCTTGCAGAAAAAAATATCGTAGATGCTGATTACTTAAAAAGGAGCGAAAAATTCTATGATAATTATTATTCTGGAAATTTAGATATTCATGGTTTTTTAAATTTCTGTGTGGAACCTCTAAAAAATAACTCAATGGAATTATTATTAGAGACAAGAAAATCTTTTATTGAAGAGAAGATTAAACCTATTGTTTTAGAAAAAGGTTTCAGCGCTGTTGCTAATGAGTTAAATAATAATAATAATAAAGTTATTATCGCCACAGCAACTAATAGTTTTGTAACTAGACCTATAGCTGATTTATTTGGAGTTAAAGATTTAATAGCTACAGAGTTTGAAGTCATTGATAATAAATTTACAGGAAAAGTTATTGGTGCTCCATGTTTTCAAGAAGGTAAAGTTAGCAAGGTTATAGATTGGATTAATGCAAATGGTTGTAATTTATCTTCTACAACTTTTTATTCAGATTCCTTCAATGACATTCCTTTGTTAAAAAAAGTAAATACAGCAATTATTGTTGACGGCGATGATAAATTAATCGAAGAGGCAAATAATAATGGATGGGGCTGTATATCATTTAGATAAACAATATCTTTTTTTTATTCTTATATTATTATAGAACTAACTGAATAATTCAAAAATATTAGCTATATATCCATGATAATACAAATATCCTGATGCAAATATAGGAATCTGTAAACCAAAATTGGTCATGATAGCTTTGTCACTAATAAAATATCCATATGCTAGCCATCCTGCGGCTCCAATAGAATGCATAAAGATATAATATGGATATATTTTAAATTGTGCCATTAAAATTCCTGTTAAAATAAAAACGGTGCTTACCCATTTAAGTGCGCTAAGAGTCATTTTGTTTTCTCCATGTTATTTTTTNTTTTTAAATTTTATTGCTTTATTAAATAAATAATTATGTATTTTTGATTTGGCTATATCAAACTCGCCTATACGGTTTATTGTTGTGCCATTAAATCCTTCTTTAAAAAAATCTACACCTGCCGATGATCCATCTTCAGATAATCCTCCGAAATCTAATTGCGTTACATTGTGTTGTTTTAAATATTTATATAAATTAAAAATCATTCCATAAGATGCAGAAACTTCTCTTCCCCTCTCTGTTGATGCAGCATAATGATAAAAGGCTTTATTATCAAAAATGCTAATTAGACATGAGGAAATAACTTCTTTATTCTCAAAACCAGAAAAAGCGAATACTTTTGGTGCTCCATCATCATTAGTTCCTAAAAATTTACTAAAAAGTGTTATATCAACTATCGGCAAATTTAAGTGTTTAGCTTTTTGCATATCTTTATAAATTTTTGTAAATATTTTATCTGCTTGTTTGCCTTCTTCGGCCTTCCAATCAATATTTGATTTTTCTGATTGTTTAATATAATAACGATGCTTTTTTTTAACTTGTTTTAAAAACTCATCCTCTGACTGTATTTCTATGACAGATGTTTTTCTACTTGTTATAACGTGCTTTGGTTTTGTAAAAATATCAAAAAACTCTCTATTAATATTATTATCTTGCATAAATGTTTTACATCTAAGATTGGCAACATCATATTCAGTTATGGACTCCCTAAATTTATCAAGGGCAGCTAAAATATTTTCTTTAGATTTAGACCTAATTAAAGGGCCTCCAGGACACCAGGCAATTGAAACTCCAAAAACTTTTTTAATAAGGATCTGGCCAATAAGAATAATCTCTAAACTTTCATTATCACTTACTGTTACTCGAAGAGGCATCCATCCTTCAGATTCTTTAAGTTCGCCCCACTCATAAGATTGAAAAATATTGCTTTCATTAAATTGTTTTAAGCAATTATTCCAATCTGCTTTATTGTGAAAATCTTTTTG
Source organism: Gammaproteobacteria bacterium (assembly GCA_002718845.1). Taxonomy (GTDB): domain Bacteria; phylum Pseudomonadota; class Gammaproteobacteria. The sequence goes on along the minus strand of PBFS01000012.1, from coordinate 21,510 downwards.
AAGTGTTTGATTTATAATATATTCAGTCACAATTAAGTTTTAGGTAGAGTAACACCTTTTTGGCCTTGATATTTTCCATCTCTGTCTTTATATGAAGTCTCACACACTTCATCGGATTCTAAAAAGATAAATTGAGCTACTCCTTCATTAGCATATATTTTTGCTGGNAGTGATGTTGTGTTTGAAAATTCAAGCGTTACATGTCCTTCCCACTCTGGCTCTAATGGAGTTACGTTTACAATAATCCCACACCTTGCATAAGTTGATTTTCCTAAACACAATGTTAGTACTTGTCTTGGAATTTTAAAATATTCAACGGTCCTAGCTAGCACAAATGAATTAGGAGGGATTGTACAAACATCTGATTTAATATTAACAAAACTATTATCATCAAAATTTTTAGGATCTACCATAGATGAGTTGATATTAGTAAAAACTTTAAATTCATCAGCACAACGAACATCATAACCATAGCTTGATGTCCCATATGANATTATTCTGCCNTCACCATTTGNNTTAACTTGNTTNTCTTGAAANGGCTCTATCATCCCGTGNTTNAGAGCCATCTCTTTAATCCATTTATCAGATTTGATTGCCATTTGGCTATTATAATATAAATAATCTCTTTAGTCGTTTTGAATAACGATTTTTGGAAATACAGATGANTAATCTTTTTTNCGCATTGATAGGGTTGCNGCCATCTTACGAGCTATCTCTCTAAAAGCCATCGAGGTTGGTGATTCTGGGTTNGCAGATACAGTTGGTGTTCCTTTGTCCATCTCTTCTCTNATTTGTTTTTGGAGTGGTAATTCACCTAAAAGCTTAACATCATTTTCTGTTGCAAGNTGCTCTCCNCCTCCTTCTCCAAATATACTTTCGGTCTTACCACATTCTGGGCAAATGAAAGTACTCATATTNTCTATCACTCCTAAGACAGGGACTTCTACTTTTTCAAACATTTTAAGTCCTTTGCGNGCATCTATTAATGATATGTCTTGCGGGGTAGTGACAATTACAGCTCCGCTTACAGGTATTTTTTGACACAAAGTTAATTGCACATCACCTGTTCCTGGTGGTAAATCTACTATTAAAAAATCAACATCTTTCCAATTAGTATCTGTTAATAATTGTTCAAGAGCTTGGGTTACCATAGGTCCTCTCCATATCATTGGTGTATCTTCTTCAACCAACAATCCTATAGACATTGCTTGCAACCCATGTCCAACTTTAGGTTGTAATGTTTTGCCATCCTCAGAATCAGGTCTTCCAGATAAACCCAACATTCTTGGAATACTAGGACCATAAATATCTGCATCTAAAATTGCAGCAGTGGCTCCTTCTTCCTTAAGCGCTAATGCTAAATTTACAGCTACTGTTGATTTACCTACGCCTCCTTTACCAGATGCTACGGCTATAATATTTTTGATTCCTTTCACCCTTTCAAGGCTTTTCTGTACAGTGTGCGCTATAACCTCATAACTTAAATCTAGCGTTAATTTTGCACTCGGATAAGCCTCTATAATTTTTGCTGTCAAATTTTCATGAAAATCTTGCATAATACCTTCTGCAGGCCAGCCCAGGACGACTTTAATTGAGACATTATCTCCATTTACAGTTATATCTTTAACCGTATTTCCGCTGATAAGGTCAGTTCCCATATATGGGCAATGATAATCTTTAAGAATTGATTCGATGTTTTCCTTTTGCATGCAACTATTTTATATAATTATGCGTTAAAATATACAGTATATTTCTGTTTGATATATTATAACGGTTTAAAATAAATTTAATAACAATAAAATAAATAAGTCTTTATGAGAAAAATACTAGTTACAAGCGCCTTACCTTATGCCAATGGATCAATTCATCTAGGGCATTTAGTTGAATATCTACAAACTGATATTTGGGCTAGAAGTCAGAAAATGTCAGAAAATGAATGTATATACATATGTGCCGATGACGCTCATGGAACGCCAATTATGTTAAAAGCACAGGAATTAGGTATTACACCTGAGGAATTAATTAAAAAAACTTTTAAAGAGCATGTGAAAGATTTCGAAGATTTTAATATAAAATTTGATAATTATTATTCTACCCACTCAGATGAGAATAAAGATTTCTCAGAATTTATTTATAAAAAATTAAAAGATAAAGGTGATATAAAGTCCAAAACTATTAAACAGTTTTTTGATGAATCTGCAAAAATATTTTTGCCAGATAGGTATATTAAGGGTGAATGTCCAAAATGTAATGCTAAAGATCAATATGGAGATTCCTGTGAGGAATGTGGCGCTACTTATTCTCCTACTGATTTAATTAATCCCATCTCTATAATATCTAAATCAACTCCTATTACAAAGGAAACAGAACATTTCTTTTTTGAGCTTAGTTCTTATGAAAAATTTTTAAAAAAATGGATTTCTAATAATACCACCCAAAATGAAATAAAAAATAAATTATCAGAGTGGTTATCAGAAGGTTTGGCGGATTGGGATATTACAAGAGATGAGCCTTATTTTGGATTTACAATACCTGACACTAAAAATAAATTCTTCTATGTTTGGTTAGATGCGCCTATTGGTTATATAGCTTCTTTTAAAAATTATTGTGATAAACATAATATAAATTTTGATGAATATTGGAATAAAGACTCAACATGTGAGCTTTATCATTTTATAGGCAAAGATATTGCATACTTTCACGCATTATTTTGGCCAGCAATGTTAGAAGGTTCTGGGTTTAGAAAACCNANNGNTGTNTTTTGTCATGGCTTTCTNACTATTGATGGTGANAAAATGTCAAAGTCTCGTGGAACTTTTTTTAACGCAAGGACTTATCTTAATCATCTTGATCCTGAATATTTAAGATATTATTTTGCAAGTAGGCTTACAAATAAAATTGAAGATATAGATTTAAATTTTGATGATTTTAAATCTAGAGTAAATTCAGACCTTGTAGGCAAAATAATAAATATAGGAAGTAGATGTGCAAAATTTATTAATAAAGATTTTAATAATAAGCTATCACCATCTTTAAATAATGCAGAATTAGTCAAAGACGTTTTAAATAATAGTGAAAAAATAATAGAGAACTATGAATCTAGGAGTTTTGCAACTAATGTGAGACTTATTTCCTCCTTAGCAGATAATGTTAATAAATATCTAGATGAGGAAAAGCCTTGGGTAAAAATAAAAAATAAAGATAACCAAGAAATAGTCCATAAAATTTGNACAGATGGTATAAATTTATTTAGAATATTNATGGGNTATTTAAAACCAATTCTTCCCGTGGTATCAANCAAAACTGAAAANATTTTAAAATGTGATGCTATTAATTGGAAAAANATTCATGATCTTCAATTATCTAAAGATATTATGAATTTTGAGCCAATAATTACGCGNATTGAAGAAGATGCAATAGAATCTATGAAAAAAGAAGCAAAGGAAGAAAATAATGTCTAATGAAAAAATAACTATAGATGACTTTATAAAAGTTGATTTAAGAATAGGTAAAATAATACATGCTGAAGAAGTAGAAGATTCTCGTAAAATGTTAAAATTAAAAATTGATATTGGAGATGAAGAAAGAACTATTTTTGCTGGTATAAAAAAATCTTATACTCCTGAGGANTTAATAGATAAATTAGTAGTGGTAATAATAAATCTTATGCCTAGGGAAATGAAATTTGGCACCTCAGATGGAATGATGCTTGCAACTTCTAATCAAGATGAAATTATTATTATTCAGCCACAAAAAAATGTTAGCCCAGGGTCAAAAGTCTCATAATGAAAAATGTAAAAGATAAAATGACAGATGCAATTCTCAAAGCGTTACCTCAGTTACAATGCAAGAAATGTACGTATGATGACTGTAAATCATACGCTATAGCAATAACTAAAAATAATGAATCTGCTGATAAATGTGAACCTGGTTCTACAAAAACGAAAAATCAATTAATAAAAATTTTAAAAAATAACTCAACTGTAATGNTCAATGAAATCAAATCATATCATATAGCTGATATTGATATAGATGAGTGTATAGGTTGCACAATATGCATAAAGGTTTGTCCCGTAGATGCAATCATAGGCGCACGTCACCAACAGCATTATATTGTAGAAGATAGGTGTAATGGGTGTGAACTATGTATAGCACAATGCCCTGTGGATTGTATGAAAATGAAAACAAATGCTCAAAAAATATCCTGGGTTTGGCCAAGCCACCAATCAGAAGAGTCGGAAAAAAATTATTATAATAAATTAACTAGAATTACTATNATAGAAAAACAGAGAAAATTAAATCAAGGCGAACGATATGATGAGAGGAAAATACAAAATTATATACAATCTGCTATAGAGAAAGAATCACTTAAACATAAATCTATAAAGAAATATGAATAAAGATAATATAATATCTATATTTAAAATTCTTAAAAAAAATAATCCGAATCCTGTNACTGAATTACATTATAAAAATAAATTTCAATTATTAATTGCGGTCATACTATCGGCACAAGCAACGGATAAAAGTGTAAATGCTGCTACTAAAAATTTATTTAAAGTTGCTGGTACCCCAAAAAAAATGTTGAGTATGGGTGAAGTGAAGTTAAAATATTATATTAAAACAATTGGCTTGTATAATGCAAAAGCTAAAAATGTAATAAAAACTTGTAAAATTATATTTGATAACTACAAAAATGAAATACCTAATAATCGTGAAGATTTAGAAAAACTACCTGGGGTCGGTAGAAAAACTGCTAATGTTGTTTTAAATAATGCATTTGGCCAACCAACAATTGGTGTTGATACCCATGTTTTTAGAGTCTCTAATCGTCTTGGCTTGGCTCCAGGAAAAAATGTCTTGGAGGTTGAGAGAAAGTTAGAGAAAAATATACCAGAAAAATATAAATTACACGCTCATCATTGGCTGATAATTTTGGGTAGATATACTTGCATTGCTAGAAAGCCCAAATGTTTTAACTGCAAAGTGTTAAAGTTTTGTGATTACAAGAACAAAGGAACTCAATGAATAAAGCAGCTTGGATTTTCTCAACTATTCTCTTTGTTTTTTTCCTTAAACTATTTAGTTTTACATGGTCTGCTATTTTTTTAATTTATGCATTTATAATTATTTTATATTTAGTTTTGCAATTAAAAAATAGACATATTGGAATTCCATCAGCAGTAGCTACGTTTACAATCTTAATTATATTGTATCTATTAGGACTTGTTGGTAACTGCCATCTTTGTTCTACAAAAAAAGATGGCGTAATATTTTTCTGCAATAGATTAATTGATATGGCGCCACTAAATTATAATCAACAATTAGGTGATAAAAATTGTATTAAGGAATTAATTTGGGTTTGGCCACCAAAATAAAATTAGCTTTTATTATTTTTTATTATTTGCCATAACTCTTCCATTTCCTTGGGGTTGGCAAATGATTTCCCTTGTTCTTTTAAAATAGAGTTGATTTGATTAAACCTTTTCTCAAATTTAATATTTGCATCATCTAAAATTTCTTGTGGGTTGGCCTTTAAATGCCTAGTTAAGCAGAGNAATGTAAAAAAAAGATCTCCAAGCTCTTCTNTTATTGCTTTTTCATCTTTGTTCTTAATAGCTACTTGAACTTCTTGTGTCTCTTCTTTTAATTTAGTTATAATACCGTCTATTTCCAACCAATCTAGGCCAATATCTCTAGCTTTAATTTGTAAATCCATAGATTCTTTAAAAATATCTTTCTTGCTCATGGGAAAAATTTATAATCAGTTTTACTAAGTATATCTTTTTTATCAAAAATTACTTAATTATCATGTAATATTAGCAAATGGAAAAGAAAACTGTAGACAAGATAAGTGAATGGGTCAAACAATACTATTCATCTCCGTTTAAAATAGAGGCTGCATCATCTGATGCAAGTTTTAGGTCATATTATAGAATCACTTCCGATAATGATGTGAAAATTGTTATGGATGCGCCACCAGACAAAGAACCACTGCAACCNTTTCTTGATATAAATAAAAGATTATTAGAAGCAAAAATAAATGTGCCTATCATATATGAGATTAACGAGCCATCTGGTTTAGTACTTATGTCTGATTTAGGAAAAATAAAATATTTAGATGCTTTAAATAATGAAACTGTTTTTTGTTTATATACTGATGCTATAGATGTTATTAATGTGATGCAAAGTAACGTAAACATCTCTGGATTAAATGATTTTAATAAACAAGAACAAGCTAGCGAGCTAACACTTTTTAAAGAATGGTTTTTAAAAAAACATCTTAATATTGACGAAGCTACTATTATTTCTATAGATTTAGATGCAGCATTTAATTTGTTATTAGATNATATAACAAAAATACCAACTACATTCATACATAGAGATTTTCATTCCAGAAATTTAATGTTAACAGAAACTAATAATCCAGGCGTATTAGATTATCAAGATGCGATGATAGGTCCAATAACTTATGATTTAGTTTCTCTTTTAAAAGATTGCTATATAGAGTGGGATGGAATATTAACAAAAGATATGTCTAAATCATTCTATACAAAAATTAAAGATCAGCATCCATCTAGNTCTTTTGAAGAATTTATGTATTGGTTAGATATTAATGGTGTACAAAGACACCTAAAGGCAATAGGTATTTTTTCAAGATTAAAATACAGAGATAATAAGTCTTCGTATATGGAAGATATAAAAAGGACTTTTGGTTATATTGATAATATTATAAATAAATATCCTGAAATGCATACAATGAAAATAGCATTTGATATCTTGGATATTAAAGGAAAACTATGACAACAAAAGCAATGATATTAGCATCTGGGAGAGGTGAACGAATGATGTCTTTAACTAAAGATGTACCAAAGGCAATGTTAAAAATTGGTAACGTTACTTTAATTGAGGATAAGATTTTACGATTATCAGAATCAGGAATACAAGAGATAGTAATTAATGTGGGTTATTTAGGTAACCATATTAAAGATTATGTTGGAGACGGCTCTAAATATGGTATTAAAATTACTATTAGCGATGAAGGCGAGATGCCTATAGGTACTGCAAATGGTATTAGAAAAGTAATAGGTTTATTCCAGAATCAACCATTTATTGTTGTTAATGCTGATATATGGACAAATTATTTATTTGTTGATTTAAAAGATGAATTAATTAAAGANTCTCTTGCACACCTAGTATTAGTAAAAAANCCAAAATATCANGATGGNGATTTTAATTTGAAAGATAATAAAATTATCCCAGGAAAAAATTTTACCTATACAGGAATAGGAATATTCCATCCAAATTTATTTTTAAAACACTCTGATAAAGAATTGGGTATTATTCTAAATAAAGAAGAAAATATTGGTGCGGAAATATATTCTGGAATGTGGAATGATATTGGAACGCCAGAGAGGTTAAATGAAGCCAGAAAATCAATTTCACTCTAAATAAAATTAATCTGTTGATAATATCTCAAATGATTTAATTTCGCAGTTACCTTTAAAGTTATCTACTAAAATATATTTTACGTTTGATTCTGAGGGTCCCATATAACATTGTTCGATTAAATTTGTAATAACTTCCTCTTCTCCAACTAATAAAGCTTCTACTTCACCTGTTGTTGTATTTTTAACCCATCCAGAAACACCATATTTTATGGCAAAAGTTTGAAGCCAAAAACGATAACCTACTCCTTGTACCTTTCCAAAGACTTTTATGTGTTTCTTTATAAATAAACTCAAAGTATAAGTATTGTTCCCCAGGCTATAAATATAGCGCCAGTGGAATATCTAAAAAGCAAAGGGAAACGGTAAGATAGTTTTTCAAACATTACAAATAAAGTCAAAACGACAACCCACAGTATATTCATAACTCCAAGGGCAAATAATGTCATCATTAAAAACCAACAACAACCTATACAATAAAAACCATGTTTATATCCTATTAAGAATGCTCCGAAATTACCATCTTTCCAATTATTCATTAAAAAACTTAGCGGGGACTGACAAACAGATAAACACGCATCTTTAAAAGGTGTGAATTGGTAAATTCCCGCAATAATTAAAACAGCTGAAGCTAGGTATGCATGAGTAGGTTCCATCATTGGATTTAACAAACCACTTTTATGCATAGCATATTGTGGAAAAGTAATGACTAGGCTAAATAAAATCCAACTGATTAAATATCCAATAAGTAATATCAACGGTGATGCCGATGGTTGATTATTTCGTTGTTTATTTATATTAAGAGCAGTAAACAACATAACCATAGGCAATATAGAGGGAGTCATCATAGCTATCATCATGACAGACCACATAAGAAATAATAAAAAGAAATCCTTAAGCATCCACTCACCTTGTGATGGAGGCATCCACATCAAGATTGTATCAAGGATGCTAGTCTTTTTACTATCCATTGACATTGATTGATTCATATCCATTTGCATGCTTGGATTTTCTACAAATGGTAGGGTTCCCATGTGCCAACCCATACCAATTATATATCCCCAAGAAACAACCAAAATTATTAAAACACCAATATAAACCGTCATACGATCTTTTAATGGTGCTTTTTCAATANTTTNATTATTCNNNCTTNNCATTTGTAAAATTAAAAAGCCTNCTCATTTAATGAGNAGGCTTANNTTGATTTTGATTTAGGNTTTTTCAACNGCTGTTTGTTTAGCTNCGCCATCCATATAAACAAAAGGNGANCTNAAACCATTTCCACCTTCAAATGNATGGTCAATNCCATGATCGCTATAAGTCATTNTAGATGCTCTATTTACAGTGATTGGGAATGGAGGTGCTACAGCCAATGGAGTATCGTGNACTACAATTGGTCTACCATTTGCTCCAGCTAATTGTTCCATTTTNTTTTCTCCAACTCCATGAATTATTACATGTCTATGCGGAGACTTCTCTGTAAAACTTATACCAGCTGANCGAGTTGGTAAAAATTCACGCGGTCCTCCTTCTTCACCTTTAACTAAACTTGCGACCACTCCTAAATGACCGCCGTGTATTCCGTGATACGCTTCAGTTAAAGCTGCATGTTGTGAACTACTTGCATCATCATCTATATAGACTGCAACCGTAAATCCACCTTTCAGTAAATTTTTTGGAGCGTGTAGGAACATAGCTACATTTAATCCACTAACATCAACGGTACCAACATGTCCTTTATCTATGTGCCATGCAAGCATTGCTGTGCAATAACCTTTAGTTGGATCCAATAATAATAGACATGGGCAAATTGTCTCACACGTACAACTTTCGAAGTAATTACCTCTTAAGTACATTGTGTGATCAGCCAAAGCAGCGTCTGCATCCTTTGGTTTAAATAAAGAACCCACAATTGGAGTTGCTGCTGCAACTGTTGCTAATCCTTTCATGAAACTTCTTCTTGAACTAGATATCTTAGATAGAAGTCCCTTATCTTCTTTGTTAATTTGATTTATCATTTTTTAACCCCTAAATCGATTTTGTTATATAACATAATGATTGTAACAAAAAAAAAGAATCTCATTATGTTTTTTTATGAATATTAATAAAATAATTGACGTTATATTAGTATGTACTAATATTTGTATGTGAAAATAACTATGACAGTAATCAAATATATAGAATAAATATTGTGATATCTTAGTAAGTAGCAGTATAATGTTAGTTCGTTATAACAAATTAATGCCGCAAAGGGGGGCAAATGAAGAACTTTAAAGTAATGTCTGTCTTGATGCTAACAGCTGTTCTTACAGCATGTGGTGGTGGTGTGGGTACACCTCCGAGTGAATACACAGCTACGATTTATCCGATTGAAGGTGACTTCGATCGTTTTGAAACTGTTGGTCCTTTTTCATCAAGAGACGAATGTACAGCAAAAGCAAAAGAAATGAATGCTGCTGCATATTCATGTGATCCTGTACCACCTGCACCAAAGTAAAATACAGGTAAAAAACACAGGTAAAATACAGAAAAATTCAAGCCACTATATTATTTGTGGCTTGTTTTTTTAGTATGCAGAAATAAAATTTCTAACCAAATCATAAACCCTTAAAGCTATATTGCCAACTATTCCATTATTAATAGTGATATCGTCGATTTGAATTATGGGTACAACAAAATTGGTAGAACTACAACACCATACTTCATCGGCAATCTTTAAGTCAGACTCGGTCACATCTTTCTCAAAAACATCTAAACCATTTTCTCTAAGTAGATTTATTAACAAATCTCGTGTGACCCCTGGTAATAAATCAACACTAAGCTTGGGCGTAAATATTTTATTATCTTTTACAATAAATACATTGCTTGCTGATCCTTCTGTTAGCTTATTATCTCTTATTAATAGGGTCTCATAAAAACCATTCTGTGATGCATAATTTTTTAAAAGTACACTCCCTAAAAGAGATATACTTTTAATATTAGATTTTGTCCATCTGAAATCACTTTGCATGGAAGCTGTAAAACCTTTTGCTATTTCATCCTTATTAAATACAGGATAATTTTCTCCCATTATCAGGACAGTTGGTTTAATTTTTTCTGGGTATATATGTTGCCTAGTATTCTGAACTCCTCGTGTAATATGAATATAGAAAAAATAATCTTCATATTTATTTTTATCTACCAACGTTTTAATAATGCCCTCAATATTGTTTATATCAAAATCACTGTTTTCCATCCCAACTAAATTTAGGCTGTTTTTTAACCTTTTGAGATGTTTGTCTAAAAGAAAAATTTTTTTTCCATACAGAGGGATAAGTTCATATACACCATCACCAAATAAAAAACCTCTATCCATAATAGAGATATTTGCATTAGTTCTTGGAATATATGCTCCGTTTAAATATATTTGTTCTTCCATGTTAATTTTTTAGAATAGAATCTAAGGTTCTTTGGTATATACTACCTGGCCCGATAGCTTCCATGGCAAATAATTCAATCCTTGTTACTGTTTTATTATTCAATTGTATGGCAACAAAACCTACTTTTTCGCCTATTTCAACAGGCGCAGTCAAATTTCTATCAACGACATACTTTTTCTTAATTTTTTTTATTGATCGTCTGGGTATTGAAACATACGAGTCTTCTTTAACGCCTAAAGAAATTTCACTTTTCTCTCCATTATATAATCTAGCATTATGAATATTGTCATCAGCATTAAAAATTTTATGAGTTTCATAAAATCTGAAACCATATTCTAATAATGATTTAGATACGTTAGTTCTTAGTTCAGGATTTTTTGCTCCCATTACAACAGATATTAATCTTCTCTTACCTCTATTGGCTGAACTGACTAAACAATAACCTGCTTTTTTTGTATACCCTGTTTTGATACCGTCAACAGTGTTATCTAAATATAAAAGCTTATTCCGAGAATACTGTTTAATCTCATTATAAACATATGACTTGTTTGCGTAATACCTATATTCCTTTGGAAAATTTTTAATAAGGGCTTTTGATAAAGTTGCCATGTCTTTTGCCGTAGTATAAAGATTATCATCTGGCAAACCAGTTGAATTAGCATACTGTGTATTGCTTAAACCTAAGTTCTCGGCAATCTGATTCATATAAACTGAAAATGTTTCTTCGTCACCAGAGATGTGTTCTGCTAATGCAACACTTGCGTCATTGCCTGATGAAGTAATAATGCCGTGAAGTAAATCAGAGACTTTAACTTTTTTGCCAACCTCTATAAACATTTTAGACCCCCCAGTTTTCCATGCTTTTTTACTTACCAATACTCTTTCGTTCAAACTCAAAGCATTATTTTGAAGTTCTGTGAATGCAATATATGATGTCATAATTTTTGTTATGCTTGCAGGAGGAAGTATTAAATCAGGATTTTTAGAAGCTAATATCATTCCACTATCATAATCCATAAGAACATATGATTTAACATTTTTTGCATTAGGTGGTTTAGGTATCGGCGCAGAATGTGTAACAGAACTTATCAAAAATACAAATAATATAATAATGTACTGCATGGTATGTTTAAGTGAAATATTCATAAGATTTAAGAGATTATATCATATTTCATAATCTTTCCATCCTCGATTTTGCACTCCTAATCTCTTTACTCAAAAAATAAACAGCTAATGCGTACAAACGACTTCTATTATAACGAGTAATAACATAAAAATTTTTATGTCCAAAACTATAAACATTACCGTCTTTTTCTTTTCTTCCAATAACAGAAACTAACGAAGATGGTTCAATTGATATATCAGAAGATAAACCGTGTTTTTGATAGTTAGAATATGAGATTTTTGGTCGATATGATTTTTTAGATTCATTTTTTATAAAGTTAGACTCTGACTCTAAGTAGATAATTTTAGACATAATTGGTTGATTATTTTTCCAACCATTTCTTTTAAAATAATTTGCAACACTCCCTATAATGTCCTCGGTTGAATCCCACAAATCAATTTTTTTATCATTATTAAAATCTACCGCATAATTTCGATAACTGCTTGATATAAACTGTGGTTGACCAAGGGCGCCCGCGTATGAGCCTTTTATAGAGCTAGGATCAAATTTATTCTCTCTACACATAAGTAAAAAATTTATAAGCTCTGTTTTAAAAAAGTTGGATCTTCTGCCTTTGTTTGGACCAAAAGATAATGATGCTAATGTATCAAAAGTTTTAAACGTCCCAGTTCTAGTTCCATACTTACTCTCAATTCCAATAATAGAAACTATTATTTCCGGCGGAACTCCATATTTTTGATAAGCTTGTTGGAGATCTTTTTTATTTTTAAGCCAAAACTCTAGTCCTCTTCTTACATTATTTTTTGTTACAAATAATTTTTTATAATTTGTACAATTTTTATCTTTTTTATTACAACCATTCCAAGTTAGTGTTCTTTCAGGTGCTTTTTTAAAAAACTTCTTAATTCTCTTTTCAGGAATAATTTCAATAAAAAGCTTTTCTAGTTTTGCTTTATTAAAATTGTGTTTTGTGTGCATATGATTTATAAAGTTTTTAATTTCATTATTATCATAGCCCTCAAGATTGGCTTGCACATTAGTCCAAAGTATAAGAGATATTATAGTTAACGAGATTTTTTTTATCATTTTCTAAGTATCCTTTGATGAGATTTAATTGACATAATCATGCCAAATGTAGCAAACAGAGTAACCATTGAAGTTCCTCCATAGCTCATAAATGGAAGTGGCGCACCAACTACTGGGAGAAATCCAATAACCATTCCTACATTTACTAATACATATAAAAATATTGTTAGACTCAGCGTTCCTGATAAAATCCTACCAAAATTATCAGTGGCTTTAACTGAAATACTTAAACCTCTTAAGGCAATAAATAAATAAAGGGTCATTAAGAGTATAACTCCTAAAAAACCAAATTCCTCTCCAAAAGCTGTAAAAATAAAATCAGTCGAATGCTCAGGTACGAAGCCTAGTTTTGATTGTGTTCCATTAAATAACCCTTTGCCAAAAAAACCGCCAGACCCTAAAGCAATTTTAGATTGCATAAGATGATAACCCGATCCCATTGGGTCAGATTCTGGATTAAAAAATGTTAGTACTCTTTCTTTTTGATAATCACGCATGTTCATCCATAACACAGGGATTAAAAGAAACCCTCCCACTGTACTGCCGATAAAAAATTTTAAAGATATTCCAGCTAATAATATTGCTATTGCACCAGACATGCCGATTAAAAGAGCAGTACCTAAGTCTGGTTGTTTTATTATCATCAAGACAGGGGTTAACACAATAATAATCGTTACAAATATATATTTAGTTCTAGGTGGCAGAGGTTTATCAGAATAATAATAAGCAACCATAAGAGGTACAAAAATTTTCATTAATTCTGATGGTTGAAATCTTATAAAATATAAATCTAACCATCTGTCTGCAGTATTACCAACACCAAAAAAAAGAACTAAGATAAGTAAGGCTAAAGTGAAAAAAAATAGAATAGGAGCAAAAAGTTTTAAATTATCTGGGTGCACTTGTGCAATAAATATCATAGTAACTATTCCAATCGTAACTCTTGTGAATTGTTTAATAACTAAACTTAAATCTCCCCCAGAACTGCTATAAATAGTTGTTAAACCAAAAATTGTAATAATGATTATTGCAATAAATAATTTTGCATCAATATGCAATAAAGACGATAAACCTGAGAATGGTTTAACTCCATCACGTATATATTCACTCATTGTTAGATACCACTGTTTTTTTATTCTCCATATAATATTCTATAGTATCACGTGCAATAGGAGCTGCCGTAGACGATCCTCCTCCTCCGTGCTCTACAATAACCGTAACTACAATTTCAGGATTTTCAAATGGAGCATAGCTAATAAATAAAGCATGGTCTTGTAATATCTTTTTACTTGATTGTCCTTTTTCTGCATCTTGTGAATATACTTGCGCCGTACCAGTTTTCCCAGCTATCTCAATATTGCCTATTTTTTTTAAACGCGACGCAGTTCCTACACCTCTTTCATTTGACACTCTCCACATTGCATGGTGAACAATATCTAAGGAGTCATGATCTACATTCGGTGTTATAAATTTATTATCTTCTGCTTCATAATTAATAAAATCTCCAGTTTTAGAATCCTGAGAGCGTAAAAACAAATGCGGAGTATATGTTTGTCCTGCGGTAGCTATAGATGCAGTTGCTAGCGTTAATTGTATTGGCGTAGATAAAAAATAACCTTGTCCTATACCAACGTTTAATGTTTCACCAGGATACCAAGGTTGTTGTAATTTTTTTCGTTTCCATGCTCTATCTGGTATTAAGCCTATTGATTCATTATATAAATCTATGTAAGTTTTTTGTCCAAAGCCATATTTATAAAGATTTTCGCTAATAATATCTATACCAATTAACTCAGAGACTCTATAAAAGAAAACATCACAAGATTGTGTTATAGCATATGATAAATCAGCAGGCCCATGTCCTTCTTTTTTCCAACATTTAAACGGTCTTTTATGATTAGCAAGTTTATATGCGCCTGAACATGATACAAATTTTTTACTATTAATAATGCCCTCATCTAATGCAATAAGTCCAATAAAAGGTTTAATTGTTGATGCCGGAGGATATTGTCCATTAATAGCTCTGTTAATCATTGGCTTTCTTTTATCTTGCAGTAGTTTGTTGTAATCTTTGTTTGAAATTGATTTAGTAAAAAGATTTATGTTATATCCAGGTGCACTTACAAAAGCTAGTATTTCACCATTATTTGGATTCATTACAATTACACTGCCTTCTTTGTTTTTCATTTTTTTATAAACAAATTTTTGTAAATTTAAATCTATTGTCAGATAAATATCATCTCCTCTTCTTGGTTCTTTTGTTTCAAGTGTTCTTATAACTTCACCAAACGCATCTGTTTCGAGTTTTTCAAATCCTGACTCACCAGCCAAAATATTTTGATAAAATCTTTCAATTCCGAGCTTCCCAATTTCTACCATTCCCTCCTGAATTTTAACCACTTCTGACTCTATATCTGAGTCTGATACTTTGCCTATGTATCCAAGGACATGTGCCGTAACATAAGGATGCGTATATGATCTTCTAGATTTAACGCTTAATTCAATTTCGGGCAATATATGTTTATCAACTGATATTTTTGAATACTCATCCATTGTTACGTCTTCTAAAAGAGTAATGTCTTTAAGTCTTCTATTTTTAAATTGGTTTATAATATTTTTTTTTTGATTTGAGTCTAATTTAATTATACGTGATGCTTTTTCTAAAAACTCTTCCTTATTTTTTATAAGTTCTTTTTTAACAATTAAATCAAACGTGCTTATATTTTTCGCAATGACTTTTCCATTTCTATCAAATATTTTTCCTCTAGCTGCTGGCACTGGTCTTATTTTAATTCTATTTGAATCTGATTTTGTACTATAGTATTCATAACTTGATACTTGTACTTCGTAAAGTTTTACCATATAGGTAAAAAAAATTCCAATCACAACTAGTGTTGCTATTATGGCGCGATTGCTGTGAGATTTTCTTTCTTCTTCCGCATCATTCATGCGATCCCAACTATATTTTTCTTCAATCTTACGACGTTTTCTGATAGAGTCTTTTCGAGCTTTTGTTTTCATATGAACATTATGAATATTTTGTTAAAGGAATACAAAATATAACACTTAGATAATTTCTATAGAAGAGGCGATTATGGCTAATTTAGAGTTGATTCCAATTATTCTAGGGGTAGTAGGCCTTATTACAGCTTATTTCTTATATAAGTTTGTTCTCAGTTTCGATGCAGGTGAGGGTAAGATTGTTGATATATCTGACCAAATTCATATTGGAGCTATGACTTTTATAAAAAAAGAGTATTCTATTTTATTTGTTTTTGCCTCAATTTTAATAATTGGTATTTATATTGGGCTGGGTTTCCAAAGCGCTCTTGCGTTTATTATAGGGGCATTATGTTCATCGGCAACAGGGTTTATTGGAATGTACACCGCTACCAAAGCAAATGTAAGAACTACTAATGCTGCAAATAAATCTGGATTGTCTGAAAGTTTGACAATCGCGTTTTTTGGCGGATCAATTATGGGTTTAACTGTTGCTGCTATGGGTCTTTTAGGTTTAGGAGTATTATATTTTTTGTTTGCCAATAACCCAGAGACTGCGTCTGTAATTCATGGTTTTGGAATGGGCGCATCTACTGTAGCTTTATTTTCACGTGTAGGAGGCGGCATTTTTACAAAATCTGCTGATGTTGGTGCAGATTTAGTTGGAAAAGTTGAGGCTGGAATACCAGAAGATGATCCACGAAACCCTGGTGTTATAGCAGACAATGTTGGAGATAATGTAGGTGACGTAGCTGGCATGGGTTCAGATATATTTGAATCTTATTGTGGATCTATAATAGCGACAATCGCTATAGCTTCAACTATCGGAGCTAGTGTAATAGACTTTTTGGGGCCAAGACAATCATTAATGTTTCTACCTTTAGCTTTAGCGTCCTTAGGTTTAATATGTTCAATAATTGGTATTTTTATAGTTAAAATTCTTGCAAAATCTACATCAACTGAAAAAATAAGTGGCGCCTTGAGAGGGGGAACTTTTTCTTCTGCAGTGATTTTTATAATTTTCTCATATGTGGTAATTACTTTTTTACAGCTTAATTCTAATATCTGGCTTGCCGTTTTAGCTGGTGCAATTGGGGGTGTAATTATAGGTTTAGTAACTGAATATTATACCGGCGGTCCACCTGTAAAAAAAATTGCAGGACAAGGTGAAACCGGACCCGCAACAGTTATAACTACTGGTTTAGCCACAGGATTAGAATCTGTTGTGATACCAGTTATTACAATTGCAATAATAATATTTATTTCAAACGCTTATGCAGATCTTTATGGTGTTGGCATTGCAGCTGTTGGAATGCTCGCTACAGTTGGTATAACAATGGCAATTGATGCATATGGTCCCGTCGCTGACAATGCTGGCGGTATAGCAGAAATGGCAGGTCTTGGTGAGGAAACTCGGAAGATTACCGATAGTTTAGATGAGGTAGGTAATACTACTGCGGCAATTGGAAAAGGCTTTGCTATTGGCGCGGCAGCTTTGGCAGCTTTGGCTATAATTACTGCATTTGTACAGGAAGTAAATCATACTCATCTCCAACAAGGTAAATCTGAAATTCAACTACTTTTAACTGACACTAACGTTTTAATAGGTTTGTTTTTAGGTGGCATGATTCCTTTTCTTGTAGGCTCTTTAACAATTACTGCTGTAGGAGATGCTGCTTTTGAAATGATTACTGAAATTAGAAGACAATTTAAGGAAATCCCTGGTTTATTAGAAGGTACAGCTAAACCTGATAACAGTAGATGTGTTGAAATTGCAACTACGGCAGCACTTAAAAAAATGGTGTTACCTGGAGCAATTGCAATATTTGCTCCTGTTATAGTAGGGTTTGGTTTTGGCCCTGAAATGCTTGGCGGACTATTGGGAGGAGGATTATTAAGTTGTGTACTATTGGCTCTTACAATGTCTAATGCAGGCGGAGCATGGGATAATGCAAAGAAATTTGTTGAACAAGGTAATTTAGGTGGGAAAGGCTCAGATGCTCACAAAGCAGCTGTGGTTGGAGATACTGTGGGAGATCCCTTAAAAGATACATCTGGTCCTTCTATGAATATTTTAATAAACGTAATGGCTATTGTGAGTCTAGTAATAGCTCCATTATTATAATTTTAAAAGGTAAAGTATGAATATATTATTTTTAGGTGCCCCTGGTTGTGGGAAAGGAACTCAATCAAAAATAATTATAAAAAAATATAATATTCCTCAAATATCTACTGGTGATTTACTTCGCTCGGAAATTAAATCAGAAAGCTCATTAGGGAATGAAATAAAAGATATTATGGCATCAGGTAAGTTTGTTAGTGATGATTTAGTCTTATCTTTAGTCTCTAAAAAAATTGAACAGGATGAATGTAAAAACGGTTTTATACTTGACGGTTATCCTAGAAATATTGCTCAAGCAGAAAGTTTAGATACACTACTTGGAGAAAAAAATATTGAATTAGAACATGTGTTTTTAATAGATGTACCTACAGAAACATTAATTAAAAGGTGTACTGGAAGATTAGTATGTAATAACTGTGGTTATATTGGTAATACAGATAGAGGGGAAAACCCTAATGATAATTGTTCACAATGTTCTTCAGGAAAACTAACTCAAAGAGAAGACGATAAGGAAGAGACAGTGAGAAATAGACTGAAAGTATTTGATGAACAAACTGCGCCAATTATTAGTTTTTATAGCGAAAAAAACATATTACATAAATTAATTGGGGGAGATGATCCTTCCGTTCTATCCAATAAAATTACTGAAATTTTAAAGGCTTAAAGAAGCTATTAGAGTTTTGTAACTTAGTTAATTCTGATACTATTTACATGATATGTTTATTGATGTAGATGTGGAATTATAATGAATTCATTACAATTAAAATTTATAACACTGCTAGTAGTTTTACTAATAACTCCTCCTGTAAAATCTGGATGGTTTTCTTCGGTATCATTGCCAGATGAATCTGTTTTAGAACTTATAGAAAAAGGTCCAGAGTGGATACCTAAACCATACAAAATACCTATTGAACAAGGGACTCTTTTAAATCAGAAAAATCTTGATAGGCTTAAGACGGGTCTAAGCAGGGAACAAGTAAAATTTTTATTAGGGAGCCCAATCATATCGGATGCTTTCCATTCTGAACAATGGGATTATATTTTTTATAGTAGAAAAAAAGGTTCTTTTTCAACCCCAAAAAACATTACAATTATATTTGCTAATGAAAAAGTTAGAGAAATTTATAGTCAAGGAGAGCTGGTAACAAAGCTTGGTGAAGATAAAAAACAAGATGCATTTATTGATGGCCCTATTGCACCTAGGTTTGATGAAGCATATGAAAGTTCTTTGCAGG
Organism: Gammaproteobacteria bacterium; assembly: GCA_002718845.1. Classification (GTDB taxonomy): domain Bacteria; phylum Pseudomonadota; class Gammaproteobacteria. The sequence goes on along the minus strand of PBFS01000012.1, from coordinate 2,074 downwards.
AAATTATTATATCTAAAAGGGAAGATTTTCTAACAGTTACTGGGAGAAACAAATTACCCGTATGTATTGATGAAGAATATGAAAGTTATGATGCACAAAAAACACTAGTTGGAGCTGACGAAGATACCTTAGAAGTACGGTCTGATGAACAAAATCAAGATGAGCAGGGTATATTTTATGCCACGGGTAATGTTGAAATTGAAAGAGCTGAAGATTTAGTTAAATCAGATAAAGCACAATTTAATGCTGGTACAGGAGTATTAGAGGCAGAAGGAAATGTCAAATATCTTACTGAAGATCTTACATTGTATGCAAGCAAAGGTGGGTATAACAGTCAGAATGATACAGTAGCTTTCTCGTCTACAACATATCATTTTCCATCACAAGATAGACCTGGGAAAGGCAAGTCTGAAGATATCTTTATAGATAATGAAGGAATAGTACATCTTACGCCAAGCAGTTATACAACATGTAGTTTAAATAATCCTGATTGGGAATTTGATTCAACTAAAACAATCTTGTATAGAGAAGATGATAGAGGCCATGCTTATAATATATTTTTAAAATATAAAGGCGTCCCAGTTTTATATTCACCGTTTATAAGTTTTCCTTTAAGTAAAAAACGTCATAGTGGCTTCCTTATTCCTTTTGTTGGTAGTCAAGGGGAAAGTGGTACTGTGGTATCTACTCCCTATTATCTAAACTTGGCTGAAAACTTTGATTTAACCTTCAAGCCCACAAGTTTCTCTGGTAGAGGATTAATGTTAGAAGGAGAGTTTAGACATAAAACAGATTACAGTGAAAATATAGTAGAATTAGCTAACATGGAAAAAGATGATGTTTATGGGAAAAGTCGACATGCATACTTTGTTAGAGACAACAGAACATATGCTAATACTTTAAAACAAAAAAATGATAAGTGGGAAGGAACGTTAATAAGATCAAACCTAAACGCAGGGGGTATATCTGATTTGCAGTATTTTGATGACTTTGGAAATACAGTTTCAAGTATAGGTAGAACACATATTACTAGAGATTTTCTTCTTGAAAAAATAGATTATAGCGATTTTGGATATGTTAAATCATCTATAGGAGCAACAGATTTTCAGTTAGCAAAAACTGGACTTAACGAACAGTATAGTATTTTCCCTAGAATTAGAGTTGATTATAATAATATTAAAAAAGATAGGTCTTTTAATTATAATTTTAATGGTGAATTTGCTTTTTTTGATCATACGATGCCAAACAAAGCCACTGGGGTACGTACAATGTTATATCCATCTGTGGAATATCCAATTACAGAACCTGGGTGGGAATTAGTTCCTAAAGTCGGAATAAAGCATGTTGATTACAGATTAGACGCAAATGCGTCAGGTCTTGTTCGCGAAGAAATTAGTAACTCAACACCTATATTAAGCTTAAAAGGTAAAATGATTTATGAAAGAATTGCTGGTAATAATATATTGCAAACTTTAGAGCCAGAAATGTATTTCTTATATATTCCTGCGGGGAATCAAGATGATAATCCTATTTTTGATTCTGGAAATACAGACTTTAAATACAATTTATTTGCTGAAAATAAATTTTATGGCCATGATAAGTTAAATGATGCAAAGCAAATGACGCTAGCTCTTTCTTCTAGTGTAATAAACACGAAAACTGGAAATGAATTAATTAGAGGTACAATAGGGCAAATATTCTATTTAGATGATAGGTCTGTACATTTAAATAACAGCGAAACTTCGGGCTCAGATGCCTCAAATATAATGGGGCTTGTTAATGCAAAATTCAAAGATTATTGGAGGCTTTCAGGTTATACGGAATTTAACCCTCATGATGGTCATGGTCAAAAAAATCAAATTAGATTATCATATAAAAAACCCTATGGTAAACAAAATAAAATATTTAATACAAGCTATAGATTTGAAAGAGGCGAACAAGAAGAAGTTGATGTTTCTGGAGGACTTCCATTTAATAGCAGAACCTCGTTAATTGGCAAGGTTAATTATTCTTTCAATAATCGTAGAAGCAAAACAGAAGATGTTCTCGAAAGGATGATTGGTATTGAATATGA
>PBFS01000011.1 GCA_002718845.1 Gammaproteobacteria bacterium | reverse complement strand
GCAATTCAAACTTTTCTATTTTGCTTAATTTTTACACTATCAGGTTGCGCCATAATATCTGAAGGGAAAATAAAAAAGGTTAAAATCAAACATGATAAAATTTACATTCAAAAATTATATAGATTTTAAAGGAATGTGATGCCTTTAGGAGTACATCTAATGTCTTTAAATGAGATGATATTGTCTAGTGTATCAGCTGGATTTATTGTGATTTTTGCCGCAGGCTATGCTGTCTTTTATGCATTAAGTCAAATAAAAGAAAACCAAAGATTTCTGTATCTTGGCTATATGTGTTTTGGTTGTTTGATAATTTCCACAATATTTTTAATCAATTTATTAAATCTCTCAGGAAGATGGGAGACCATCATGCTAGTAATGCTTCTTGGCTATTGGGCTATACCTAAAATGATTTGGTATCTGAGCGTTGAAGTTAACAATAAAATAATTGGTAAAGAGGAAAATAAAAATAAGTGATAAAAAAAGACGAAATTATTTGGTGGGCCTCAGAAAATTTTTGGAAGAAATCAGCTATATTTGTAACTGGGTTGATGACTTTAGTTCTAGTACTTCTAACTTTTGATACGGTCAATAAAATAACAGCTGGTTCCAAAAGAGTTCCTGCATATACAGTCATCAATAATCAGATTGACTATAAATACAATAAAACGAGAAATATGTTTGAACCGGTAATTGGTTCTGAGTCTCCTCTATTCGGAAATATGCTAACTGCAGAGGAAGCAGAAGGTCTCATAAACCTTGGCAAGTTAACGATTCAGGCTAAAAACTGTATGAATTGTCATACGTTGCTAGGCAACGGTGCTTACTACGCTCCAGATTTAACTAAAGCTTGGTTAGATCCAGGCTGGGGTGCAAAATCAGTCAGAGAGACATTGATGCTAAATTTCCTGATGGACCCCGAGAATAATGCAAGGACGTTTGGAACGAATAGAAAAATGCCAAATCTAGGACTCACGGAAGCTGAAGCCAAATCAATCATCGCATATTTGAAATGGATGTCATCAATTGATACCAATGGCTTTCCCACTAATTTTAAGACAATAAAACAATGATTAACATGCACACTCTTAATACGATACATTTGAATTCTGGTCAAAAAATCGCAATAAAATATTTTTCTATGGCTGTTGTATTATTTGTGGTTCAGATTGTTTTTGGTATATTAGCAGGTACACAATTTAACAATCCTGAATTTCTCTACCAAATTATAGATTTTAATGTGAATCGTATGGTGCACATAAATGCCATGATTATTTGGTTATTATACGGTTTTATTGGGTCAGTTTATTGGTTGATTGAAGACGAGGCTAAAACAGAATTGGTCGGTAAAAAACTGGCAAATTTTGGTTTTTGGGTCTTAACTATTGCTGTATTGGTTGTGGTTCTTGTGTTCTTATTTATTCAAAGCGGGGAAGGTAGTTATGCTTCAATTTGGCTAATTAATGAGGGAAGAGAATACATTGAGGCTCCTAGATGGGCTGATATTGGAATCGTTTTTGTAATGTTAATTTTTTTCTATAACATATACGCTACTTTTATTAAAGGCAAATGGAGTGGGATAGCTGGCGTCCTTGTTTTAGATTTAGCTGCACTTGCAGGCGTCTATCTTGCTGGAATGTTTTATAGTGATAATATTTCAATGGATCAGTTCTGGTGGTGGTGGGTCGTACATCTTTGGGTTGAGGCAACTTGGGAAGTCCTTGTTGGTTGTATTATGGCCTGGGTTTTAATGAAAACAATTAATGCCGATCGGCGTATTGTAACTACTTGGTTATATATTGAGGTAACCCTAATGCTTGGATCAGGTATTTTAGGTTTAGGACATCACTATTTTTGGATTGGCACACCAGAATATTGGTTGACTATTGGTGGTTTCTTTTCTGCTCTTGAACCAATTCCTTTAGTGGCTATGTTGGTTCATGCTCTTTATGATTCAGGTGTTAAAAATTTTAAATCAACCAATAATCCCGCGCTTGCATGGTTGATTGCGCATGCCTTCGGTAATTTTTTTGGTGCTGGAGTATGGGGTTTTTTCCAAACCTTACCTCAAATTAATCTCTACACACATGGAACACAGTGGACAGCATCTCATGGTCATTTAGCTTTTTTTGGCGCTTATGCAACAATCAATATTGCAATGTTTTATATGGCAATCCAAGTCTGGAGAGGAAATATTCACATGGGTTCAAGTTTGATTGATAATGGCTGGAAATGGAAAACATCATTAGCCCTACTAAATATTGGTGTTGTCGGAATGACTATTGCTATGCTAATCGCCGGCTATAAACAAGCATTTATTGAACGGGCGGTTGAAGGCTCTACATGGAGTGGTTATTTTAAAGCACAATCTGACCCTAGCTTTCTGTTAGCAATGGATTGGAGAATGACTTTTGGTTGGATAATCGCGCTTGGATTAATTATTCTTATTTGGGATTTGATCACCATTGGCTCTCACTCTGAGATGAAAAATAATAAGCCTAAACTACTGTCTACGTAAATACTTAACAAATACGATTTCGAAATGGTCATGGGTGGACTTGAACCACCGACCGCAGCGTTATGAGTGCTGTGCTCTAACCAACTGAGCTACATGACCTTATAAATTAAATCTAAAATAAACTACATCGCCTTCTTGTACAATATAATCCTTTCCCTCTTGTCTCCAAGCACCATTGCTTTTAGAGCCTTGTTCTCCATTATGTTTAATATAATCATTATAAGAAACAGTTTCAGCTCTAATAAAGCCTTTTTTTATGTCACTGTGTATAATACCTGAACAATCACTTGCATTAAAATCTTTTTTTGCTGCCCATGCTTTTGTTTCCTTTTCTCCACTAGTAAAAAATGTTTTTAAACCTAATAATTCATAACCTGTCTTAATAATTCTAGATAGCGCACTTTCAGTCTCACCTATTTCATCTAAAAATTCTTTTTGATCCTCTGTATTTAATGATAATATTTCTTGCTCTAATTTAACATTAACTGATACAGATTGTATTTTAGAATTTAAAGATGATAAAAAATTATCAATATCATCTTTGTGTGTTCCTTCATTGATATTAGCTATGATAAACATTGGTTTTTTAGTTAATAATTTTAAATCGGTTAATGTATTTAGCCTATCGGTATATTTAAAGGAAGACGCAAACTTATCATTAGACAAATGGTTAATTAAAGAATTTAGTTCATCTAAAATCAAAGACTTTTCTTTATGATCTGTTTTGCTCTTTTTAAACCTTTCATAATATTTCTGTACTGTATTTAAATCAGATAAAATTAATTCTAAATTAATATCATGGAAATCATCAATAGGATTACATTCCCCTTTAACATGAATGATTTCCTTATCTTTAAAAAACCTTACAACATGTGCTATTACATCCGTACTGTTTATGTGGCTTAAAAATTCATTCCCTAAACCCTCGCCTTTAGATGCTCCCTTTATTAGCCCTGCAATATCAACAAACTCTATAGATGCATTGATGATATTTTTTGAGTTATTAATAGTTGCAAGATAAGTTAATCTTTTATCAGGAACTTCTACGTATGCAATGTTAGGATCTATTGTGCAAAAAGGATAATTATTAGCTGGAATTGACTGTTGTGTTAATAAATTAAAAATTGAGGATTTTCCTACATTCGGCATGCCCACTAAGCCACACTTAAAACCCATATTTATTTTCCATTTAGTTTATTCATCAAATTAGAGAAATCGCCATCAAAAAACTGATTAATTTTATCCAAGGTTAAGTTAATGCACTCTAAAATACTTTGTCTATCTTCTGGTGAGGGTTTGCCTAAAACATAATTAACAACATCATCTTTGTTCGCTGGCTTACCTATACCTATTCTTAGTCTCCAAAATTCTTTTGAGCCAAGTTGTTCTATAATGCTGTTTAATCCATTATGTCCAGCGCTTCCGCCTCCTTGTTTCAATCTAACTTGCCCCACATTTAAATCTAAATCATCATAAACTATCAAAATATTTTCTGGTTTTATGTTTTTATTTTTTATATATTTTTTTATAGGTACACCACTATTATTAATATAACTAAGAGGTTTCATAAGATATATTTGGTGAGAGTTATGCTCAAGTTCACATATGTCAGAATCAAATTTTTTTATGTAAGAAAGATTTTTTGATAGTTTTTCTACTAAATTATCCAATAACCAAAAACCAACATTATGTCTTGTTGATAAGAAATGTTTATCAGGATTGCCAAGGCCAACAATAAGTTTGAGCGACATTTGACTCATATTTTTTAATAAAAATTTTAGTAGTTAATCTTTCTTGGTTTCTTCTTTTGGTTCTTTTGTTTCTTTTGTTTCTTTTGATTCTTCAGTATCAGTATCAGAAGCTTTTGCACCTTCTTCGCCTTCAACTTCAGCATCACCCTCTGCTTCTCCTTCAACTTCAGGTTCTTCAATAACCTCTTCTATTGGTTTATAGCATTTAACTATAGCTGTATCATGTTCTTTGTCACCACCATGTAATAACTCAAGGCCTTCTGGCAATGTTATTTCAGTTAAATGTAAGCTTTGATTTAAATCTAGTTCGGCAACATCTACTTCAATATTTTCTGGTATATCTTTAGGTAAACAATTTACTTCTATCTCCGTTATAATATGTGACAATATACCTCCAGACAATTTTATACCCTTACATATCTCTTCATTAATAAATTTAAAGGGTACATTTACGTGAATTTTTTTGTCTTTATCTACAGCAAGAAAATCTATATGCGTTATATGTGATTTTTGCGGGTCTCTCTGCACATCTTTTAAAATTACTTCTATTTTAGATTTATCGATGCTGAGATCTATAACATTACTATAAAATTGTGGGTCTTTGCTTTGCTTGCTAAGTTCGAAACCATTAATAAGGATAGATTGGTTTTCTTTAGAGCCATATATTTCTCCGGGCACCATGTTGTCTCTCCTATATCTTTTAGAAGCTCTTTTACCAAAATAATCTCTTTTGGTTGCGCTTAATGTATATTGTGATGTCATCTTTTAATCTTCCAAAAATTGAATTATACACTAATCCATAAAAAGTGTGCTAACAGATTCTTTGTTGTGAATTCTTCTTATTGTTTCTGCTAACATCTCAGATACTGAAATCTGACGAATATTCTTTATTTTACTACCTTTATCACCCAAAGGAATTGTATCAGTTACAATAATCTCATCAAGCATTGATTTTTCGATGTTTTGATAGGCTTTGCCGGAAAATACGGGGTGTGTAATATATGCATATACTGTTTTAGCTCCTCTATCTTTCAGAGCTTTAGCTGCGCCACATAGTGTTCCTGCAGTATCTACAATATCATCCACTATTATACAAGTAGACCCTGTAACGTCTCCTATAATTTGCATAACTTCTGATACATTTGCCTCAGGTCTTCTTTTGTCAACAATTGCTAATTCACATTTTAATTGCTTAGCAAGAGCTCTTGCTCGTACTACACCACCAATATCAGGTGACACAACAATAGTATTTAGATATTTCTGTTTATATATATCGGCTACAAATAATGGTGTTGCATAAATATTGTCTACAGGAATATCNAAAAANCCTTGNATTTGATCTGCATGTAANTCTACCGTTAATAATCTNTCTATATCCATNCTTGCAATCATATTTGCAACTACNTTAGCTGAAATTGGNACTCTTGCTGATCTAACTCTTCTATCTTGTCTTGAATAACCAAAATAAGGAAGTACTGCTGTAATTCTATCAACAGAAGATCTTCTTAGTGCATCGGTCATTATCATTAACTCCATCAAATTATCATTTGTGGGTTTGCAAGTAGGTTGAATTATAAAAATATCTTGACCTCTAACATTTTCCTGAATTTCTACTGATATCTCTCCATCGCTAAATGTGGTTACACTTGCTTTACCCACGGATATATTTAAGTGTTTTGCTACATCTATAGCTAGTTGTTTATTAGAATTTCCTGAAAAAATCATTAGTGGTTTATCATTTTTCATATGCTATACCTTAAAACTGGGGTGGAAGGATTCGAACCTCCGAATGACGGGATCAAAACCCGCTGCCTTACCGCTTGGCGACACCCCAAAATAAATNNNNTTANATATATCAAGAGTATCTCGGATTTACTAGCCCCATGCACGTTGATTATAAGCGTAGCTTAACATGGAAACAAAATAATTCTAAATAAAATGATAGCTTTTATATGCAATTAACAGGATTCAACAATTTTATAATTTTGATTATTTGGTATTTTTAACACAACTTTTTTTGCCTCTTCTAAGCTGTCTAATTTGATAAATAATGTTCCTCCAGCCCCTGTTAAATTTACATTTGTAAATTTAGAAACTATATCATAGGATTTTCTAATAGAAGGATATTTTTGTAAGACAATTTTCTCAAAATCATTTCCTATTTTATCATCCATAAAATCATCATAATTATATTTTTGATATTTTCTGGAAGGTCTAAAATTTTCATATATTTTTGTCGTTGAAACATTGTGCTGACTAAAAATTAATATAAACCAATGCGTTTTAAGATGCATATCCGTTATGATTTCACCTCTACCTTCAACCCAGGCACTTTTACCGTTTAAAAAGAATGGTACATCGCTACCTAATTTTAGCGCTAAATTAGATAACAAACGATTATTTGTTTTAATGTTCCAAATTTCTGTCAATGCTTTTAAAGTAACAGCTGCATTTGAACTTCCTCCACCTAGCCCTCCGCCAACAGGTATATTTTTTTTAATATAGATATCAAGGCCAAATCTTTTAACTCCATATTCTTTTCGAAAAATATTAATTGCATCTAGAATACTATTATTTTTTTGTAGATTTTTTATATTACAAGTTAAATTAATGTTATTATCAGATCTCTTTTCAAAAGTTATAATATCAAAAAGATTGATAAGTTGAAAAGCACTTTGGATATTATGATAACCATCTTTTCTTCTATCTAAAATATTCAAAAAATGATTTATCTTGGCAAATGATTTAAATTCGTATTTCATTCTTTAAAATCTTTAATTTCTTTATTAGCTCTTTTTTATTAGGATAATTATCAAGTGCAAAATTTATAACTTTCTTTAATTCCTCATGCATTTTATTTTTTTTTAAGATTTCACAAAAATGTTCAATTATTTCAGGATCTTTGTCTTTCTTATAAGCAATTTCAGAAAATAATAATGCTTTTTCATAATTACCTTTTTGGTAATAAATCCAAGCCATACTATCTAGAATGGCGGCATTTCCAGGATCATTATGATACGCTTGTAAAATTAAATTATAAGCTTCATTGTATCTGTTTGTATGTATGGTCAAACTATAACCAAGAGCATTCAACGTATTAGTATTTTCTTTATCTATTTTTAAAATTTCTTTTAAATCAACTTCCATTTTAGATATATTGCCTGATGATTCATAAGCCATTGCTCTTGAATATAAAACTTCTATATCATACTTTTCATTTATTAAATGGTTTGTGCAGATTTCAACTATTTCTTTAAATCTTTTCTCTTGTCTTAATAAAGATATTTTTTGCAATAGGAATCTTAATCTATCATTATAAGAATCAAACTTATCTTGCATAGAATCTAAATAATTAATCGCGTATTCATTTCCAGAAGTTTCTGATAATGCTGAGGCCTTGTTAAAAATTGCAATAATTTTATAGTTATAGTCACTAATTCTATCGAAATGGGCGATTGCTTCGTTATAATTTTCAGATTTTAAATCGAGCATACCTCTTAAAAAAATTATTCTATCTGAGTTTACAACTAATGAAGATAAATATTTTTCAGATAAATCATAATTATTATTTTCATAAAGTATTCTTGCTACATCATATATTAGCGAGACATCACCTGAGGTATTATTTATCATTTTAGTTATTAAATTTTCTGCTAACTTTATATCACCTAAACCTAAATAAATTTGCAATAGCTCTAATTGGACTTGTCTGTCAGGCAAGGCCTTATTCTCTAGGAATTTTAGTAAAGTTTTTTTTGCAGGCTCTAACTGGTTTATTAAAACATGGGAGTTTGCATATAATCTAATTAGATTACGCTCATTAAGTGAGCCGATATTATTTATATGTTTTATAACTTCTATGGGTTTATTATAAGAGTATAACAATTCAATATAACTAATTATTAATTCCCTATTATTTTTTTTCTTAATATAACTATCAAGAAAATTCATAACATTTAATCTATTCTTATTTCCTAATAAAGAAAATAATAGTTTTGAATAATCTCTTTTATTTTTTGGTTGTTCTATGTCTAAATATTTTTTTAAATAATATTCAGCTTTTTTAAAATCTTTAAGCTCAAGGGAGGCTCGAAAACCTAATTCAAATGGATAGCTTGAATCAGCATCAATCTTCGCCCATTGTCTTGCAATTGTATTTGCGTCGTCATATTTATATGAATCTAAAGCTATTTTAGATATTTCACTGTATAGCTTTAAATCTTTTATAATTCCTATATCTTTTACAAATAGTGTTAATGCTTCGTGTTTTAAAGATTTTTGAAGGGCAAGCCTAATATAAATAGAGTCATATAGTTGCTTATACTTATCACCATTTATTTGATTATTTTCTATTATTTGGGAATCAATAGAGTCACTTTTCTTATCAGTTTTAGAACAGTTGAGCATGATAAAAGGTAAAATTATTAGTAAAATTTTTAAATAATTACGCATAATAGTATAATATAGCACATATCATATTATTCGGAGGATGGATAGTAAACAGACATAAATAATCATGGCTATAAATATTTTAGGCATCAATCATAAATCAGCACCCATAGATATTAGAGAGAAACTAATGTTTGATAAAAACTCATTGCCTCTCGCTCTCAATGATATTAAAAAAATTGATGGAGTAAATGGAGTTATTGTGCTTTCTACCTGTAATAGAACAGAAATATATACCGAAAATGACTTTGATAATACAAAAATCATGCAATGGTTTGCTAACCAAAATATGGTAGAAAATTTTGAATTATTCACATACAACCATTATCAGGACGAAGCTATAAAACATTTGTTAAGCGTAACGTCAGGTATTGATTCCATGGTTATTGGTGAAAATGAGATTTTAGGTCAAGTAAAGCAGGCTTTTAAAATTGCAGATAAAAATAAAGTGCTAAGTTCTCCATTAAAAAGATTATTTGAATTCTCTTTCTCGGTAGCTAAACAAGTTAGAACTGATACAGATATTGGCTCAAACCCAGTAACATTTATGTTCACAGCCATGACATTAATTAAAAAGATTTTTGATAAAATTACTGATAAAAAAGCTACAATTATTGGTTCGGGGCATATGAGTCAACTAGCAATTAAATATTTACAAGATCAAGATGTGAGAAATATTACTCTTACAAATCATAATTATGAAAAAGGGAAAGAGATTGCTAATGATAATAATTGCAATTATTCAAAAATTCAATATCTAGGAAACTTGATTTCATCTAGTGATATTATTATTACATCTACTTCTAGCACTACACCAATAATAGGAAAAGGATTGATGGAAAGTTGTATAAAAAATTCTCCTAATTTACCAATTATAATTATTGACTTAGGTGTGCCAAGAGATGTAGAACCAGAAATCTATGACTTAGACAATATATATCTATACACTATAGATGACTTAGGTAAAGTTATAAGTAACAATTATAAAATAAGAGAACAGGCAATAAATGAAGCTAAAAAAATCATAGATTATAAAATTCTAGAATTTAAAAAATGGATAGATCAAAATCATTCAAATAATTTAATTAGAACATATAGAGGATATGTTGATAACATTACTGATGGTTCAGTAATTAAAGCTAGGAAAATGATAGAGTCTGGTGAAAATGTAAATGAAGTTCTCACATATTTAGCCGAATCACTTAAAAATAAACTTACTCACGAAACTACATCAAAAATGAAAGAAATTCTTCCTTTGCTAGATGAATCTGCTGCTGCCAAAGTGAAAGATATCTTTAAAAAGAAATAATGAATCAAAAATCACTGAAGGATTTAAAACATCTGACTTCTGAAATAGTAAATAACCCAAAACTTATTAATAAGCTAGATGAAATTAGAATTAGATATGCTGAGATAACAGAAAAACTCGAGAACCCTGAAACATATAAAGATCATAAATTATTAGAAAAATTGAATAAAGAAAGGTCTAAACTTGAAAAGCCAGTAAAATATTTTTTAGATTTTCAAAAATTAGTAGAACAAATAAAAGAAACTGAACACCTCATTTCCACAGAAGAAGACAAGACTTTAAAAATTATTGCTGAAGATGATCTTGAAGAATTTTCAAAAAAAAGAGTTGAGTTAGAATCTATATTACTAGAATTGATGATAGAAAAAGATCCTAATGATTCTAAAGATGCTTTCTTAGAAATTAGAGCTGGAACAGGCGGTGATGAAGCTGCAATTTTTACTGGGGATTTATATAAAATGTATTTTAAATTTTCTGAAAAGAATTCTTGGAAAGTAGAATTAATTAATTCTACTGAAAGTGATCATGGCGGTTATAAAGAAATAATAATTAAGATTATAGGAAATGAAGTTTATGGAACTCTCAAGTTTGAGTCGGGGACCCATAGAGTACAACGCGTACCTGAAACAGAAACACAGGGAAGGGTTCATACATCAGCATCAACTGTTGCTGTATTGCCGTTAATTGACGAGATTGATCAAATAGATATTAATGCATCAGATCTTAGAATTGATACTTATAGAGCATCAGGGGCTGGTGGTCAACATGTAAATAAAACTGATTCTGCGGTTAGAATAACACATATTCCAACTGGGACAGTTTCTGAATGTCAAGATGGTAGATCACAACATAAAAATAAAGCTCAAGCAATGTCTATATTACACTCAAAACTTTTAATGCATGAGCAAGAACAACAAAGAAAAGAAACTGCTGAAGAAAGAAAAACTCTTGTTGGTAGCGGAGATAGGTCTGAAAGAATTAGAACTTATAATTTTCCTCAAGGAAGAATTACAGATCATAGAATTAATCTAACTCTCTATAAGCTTGAAAATATTTTAGAAGGCAACATTGAACCACTAATTGAAGAGCTAAAAAAACATCAGTCAGTAAAATGAATTTAAAAACAATAAAAAATAATATAGAAAAAATTTTAAAAAAAGAATGTTATAAAAATAATATAACAAGAAGGGATATTGAGTTTTGTTTATTAGAATCTATACAGAAAAATAAATCGTTCTTATTAACACATGATGATTATGCTTTAACTCATAATGAGCAAAATAAATTTGATTATTTTATATATAAACTTTCACAAGGCATGCCCCTAGCGTATGTTCTAGGCAACCAGTACTTTTATAAGTATAAATATTTTGTAGACAAAAATGTTTTAATTCCGAGAAGTGAAACAGAAATTCTAATACCAAAAATATTAGATTATGGGGATAGAATATATAAAAAAAAGAAAAAATTAACTCTAATTGATCTGGGAGCAGGTTCTGGATGTATTGGTTTGTCAATAGCTAAGGAAAGAAAAAGCTGGAAAATCATATTATCTGAAAAATACACTGAGGCAGCAAAAATTTTAAGAAAAAATTATAATAATTTTAACCTTAATAATTGTTATATTGTATTGTCTAATTGGCTTAAAGCTTTTGATGATAATATAGCTGATATAATAGTTTCCAATCCTCCATATATATCTCACAAGAGCGCTTTTGTTGAAAATAGTGTTAAAAATTTTGAACCTATGAATGCTCTTTATTCAAAAGACATGGGTTTTCATGATATACAAAAAATTATTTTAGAGTCTAAAAAAGTTTTAAATAAAGATGGATTGTTATTTTTAGAAAATGGTTATAATCAGTCGAATAGAGTAATTAATACTTTACGAGAAAACTCTTATGAAGACATAAATACTATATTGGATTATAATAACATTTGTAGGTTTACACTTTCTAGGAATACTAAAAATGGATAAAGACACAGTCATTAAAATTGCTGATTTAGCAAAAATTGAAATTAATGATAAAAAAATAGAAGAGATATCAAGCAGTCTGCAAAAAATTTTAAATTTAGTTAATGAAATGAACACAATCAACACAGATGATGTTGAGCCAATGTCTCATCCATTAAATTTAAAACAAGAATTAAGGAAAGATGAGGTTCTTGAAAAAAATGAAAGGGATTTATTTCAAAGAAATAATAAATATATAGAAGATGGGTATTATAAAGTACCAAAAATTATAGATTAAAATGGAAGATAAAACTCTTATAGAATTAAAAACAAAAATACAGAATAAGGAAATTAGTTCTTATGAGCTAACAAAGTTTTTTCTAAATCGTATTAAAAAAATTGATCCTAAGTTAAATGCTTTTATAACTGTTACCGAAAATGATTCTTTAAAAAAAGCAAAGAAAATTGATTCTGAAATTGCAAAGGGTAATATTAATCCATTATCTGGAATACCAATAGCACAAAAAGATATTTTTTGTACTAAAGGTATAAGAACTACTTGTGGTTCAAAAATGTTGGAAGATTTTATAAGCCCTTATGATGCAACAGTTGTAGAAAAACTAGATAAAGCAGGAATGATAATAATTGGCAAAACAAATATGGATGAATTTGCTATGGGCTCATCAAATGAAACAAGTTACTTTGGTGATGTAAAAAACCCATGGAATTTAAATTGTGTTCCTGGTGGCTCTTCAGGGGGTTCTGCTGCAAGTGTAGCTGCTAGACTTATTCCGTGCTCCACAGGTACTGATACTGGTGGATCAATTCGGCAGCCAGCATCTTTAACAGGTATTTGCGGAATAAAACCAACATATGGAAGAGTTTCTCGTTATGGTATGATTGCGTTTGCTTCTAGTCTGGATCAAGCAGGTATTTTTACTAGAACAGCAAAAGATTGTGCGATTCTTTTGTCTCATATTTCTGGATATGATGTAAAAGACTCCACATCATCAAAAAAAGAAGTTCCTGATTATTACAAAGAATGTACAAAAAAATTTGAGAAAATGAAAATTGGCATACCAGAGGAATTTTTAGATGGCCTAGACTCTAAAGTAGCTGAAGTTTTTACTGAAAGCATAAATATATTTAAATCAAATGGTTGTGAAATAAAAAAGATAAGCTTAAAAAATTCTAAACTTGGAGTCTCAGCATATCAAGTTGTTGCTCCTGCAGAATGTTCATCTAATCTGTCAAGGTTTGATGGTGTAAGGTATGGCTTTAGAGCAAATGATGTTAAAGATATAGATGAGCTGTATAAAAAATCTCGATCACAAGGTTTTGGCGATGAAGTTAAAAGAAGAATTCTAATAGGCACGTATGCTTTGTCAACTGGTTACTATGATGCCTATTATTTAAAAGCACAAAAGATCAGAACAATTATTTCCAAAGAATTTCAAAATGCTTTTAAAGAAGTTGACGTAATTATTGGACCAACTGCTCCAGACTGTGCTTTTAAATTAGGAGAAAAATTAAATGACCCAATAGCCATGTACCTTTCAGATATTTTTACAGTAAGTACAAATTTAGCTGGACTTCCAGCTATATCAATTCCAATGGGTTTTAAAAATAAATTGCCACTCGGTCTACAAATTATTGGTAATCATTTTGATGAATCAAAAATTCTTTCATTATCTAACCATTATCAAAATTTAACTGATTGGCATATGCAAAAACCTGATATGTTAGGAGAAACATAATGTGGGAATCAGTTATTGGGCTAGAAATACATGTTCAACTAAAAACTCAAAGCAAGATTTTCTCATCAGCTTCAACAAATTTTGGAGCTGAACAAAATACACAAGCATGTGCAATAGACTTAGGTTTACCAGGTGTTCTTCCAGTTTTAAACGAAGAAGCGGTAAAAATGGCAATAAAATTTGGTATTGCTGTAGGTGCTAATATTGAAAATAATTCAGTTTTTGCAAGAAAGAATTATTTTTATCCTGATTTACCAAAAGGTTATCAAATATCTCAATATGAAATACCTATCGTTTCTAATGGAAGCGTAAATATAGATATAGATAAAAAGGTAAAAAAAATAAGAATAACAAGGGCTCATTTAGAGGAAGATGCTGGTAAATCTATACATGATTTGTATGAAAATGAAAGTGCAATAGATTTAAATAGAGCTGGGACGCCTTTAATTGAAATTGTTTCTGAACCCGACCTAAGTAACGCAGAAGAAGCTGTGAAATACTTAAAATATATACATTCATTGGTACGTTATCTTGATATTAGCGATGGCAACATGCAAGAGGGGTCATTTAGATGTGATGCAAATATATCGCTTAAAAAAAGCAATAGTAGTGAATTAGGAATAAGGGCTGAAATAAAAAATATAAATTCTTTTAAATTTGTAGAACAAGCTATAAATTATGAAATACAAAGACAAGGAGAAATATTAGATAGTGGAAAATCGGTTATTCAAGAAACTAGATTATTTGATCCAATAAGAAATGAAACTAGATCGATGAGATCTAAAGAAGAAGCTAATGACTACAGATATTTTCCAGACCCAGATCTTTTGCCAGTGTCGATAAGTAATAGCCTTATAGAAAATATCAAACTTAATATGCCTGAATTACCTAATGAGAAGAAAGAACGATTTATCAAACAATATAAATTGACTGATTACGATACTTCTATTTTGGTATTAGATAAAGATCTATCTGCTTATTATGAAAAAGTCTTAGAGAAAACAAGTTTAAATCCAAAAACAACTGCAAACTGGATTATTACAGAATTACTATCATATGCTAATAAATCAAATACAGGGGTTAAAAATTACCCTGTCAACTTTGAGGATTTAGCCTCATTACTCACATACATTCATGATGGTTTAATATCAAATAAACAAGCAAAAATAATATTTGAAAAAATGTGGAATAATGGCGAAAAACCACAAGATATAATTGAAAAAGAAGGTATAAAGCAGATTTCAGATACTATGGAGATAAATAAATTGGTTGATAATGTCATAAAAAACCATTATAAAAGTGTAGAAGAATATTTAGCTGGAAAAGATAAGCTATTTGGTTTTTTCGTTGGCGAAGTGATGAAAGAATCTAAAGGAAAAGCTAATCCTAAAATAGTAAATCAGCTTTTAAAAGAAAAATTAAGAAATGATAAGTAATATTTTTAAAAAAATTAAGGGGACTTTTTCTACAGATTTATCTATAGATTTGGGTACTGCAAATACACTTATATATGTAAAAGGCAGAGGCATTGTTTTAGATGAGCCATCTGTAGTTGTTGTTAGAGACGATAAATCTACATATGGTAATAAAAAAATTGAGGCTGTTGGTAGCGAAGCTAAAAAAATGCTTGGTAGAACTCCAACAGGTTTACAAGCTATTAGACCAATGAAAGATGGTGTAATTTCTGACTTTATGGTTTGTGAAAAAATGCTTCAGCATTTTATAAGGAAAGTTCATGATAGCAAATTGTTTCGACCAAGTCCTAGAGTGCTTGTCTGTGTACCTTGTGGTGCAACGCAAGTTGAAAGAAGGGCAATTAGAGAATCTGCATCGGGAGCTGGAGCAAGGATTGTGCATTTAATCGATGAACCAATGGCTGCTGCGATTGGTGCTGGTATGCCAACTGATGAACCGAGAGGATACATGGTACTTGATGTTGGTGGCGGTACATCTGAAGTCGCAACTATATCTCTAAATGGTATTGTTTATTCATCATCTACAAGAATTGGGGGTGATACGTTTGACGATGCTATCATGGGATATATTAGAAGAAACTATGGTTGTGTAATTGGTTATCCTACTGCTGAAAAAGTTAAACATGAAATAGGATGCGCATATCCAAGCAGTGATTTATTAGAAATTGAGGTCAAAGGTACTAACCTGTCAGCAGGAGTGCCACAATCATTTACTGTAAATAGTAATGAAATTTTAGAAGCTTTACAGGATCCACTACAAGGTATAATAGCATCGGTAAAAACTGCTCTAGAACAAACACCGCCAGAACTAGGTGCTGATATTCATGAAAGAGGAATGGTTCTAACTGGAGGTGGAGCGCTTCTCAGAGATTTGGACAAATTAATCAAAGAAGAGACAGGTATGTATGTTGTTGTCGCTGAAGACCCCATGAGTTGTGTAGCTAGAGGTGGTGGAAAAGTACTTGAAATAATTGATAAAGAAGGAGTTGAATTTTTATCTGTGGAAACATAGCTTCTATTTTCTTTATAATTTAAATGGAACGTATATATAAAAAAAGCACCAAAGAATTTTATACCCTCATAATCTTAATACTCCTTTCTATAACAACAATAATCTTAGATCATAAATATGAGAGAGTTACATATGTTAGATCTTTAATAAATGATTTAGTAGTATATCCTATACATAATATATCTATGTTGCCAAAATCTTTTTTTAGTAACTTCGTGACAGAATATCAAGATGTAGAAGTATTAGAAAACGAAATATCGGAACTAAAAAAAGAAAACCTCAGTCTCAAAATTAAATTACAAGAATTAGCCCAGCTTAAAGAAGAAAATAATCGATTACGTGATATACAGAAAAAGTCTGAAAGTATAGCAAAAAAACAAACAATTGTTAAAGTTGTTAGTAATTCTGCAAGTCCAAACAAAAAAATTGTAGTTATAGACAAAGGTACAAATCAAGGCATATATATTGGACAAAATGTTATTGGTATAAATGGTCTAATTGGTCAAGTAGTTGAAACTAATTTTATGTCATCAAAAGTTATTCTTATAAATGATATAAATCATAATGTACCAGGAGAGGTAAATAGGACTGGAGAAAAAGTTATTATTTCTGGATCCAGAGATAATGACCAACTTACAATTAATTATGCCCCTGTAGATACAACTATTGAGAAAGGAGATGTTATATCAACTTCTGGTATTGCAGAAAGATTTAAACCTAAAATACCTATAGGGAAAGTTACTTTAATAGAAAAAGATCCTGAAAAAAGATTTAGTAAAATAGAAATAGAAGCTTTTGAAAACCTAAATAATTTATCTGAGTTAATACTAATTTGGGATTACAAACCAGTTGAATCTAAGAAAGAATAAATAAATGAATAACATAGTTATAATATTTTTAAGCACATTAATCTCAATAGTTCTGACGATTTCTACATTCCCTCTGGGTAATTTTTCACCTGACTGGATATATTTGTTCATTATCTATTGGATATTAGCAGCTCCAGGCTTATATAGTTTATTAGCAATCTGGCTGATAGGCCTATTAGCCGATGCAACTCTTGGCGCAGTTTTAGGGTTAAACGGATTAGTTTATGTGATTATATCCTTTATAATTTTAAGATCTTATAAATCACTAAGATATTTCACTATACTGCAACAAAGCATAATAGTATTTTTATTATTAGCTATTAAAGCAACAATTATTATTTGGATTGATTCACTTCTTAATATGGACGCATATACTTTTGCCTTATACTGGAGCTGTTTTATAAGCGCTCTATCTTGGCCTATTATCTTCTATAGTCTTCGTTACATTCGTAGAAAATATAATATTTCATAATGAAAATTCTTGCAGATAGCTTAAATAAAGAAAAAGCTATTTTACTTCAAGAAATAATTAAAAATAGTTATCTAAAAACAATAGATGATAAGATACATATTAATTTAAAAAAAAATGAAATATATATAATAAATAATAACTATAAAGTGCCATCTATAATATCTATTAATCATAATAAGATTTTAGGTAAAAAAAATAATAGTATATTTTTGAAATTATTTCCTAAAAAAAATAGTACTATATTAGACTGTACTGCAGGATTAGCTAGAGATGGCTATATACTTAAATCCCTTGGATTTAATGTTACCATGATTGAAAAGAATCCTTTGTTAATCTTAATGATAAGAAATTTTATAAAAAAAAATTTAATTTCAAATCTAACGCTTTATCATGGTAATTCTTATGATTTTTTATGCCAAACAAAAAAAATATATGATTATGTTTATATTGATTTTATGTTTAATAAAATTAAGACTAAATCCCTGTCTTCAAAAAATGATGAATTTCTTAAAACTATTTGCAATGACGAAAACAATAAAAATATGATAATTTCAAAAGCAATAAAAAAATGTAAATTGAGAGTGGTGGTAAAGGAAGCAAAATATAGCAAAAACGAATTCTTAAAACCTGACTATGACATATCTACAAAACTTATTAAATATAATATATACAATGGTAGCTGTAAATAATTTTAAGCAACACCTTCTAGATTTAGTTGTTTAAATTAAATATAATGGAAATGAACTAGCGCAAAACTTTAAGGAGGTTATGATGAATGAAATAATAAAAAACACGATTTCTGACTCAATTAAGGGTTGCGATGTTAAAGTAGAAGGAGAGGAGTCGAAATACACTGTGCACATTATAAGTGATATTTTTCTAGGAAAATCTACAGTTGAAAAACATAAAATTGTGTATGCAGCTTTAGATAAATATATAAAGTCCGGTGAAATTCATGCTTTAACTATAAAAGCATTTACCGTAGATGAGTCTAATCAAGCCAATTAATCAAAAATTCAAATCTTCAAAAATTATACATGTTGATATGGACTGCTTTTATGCATCTGTAGAAATAAGAGATAGGCCAGAATTAAAAAATAAACCTGTAGCAGTTGCAGGTAATTCAGATGCTAGAGGAGTTGTCACTACTTGCAACTATGCTGCTAGGAAATATGGTATTAAATCTGCAATGCCTTCTATAACAGCAAAAAAATTATGTCCAAAAATTATTTTTTTACCTGTAAATATGGAAAAATATAGAAAAATCTCAAGTGGAATTCATAAAATATTTAGATGTTATACTAAGATAATAGAGCCAGTGTCACTTGATGAGGCATATCTGGATGTAACAAATTCTAAATATTGTAATGGTGATCCAGATCAAATGGCTAGACAGATTAGACAAAAAATATTTGATGATTTTAATATTACAGCTTCTGCAGGCATATCATCAAATAAGTTTCTTGCGAAACTTGCTAGTGAATGGCATAAACCTAACGGCCAATTTTCAATATATGATGATGAAATAAAAAAATTTATTATATCTCTCCCTATTAGAAAAATTCATGGTGTAGGCAAAAGAACTGAAGAAAAATTAGTTGAGTTAGGAATTAAAAACTGCAGAGATTTACAAAACATAGAATATGAAAAATTAGTTAACTTATTAGGTAAATTTGGTATTGCTTTATATTACTTATGTAGAGGCATTGATGATAGGGTTGTAGAAGATAATAAAATTAGAAAAAGTCTTAGTGTTGAAGATACTTATATTAATGATCTTATATCATTTGAACAATGTTCAAATGAGTTAAAAATAATTTACGAAAAATTAATCAAAAGATTAAAACAAAAAGATGGTAGTAAAAAAGCCATAAAAGCATGTTTCATAAAAATTAAATATAGTAACTTTAGGGTTAATAGTTCTCAAATATCGACAACTCAAATTACATTTATGATTTTTCATAATTTATTAGAAAAAATTTATGATTCTAAATCAAGTCCTATTAGATTATTAGGCGTAGGTGTTCAATTTGATAATTCACCTCAATTAAATTTAAATATATACTAAATTATACTGGCATTATTAAAAATTTTTTCTTATGATGGGTGAACGCTAAACTTTAGGGGTT
>PBFS01000010.1 GCA_002718845.1 Gammaproteobacteria bacterium | reverse complement strand
GCTTTTTCACTTTTATCTATCGTTCTACCTCCATAAGCAATAACCTTGCCTGATGAATTCTTTATAGGAAACATAATTCTATTTCTAAATCTGTCATATATTTTATTTTTATTATTTACTAGCAAGCCAAGATCAATAGCATCTTTTGTTTTCCCTTCTTTTTCTATTATAATTTTAAGATTATCCCAAGATTCTTTTGCATAACCTATTTCAAATTTTTCAATCACTGCATTTTCAATTCCTCTGTTACTCAAGTATTCTTTAGCAGTTTTTGATTTTGATAAGGAATCTAAAAAATATTTATGAGCAATTTGGTTTGTATTTATTAAATTGGAAGTATCGTCTTCAAATTTTGTATTGTTTTTAGGCACTTCAATATTTGCTATACCAGCCAATTTTTCTATTGCATCAATAAACGATAAACCCTCATGCTCTCTCAAAAACTTTATAACATCACCAGACGCCCCACACCCAAAACAATGATAAAATTGTTTTGTTTCTGAAACATTAAATGAGGGTGTATTTTCTGAGTGAAACGGACAAAGCCCTTTATGACTTGTTCCTAGTTTTTTTAGATTTACTGATTTTCCGATAATCTCAACTATATTAATTCTGGATAATAAATCATCAATGAAAGACCTATCTAGAGTAGCCATTTTATGCGGCAGAAGTGACTAATGCTAATAAATCATCAAAGTTTGATGCTTTTGATTTTACAATTAAAAATTTGCGAACCTCTTTATCAAAATTTTTTATAATTCTATTAGCTTTTCTACTTCCAGTTTGTTTAGAATGTTGTTTTATTAAACTTAATAAATAATCTTGATGTTTCATTAAATCCTTCTTCATTATTTTATCAATTTCTACAGATTGATTATTTATTTTATTCTTAAATGAATTATCTTCATCATAAATAAATGATAAACCACCAGTCATACCTGCACCAAAATTATTACCAGTATTACCTAAAATTACTACAACTCCACCAGTCATATATTCACATGTGTGATCACCACTTCCTTCAATAACTGCGGTAGAGCCAGAATTTCTCACGGCAAATCTTTCTCCAACCACACCTTCTGCAAATAATTTTCCACCTGTTGCCCCATATAAGCATGTGTTACCCATAATAACCATATTATGAGCTTTTTCCTTAAATAATTTTGGTACTTTTAAAACTATTTCTCCACCAGCCATACCCTTACCCACATAATCATTTGCATCTCCTGTAAGGATAATTTTCAATCCGCCTGCATTCCATGCTCCAAGACTCTGTCCTGCGGTTCCAAATAACTTAAGCGTTATTGGATGCTCTCTTAATCCTTTCTTGCCATGAATTTTTGATATTTCTCCCGATAGTGAAGCACCAATACTTCTATTAAAATTTTTTATTTCGTAAGAAAACATTTTTTTTCTATTATTTTTAATATAAGGTAATGCGTCCCGTAATATTTTTTTAGAAAGCAATGCTTTATCAAAAGGTTTATTTGTTTTAGTCGTACAATAACTGTCACTTTTATTTTTTACTTTATAAATTAAATTTTTTAAGTTAACTTTCCCATGTCTTATCGATACACCTTTGATTTGTTTGAGCAATTCTGTTTTCCCAATAATCTGATCAAGTTTAGCATAACCCAGATGAGAAAGTATTTTTCTAACATCCTCAGCTACAAAACGTAGGTAGTTTATTACTCTTTCAGGACTTCCACTAAAATGCTTCATTCTTAAAATTTTGTTTTGAGTTGCTACTCCAGTAGCACAATTATTTAGATGACATATCCGTAAATATTTGCACCCAAGAGCAACCATAACAGAAGTTCCAAATCCAAAACTTTCTGCGCCAAGAATAGCTCCTTTTATAACATCTAAACCAGTTTTTAATCCACCATCTGCTTGTAACCGGACCTTATGCCTGAGATTATTCATCATTAAAGTTTGGTGTGTTTCTGATATACCTAGTTCCCAAGGACTTCCCGCATACTTTACAGATGTAAGTGGACTAGCCCCAGTTCCACCATCATAACCAGAGATTGTTATCAAGTCTGCATATGCTTTAGCAACTCCTGTAGCAATTGTTCCAACACCAGCTTGAGAGACTAATTTGACGGATATTAACGCTTTGTTATTAACCTCTTTAAGATCAAATATTAATTGCGCCAAATCTTCAATTGAATAAATATCATGATGAGGTGGTGGAGAAATAAGTGTAACGCCTGGTACCGAAAATCTTAATTCTGCAATCATTTTATTTACTTTATGACCCGGCAGTTGGCCACCTTCTCCTGGTTTTGCCCCTTGTGCTATTTTAATCTGAATAACTTCAGCATTTACTAGGTAGTGAGGCGTAACACCAAACCTTCCAGATGCTACCTGTTTTATCTTAGAAATTTTGTTGGAGTTATATCTTTTTTTATCTTCTCCGCCTTCACCAGAATTTGATCTACCACCAATTGTATTCATTGCTATAGCTAGAGCTTCATGAGCCTCTGGAGACAAAGCGCCTAAAGACATACCAGCTGTGTCAAATCTTTTAATTATCTTTTCTACTGACTCTACATTTTTTAGATTTATAGATTTATTTTTAGATTTAAGTGTTAATAAATCTCTTAAGAAGCTTGGCTGCCGATTATTAATTAATTCTGCAAACTTTTCATAGTCGTCATAAATTCCCGTGCTTACACATTCTTGAAGTAATTTCACCGCATCAGGATTATAGTCATGATATTCATCACCATGCACATATTTTAACAATCCCCCTGTTTTAATTTTTTCTGCAAGATTCCAAGCTAATATTCTATTTTCTTCTAAATCTTTTTGTATATCATGGAAGTCGGTACCTGAGATTCTACTTACCGTATCTTTAAAACATAAATTTACAACGTTTTCATCTAATCCAACTAATTCAAATAATTGAGCTCCTCGATAACTAGACACACAAGAAATACCCATTTTAGACATTATTTTCAGAACTCCTTTATTAATTCCATTCATATAATTTATTACAGATTTAGAATACCCGTTATCCATTTTCTCTCTTTTATCAACCATTTCTTTTATAATTCCATAGGCTAAATATGGATATATTGCAGTTGCTCCATAACCAATAAGTACTGCAAAATGATGAGGATTTCTTGCTGATGCTGTTTCTACAATTAAATTAGTATCACATCTTAAACCTTCTTCAATGAGCCTATGGTGTACAGCTCCAACCGCCATTGGAGCAGGTATTATTAATTGTTCTTTTCCAATTAATTTGTCGGAAAGAACTACTATAGCGTTTCCTTTTTTTACACTTCTAATAGCTCTGTCAGAAATAGTATTAATTGCCTCTTCTAGGTCAAGGGAGCGATCATAATTTAAATTTATTTTATCATGAGGATATTTTTTAATTTCACCATCTAAAATAACATTATATGTTTGTGTATCTAATACTGGAGAATTTAAAATAAGTCTGTCGGCATGTTTTGATGATTCTTCAAATAAATTACGTTCCTTTCCTATACAGACCTCAAGAGACATAACACTTGTTTCTCTTAGTGAATCAATAGGTGGATTTGTTACTTGCGCAAATTGTTGCCTGAAATAGTCATATAATGATCTGTTTTGAGTAGATAAAACAGGCATTGGAGTATCATCACCCATAGAACCTGTTGCCTCTTGACCTATTTCTGCTAATGGAGCAATAATTTCTTTTTCTTCTTCATATGAAACACCAAAAGATTTTTTGTATATTGGTAAATCATAATCTGATATATCAACTGGTTTTTCTTTTTTTGGATCAAATACATTTACTTTTTTAGAATATTTTTTTAACCAAGATGAATATGGATGCCTATCTTTTAATATATGATCTATTTGTTCAGTTAATAAAACTTCACCTTTATTTGTATCAACTGCTAATATCTCGCCTGGAGACAATCTTCCTTTTTTAACAACATTTTCATCCTCATAATCATAAACACCAATTTCAGATGCAAGTGTTATATGTCTATCTTTCGTTATAACATATCTAGCAGGACGCAATCCATTTCTATCTAAAACGCATGCTGCATAGCGTCCATCAGTTAAAACTATACCAGCTGGACCATCCCATGGTTCCATATGCATTGAATGATATTCATAACAAGCTTTTAAATCATTATCTATATTATTATTGTTTTGCCATGCTGGTGGTATTAAAGTACGCATTGCTCTAAAAATTCCCATATCACCAGCTAACAATAATTCAAGCATGTTATCTAAAGTGTATGAATCTGAGTCCACTCTAGAGATAATTGGATGAAGATTATTTAATTCTGGTAAAAATTCAATTTCTAATTTATTCCGTCTTGCTAAATACCAATTCCTATTTCCCTGTATAGTATTTATTTCACCATTATGTGCAAGATATCTAAATGGTTGTGCAAGTTTCCATTGAGGTAAAGTATTAGTTGAGAATCTTTGATGAAAAACACAAAGAGATGTTTTTAATCTTTTATCATTTAAATCAGGATAAAAATCTTTAATATACTCTGATAAAATAAGTCCTTTGTATGAAACCACTCTAGACGATAAACTAGATACATAAAAAACTATATCATCAGACAGTATTTTTTCTGTTTGAATTCTTGCTATATATAGTTTTTTCTCAAAATCAGATTCTATCATTGTATCTGGCGCAGTTACTATCACTTGTTGTATATCAGGAATACTTTTAAGTGCCTCTTTACCGCAAACTTTTGTATTTATAGGAACTTTTCTCCATCCTTTTACATCTAACCCTTGGCTTCTGAGTTGAAAATGCATAGTTTCAATTTCTTTTTTTTGATTTTTTTTATTTTTGTCCAAGAAAACTACACCGAAAGCATAATTTTTTCCGAGCTCTATATTCATTTCAGATGCTATGATTCTAAAGAAAGCATCAGGTTTTTTTAGAAGCAAGCCACATCCATCGCTGGTTTTACCATCATCAGCAATTGCTCCTCTATGTGTTAAACGTTGGAGGGCATTTATACTTGTATCAACAACCCAATGTGACGGTTTGTCATCCATTTGTGAGATTAAACCAAATCCACAATTATCTTTCTCAAACATAGGATGGTATAAACCTTTATTTTTTTGCATTTTCTTTTTATTCATTTTTAATTAATAACACCATAATAATTTCGTAATTTAAGATCTAAAACTTTCAATCATACTGGTTATATATGAATTTGTAAGTTTGTTAGTGATATAACATTTTCCAATTGATTTTAATAAAACAAAATGATTTTTACCTCCTTTATTTTTTTTATCAAAAGACATATGTTTAATAATTTTAGACGTTGATATTTTACTTGGTATATTTATTGGTAATCCAAGTTTTTTAATAGTTGATTCTATAAGATTAAACTCATCTATATTAAGTGTGCTCTTATCCACAGATAACATTGTTGCAAAAATCATACCTATGCTAACCGCATGCCCATGTAAAATATTCTTATAATTCATTGAGGCTTCTATTGCATGACCTAAAGTATGTCCAAAGTTTAGGAATGCCCTTATATTAGATTCTTTCTCATCTCTCATCACAATAGAAATTTTTTCTTTTACTGAAATTTCTACTATTTTTAATAATGAATTTGAATTTCTTTTAATAATTAAATTTGAATTGTTATTTATCCATTTTAAAAATTTAGGATTACTAATTATTCCATATTTAATAACCTCTGCTAATCCAGAATTAAATTCTTTTTCTGGAAGAGTTGATAGATAATTAATATCAATAATAACTGAATTTGGTTGTTTAAATGTCCCAATTAAATTTTTACCAAACTTATGGTTTACACCTGTTTTTCCTCCAATAGCTGAATCTACTTGTGCAAGTAAAGTGGTAGGTATATGTATTAAATTTACACCGCGTAGAAAAGTATCGGATGCAAAGCCAACTAAATCACCAATTACACCACCTCCCAAAGCAATAATTGTTAAATCTCTATCGAAATTCATTTTAATCAAATAATCATGAATTTTTGATAGAGTATTTATATTTTTATATTGTTCACCATCTGGCAATTTAAGGATATTTAAATTAAACTTTTTTAATACGGAAGTTATTTTTTTTAAATGTAACTTTCCAATAGTCGTGTTGGTAATAATAACAACATCTTTGCTGTTTATGAATTTTGATAGTAGAGATGAATTTATAATATTTTTGCCTATTACAATTGGAGTATTTTTACTATCTGTTTTAAGTAATAATTGTTTCATGATAATTTGTTCTCAATTTCAGTTAGTATTTTAGATCTACTTTTTTTAGTAGTAATAATTGTAATATCTGAAATTTCTTTGTAAATTTTATCTCTCTCAATTTTCATTTTTTTTAATTTATCTTGTAAACCTTTCCCATCTAACAATGGTCTATTTTTAGTATTTTTAACTCTGAATATTTGAGTTTTTATATCTATATCTAAATGCACAATAACTCCTATTTCTTTCATTTTAGATATATTTTTTTTATTTAAAATTATACCACCGCCAGTAGATATCACAGCGTTCTTATCTATTGTTAATGAATGCAAAATTTCTGACTCCATTTCTCTAAATTTTATTTCACCGTATTTTTCAAATATCTCACTAATTGTAAGGTTCATTTTGTTAATTATTTCATTATCAATATCAAGAAAATTTTTTTTAAGATTTTTTGCAAGGATCTTACCAATTGAAGTTTTACCAGACCCCATTAAACCAATTAAAAAAATATTGTTAAATTTCATAGTTCATTTTACATTATATTTTGGGCTTATGTTTGCAAGAATTTCTATTAGAGTTTTCAATTTATCTGGATTAATATCTGGCGTAATCCCAGTACCTAAATTAAATATGTGTCCAGTCGTTCCATTATAACTCTCCAATATATTTTCTACTTCATGATGTATTTTTTCATCACTAAGCTTTAATACATTTACATCTAAATTTCCCTGTAATGTAAATTTACTTCCAACTAATCTTTTAAACTCACCTATGTCAACGGTTGAATCAATACCCACCACATCTACATTTAAATTTTTAATAATGTCCGCTTTATTTTTTGGATCCCTAACGTAATAAATGATTGGTGTTTTATTGGATGATATTGAATCTCTTATTTTGTTTACATAATTAATTGAAAATTCTTTATACATTTCACCTTCTAATAATCCTCCCCATGTATCAAATATCATCACCACATCAATACCAGATAAAATTTGGGCATTAATATATTTTATGCTTACCTTAGTAATTTCCTCCAACAACGCATGAACTAATTCTTTATTGGTATCTAGCATTTTAAATACTTTATGAAATTTTTTTGTTGAATTACCTTCTATAAAATAAGTTGCTACAGTCCAAGGGCTTCCTATAAAACCTATCAGTGGATTTTTACCATTTAACTCATGTTTAGTTAATTTTATAGCCTTAAAAACATAATCTAATCTATCAATTTCATAATCACTTGTTATGTTTTTTAAATCTTTAAATGAATTAATGGTTTTATCAAAAACCGGACCCTTATTTTCCTCAAAACTTAGTTTAATCCCAAATACATCTGATATCACTAATATGTCTGAAAAAAGAATAGCGCTATCCAGCGAGAATCGTTTCAGAGGTTGCAAGGTAATTTCACAAGCGAGCTCCGGATTTTTTACTAAATTTATAAAACCACCCGCCTTATTTTTTAATGCTATATACTCAGGCAGATATCTGCCTGCTTGTCTCATTATCCATATTGGAGTACGCTCTACAGGCTCTTTTCGTATAGCTCTTAATAATAAACAATCATTAATTGTCGACATTTAATTTTTTACCCCAACTTTTGTTTTTAAATACTTAACTATTCCTGATGCTGCATTTCTACCCTCAAAAACTGCGGTTACAACTAAATCCGAACCTCTTACCATGTCTCCGCCACTAAATATTTTAGGATTATGTGTCTGGTGATGAAATTCTGATTTATTATTTATAACTATTCTCCCAATCTTATCAACCTGGATTTTATGTTTTGCAAACCAGTTAGCTGGATTAGGTCTAAATCCAAATGCAACAATTACATTATCAACTTTAATAACATGCTCAGATCCTTTCACAATAGTCGGTGTTTCTCTGCCACGTATATTAGTTTTTTTCAATTCTGTTTTTACAAATTTTACACCTTCAACTTTTTTATCACCTATAATCTCAATAGGCTGCATGTTCCATAAAAAATTAATACCTTCTTCTTTAGAATTTTTAACCTCTTTTTTAGAACCAGGCATATTTTCCTCATTTCTTCTATATGCACAAGAAACTTTTTTAGCGCCTTGTCTTAATGCGGTTCTATTACAATCCATAGCTGTATCACCTCCACCTAAAACCATAACTTTCTTTCCTTTCATGCTTATGTATTTATTTCCAGGTTTATTAAACAAGTTTCTTATATTGGAATTTAAATATGGTAATGCATCATATACTCCATCTAAACCCTCTCCTTTAAAACCTCCTTTCATATATGTGTAAGTTCCCATCCCTAAAAAAACAGCATCAAATTTTGCGATAAATTTTTCAAAACTTATATCTTTGCCAACTTCTGTATTAAGAATAAATTCAACTCCCATGCCTTCTAGAATTTCTTTTCTTTTGTCTACAACTTTTTTGTCCAATTTAAAAGGTGGAATACCAAAAGTTAATAAGCCTCCAATCTTTTCATATTTATCATATACAAAAGGCTTTATTCCATTCCTAACCAGAACATCAGCACATGCTAAACCAGCAGGACCCGATCCAACAATACCAACTTTTAAATTAGTTTTATTGACACCTGATAAGTCTGGCCTCCAACCTTGGTTTAGTGCTTCGTCAGTAATGTATTTTTCAATACTTCCAATCGTAATAGCTCCAAAACCATCATTTAATGTACACGCACCCTCACATAACCTATCTTGTGGGCATATTCTGCCACATATCTCAGGAAGTGAATTAGTTTGATGTGATAATTCAGCAGCTTCAAACAATCTGTTTTCTTCAATCAATTTTAACCATTGAGGAATATAATTATGAACTGGGCATTTCCACTCACAATAAGGGTTACCACATTCTATACATCTGCCAGATTGTTCGCTAGCTTGTTTTGGCTCATAGCTCTTATAGATTTCTTTATAATCTTTTATACGTTTAGATGGATTTATTACTTTTGGATCCATACGTCTAAGCTCTAAAAATTGAAGGTTTTTATCCATAGGAGCAGTATACACATTTTTTTTAAATAAATGTTGATTATTATTTCTATTTTGATATATTAAATATTGTTATGGAAGAAATAAGGAAGATATGGCTTATAATATAAGGAAAACAAAAAGACTTATTATATATAAAGAATTACTAGAAACTAATGCTGCGATTCAGTTTTCAGTAGATTCAAAAATATTTCGTGTTCCACTAGATGATTTTCATGCTTATCTTAAGGAAAATACAAATGTTTTAAACACATCAAGCTGGATAGATAAGGGACTATTTCACTGGCCTAGACCAACAAAGAAATTATTTTTATTCCTTGAGCCATATAATATTACAAATGAGGTTGATGATGAAGACGAAGGAACTGAAAATACGCATTGGGATAATATGCTAGAAACCTTACAAGCCTATAAATTAGAGAATGGTCATTGTTATGTAGCAACAGACTATAATCAAACAAATTATGAAGTTCAAGATCCTCTAGTTACCTGGGTGCTTAAAGTTAGAAAAGACTATATTGAGAGAAATATTAATTCTAATAAACTAAGAGCGCTTGATGATATTGGTTTTTTAAAATGGACAAACCTAAAACAATATTTTAAACCAGAAAATATTATTGAAAGAAATACATTAATAGAGGCGTTAAAAAATGTCGAGAATAATACAGGGGATTAAATTAAGAATTTAGCAGCTCTTTTACATGCTTGCTAACTATAGCCATATCCACATTATCTCCATGATTTTTTTTAATCAAACCAATTACTTTACCCATTTCTTTTATAGAGCTTGCATTACTTGAAGAAATTGTTTCTTTTATGATTTTAATAACATCTTCTTCAGACATTTCTTCAGGAAGATAGTTTTGAATAATATCCATTTCTTCACTTTCTTTTAATGCTAAATCTTCTCTTCCAGCTTTTGTAAATTGTTCAAATGACTCTTGGTTTCTTTTCAAAGCTTTCTTGAGTATTTGTATTATTTCACTATCAGTTAATTCTTTATTTTTATCTTTTTCTTCTTGAGTGATGAAAGAGAGTATAAATCTCATTTTTTCAACTTTATTCTTTTCGCCAGACTTCATTAGCTGAACTAAATCTTTTTGAATTTTTGCTTTCATTGGTGTTTTAATTAATTATAAATATTAGAATTTTTTATATGGAGGTTTTTTTCTTATTGCCGTCATACTAAGTTTTCTTTTATATCTTTTTGTAGCAGCAGCAATTTTTCTTTTTCTAACAGAAGTAGGTTTCTCATAAAATTCTCTTCTACGAGTTTCCGTTAAAATTCCTGCTTTTTCGCAGCCCCTTTTAAACCTTCTTAAAGCTATTTCAAACGGCTCATTTTCTCTTATTTGTATAGTTGGCATATATTTACATAAAATAGTTTATAATGGCGTAATATTACTTGATTATACTAATAAAGCAATATATTTAACGGTATTTTGAGGGCAGTTCTTGATAATTTTAGGCATAGAATCTTCGTGCGATGAAACAGCATTAGCCATCTTTGATTCGAAAACAGGGATGTTGGGACATGTTGTAAATTCGCAACATACAATTCATAGTAAATATGGTGGAATTGTACCTGAGCTAGCATCAAGAGACCATATTAAAAAATTAGTACCATTATTAGATGATTTATTAAAAAATAACAAAATTAATCTTAATCAAATAAATTTAATTGCATTTACTAATGGACCTGGATTATTAGGACCATTATTAACTGGAGCGGCTTTTGCAAAATCATTAGCATGGTCATTAAATATTAAATCTATAGAAATAGATCATTTAGAAGCACATATTTTTTCAGCAATGATTTCGGAAAAAAACCTTAAACCTCCTTTCGTGTCCCTATTAGTTTCTGGTGGGCATACCATTTTGTCTTTAATAGAAAAAAATTCTAATTGTAGAGTATTAGGGAAAACTCTAGATGACTCAGCTGGAGAAGTGTTTGATAAGGTAGCTAGACATTTGGGTTTATCATATCCAGGAGGGCCTGAAATTTCTAGAGAAGCAGAAAAAATACAAAAATCATCTTATAAATTTCCTAGACCAATGATTAAAAGTAAAGATTATAATTTTAGTTTTAGTGGTTTAAAAACTAGCGTCATACAAACAATAAATAATATTAAATTGAATAAAAACTCAATAGCAGATATTTCACATGATTTTGAAAGCTCTATCATAGATGTTCTAATTACAAAAACAATTAAAGCGTCAAATGAGTTAGGTGTTGATAATATTGTTATAACTGGAGGAGTAAGCGCAAATAAAAAGTTAAGAAATAGGTTTCAAAACGAAGCTAAACTAAAAAACATATTTTTTCCTGATATTGAATTTAGTACAGATAATGGAGCAATGATAGCTTATCTAGGATGGATTAAATCAAAATCTCATTTTAGTAATAACTTAGAAATAAATCCTGATTCTATATCAAGGTTTTTTTAAAATATACTCGTAGATATTTTTTCTATGCGTTAATAAAATAGTAATCATGTTAATAATAGATAATGCCAGCATAAATTCATGTTCTTTAAGAATTACAACAATGATAGGTAAAAATAAAAAACTTATTATAGCCGATAATCCTGAAACTCTTGATATTAAAAAAACAATCAACCAAATCAATATTACACTAATTCCTATTAAATGATTTAAAGCAAGAATAATTCCTAGAGAAGTCGCAACGCCTTTTCCTCCTTTGAATTTAAGGGTAACTGGGAAAATATGCCCCAATAAAATTAAAAGCGCCAAAGCATATATTTCATAACTTAATAAATTAAAATTAAATAACAATGCTGTTGGGACATAACCTTTCAAAAAATCTCCAATTAAAGTTATACCCGCGGCGAGTTTATTACCACTTCTGTAAACATTGGTCGCACCAGGATTATTAGAACCATAAGATCGAGGATCTGGCAAAGAAAAAGCCTTTGATACAACAATAGCAAATGGTATTGATCCAATTAAATACATCAATATACAAATACCTACTAAATAATCGTTAACCATATTTTCTAACATTTGATTAATATATAATTAATATAGAAATAATAATATAGAATAGTTAAATTATGAATAATTATAAATCAAGAATTTTAAAATCATTTGATACTAGAGCGTCAACTTATGACAAATACTCTCTTATACAAAAAGAGATTTCATTAAGAATGATAGAGAAGCTTAAGTTTATAAAAATTTCCCCAAAAAATATACTAGATCTCGGGTGTGGAACAGGATATTTATCATTATCACTTAAAAAATTGTACCCCAACGCTTGCATTACTTGTTTAGATTTTTCATCAGAAATGTTACGTCAATGTAAACTTAAGGACCCAGATTTTGAGACAATATGTGCTGATATAGAAAATCTACCGTTCAAAGAACCACAATACGACCTTATAGTCTCAAGCTTGACTTTGCACTGGTGTAAAGAAATTGAAAAAATTTTTTATGACATATATAAAATACTTAATGAAAATGGACTGTTTGTGTTTACAACAGTCGGACCTGATACCTTAATCGAATTGAAAGAAACATATAAATCAATAGATGACAAAGAACATATTAATTTATTTCATGATATGCATATTTATGGAGATATATTATTAAGTACAGGTTTTGATGACCCTGTTATAGACGTTGAAAAGATTATTATGGAATACCCTAGTGTACATAATGTTTTTAACTCTATAAAAAAAATAGGAGCTAATACATTAATAAACAGCAATGGAAGCAACATCACTAAATCTATGTATAAAAAGATTATTAATTTATATCCAAAAACTAAACAAATGATGTGTCCAGTAACATATGAGGTGATATATGGAGCATCATGGAAGAAAATAAAAAAAACAGGCAAAAAAAGCTCTGATTTCATAGAAATAAAAAAAATTTGACTTCTATCAAAAAGTTATATTTTTTTAAATTAGAAATTCCATAAATACTAATATTTTGCTAGAATAACACTCAAATTAGCAAGGAAGATTAATGCGGAATTTTATTGTTTTTTTATTATCCACGATACCAACTTTGGCCTTAGGTGATTGGGAAGTCAATCTACCAAGAGGTGTAACCCCAACAAGTGTTTTGGCATATGATTTACATATGCTAATTTTTTATATAACCGTAATAATAGGTATTGGTGTTTTTGGCGTTATGTTTTACTCAATAATACACCATAGAAAATCTAAAGGAGTGGTTCCAGCAAACTTTCATGAAAATACAAAAATTGAAATTGTTTGGACTGTAATACCTTTTTTAATATTAGTTGGCATGGCAATTCCAGCGACACAAGCACTAATATTAATGGAGGATACATCTGAGGCGGAGGTAACACTTAAAGTTACAGGATACCAATGGATGTGGAAGTATGAGTATCTAGAGGATAATGTATCTTTTTTAAGTAGAATTGATAGTGAGAGTAATAAGGCAAGAAAGTTAAATTCTGGGGTAGACGTTAGTAATGTTAAAAATTATTTATTAGAAGTTGATAATCCTATAGTGCTTCCTGTCAATGCAAAAATTAGATTACTTCTAACAGCAGGTGATGTTATACATGCTTGGTGGGTGCCAGAATTAGGTGGAAAAAAAGATGCCGTGCCAGGATTTGTAAATGAAATGTGGTTTAATATTAATAAACCAGGAATTTACAGAGGCCAATGTGCTGAATTATGCGGGAAAGATCACGCTTTTATGCCCATTGTTGTTAAAGCTGTATCTAAAGCAGAATATGAAAAGTGGGTTATGAATCAGCAAAACAATAATAAAATTGCAAACAAAAAATAAGAGAGAAGCATATGAATACAGACGCAGATCATTTACACGAAGACCATAAAACTGGAATTATGAGATGGATTACTACTACCAATCACAAAGACATTGGTACTTTATATTTATTTTTATCTCTAACAATGTTTTTTGTTGGTGGAGCGATGGCATTAATAATTAGAGCTGAATTATTTCAGCCTGGTTTACAATTGGTTAACCCAGATTTTTTTAATCAAATGACCACAATGCATGCTCTTATAATGATTTTTGGCGCACTAATGCCCGCATTAGTTGGCTTGGCTAATTGGCAAATACCTCTTATGATTGGAGCTCCAGATATGGCTTTACCAAGGCTTAATAATTGGAGTTTTTGGATTTTACCATTTGCGCTTGGCATGTTAGGCAGTACATTATTTTTTGAAGGGGGAGCTCCTGCTGCTGGCTGGACTTTATATCCGCCATTAGTCCTTCAAGGAGGAGACGCATTACCTTACGCTATTTTCTCAATTCATTTGCTTGGGTTATCGTCAATATTAGGAGCAATAAATATAATTGCAACGATATTAAATATGAGGGCTCCTGGCATGACTTTAATGAAAATGCCTATGTTTGTATGGACTTGGTTAATTACAGCATTCTTATTAATTGCAGTAATGCCAGTACTAGCAGGTGCTGTAACCATGTTATTAACTGATCGCTTTTTTGGAACAAGCTTCTTTACAGCATCAGGTGGTGGAGATCCTGTTATGTTCCAACATATTTTTTGGTTTTTTGGTCACCCTGAAGTCTATATCTTAATACTGCCAGCTTTTGGAGTTATCTCTACAATTATTCCTACATTTTCTAGGAAGAAGCTTTTTGGTTATGATTCTATGGTTTATGCTACCGCTTCTATTGCTTTGCTATCCTTTATTGTTTGGGCACATCATATGTTTACCGTTGGGATGCCTCTTGCTGGAGAGATATTTTTTATGATGACAACTATGCTGATTGCTGTACCAACAGGAGTAAAGGTATTTAACTGGATAGCTACAATGTGGAAAGGGTCAATGACGTTTGAAACCCCTATGTTATTTTCATTAGCATTCATAGTGCTTTTTACGATAGGAGGTTTTTCTGGCCTAATGATGGCAATTACACCTGTTGATTTTCAATATCATGACACCTATTTTATAGTTGCGCATTTTCATTATGTACTTGTTCCAGGATCAGTTTTTGCTGTGATAGCAGCAGTTTATTTTTGGCTACCTAAATGGACTGGTAAAATGTATGATGAGACTTTGGGTAAAACTCATTTTTGGCTTACAACAATTTTCGTAAATATAACATTTTTTCCTCAACATTTTGTTGGGCTAGCAGGCATGCCTAGAAGGATACCTGATTATGCGGTCCAATTTACTGATTTTAATGCTATTTCAACAATAGGGTCTTTTGGTTTTGGGATAGCCCAGATTCTATTTCTTTATATTTTGTATAAAACACTTAAACAAGATGTCACAGCAGATAATAAAGTTTGGGAAGGAGCTGAAGGCTTAGAATGGACTTTACCATCACCACCTCCTTATCATTCTTTTGAAGAACCCCCTAAAGTAGAATGAATAAAAAAATAAAAACATATTATCTATTAACAGCTTTTACTATATTTATGTTTGGGTTTTCTTATATGTTGGTACCTATTTATGAAGTATTTTGTGAAATAACCGGTTTGAATGGTAAGACAGGAAGCATTAATTCTACATTGGTTATAGAAAAACCAGTAGAGAGATTTGTTAGAGTTCAATTTACTTCTAATGTTATAAATTCTGCGCCTTTTAAGTTTTCTCCTGGTAAAAAAGAAATGGTTATTCAACCTGGAAAAATTTATACAACCTTTTATACTCTCACAAATCAATCTAACCAGCCTTTGTTAGCGACCGCAAACCCAAGTATTACACCAGGAAAATATGCTGAATATTTTAAGAAAATTGAATGTTTTTGTTTCACTCACCAACAAATTAATGCCAATGAAACAAAAGAATTAGCCGTTCAATTCATAGTTGATAAAAAATTACCTAGTGAAGCAACCAGCTTAGTTCTTGCTTACACGATGTTTGATATTACTAAACAATTAGGATATAAATTGGAGAAATAAAATTATGAGCTCATCAAATAATAATTACTATCTACCTCACGGAACAAAATGGCCATTTCTTTCATCTGTATCCTTGCTTATATTGTTTCTCGGTCTTTCAAGTTTTTTAAATGGTTCCCCAAGCGGAATGACAATTATGTTCACCGGTCTCGCTTTATTACTTATCATGGTATATGGATGGTTTTCTACTGTAATACAGGAAAGTGAATCAGGAGTATATAATTTACAAGTAGATGTCTCTTTTAGATGGGGAATGGTTTGGTTTATATTTTCTGAAGTTATGTTTTTTTCCGCATTCTTTGGATCATTATATTACGCTAGAGAACTTTCTTTACCTTGGCTTGGAGGAGATGGTTATAAAACAGCCACAAATTTAGTTTTATGGCCACAATTTGAAAATGTTTGGCCGTCTAATGGGCCATTAAATGTAGGAGGTGACTTTACGTTTATGAAAGCATCTGGTATACCAGCATTAAACACACTAATTTTATTAACAAGCGGTTTAACAGTAACGTATGCTCATCATGGCCTAAAAGAGCAAAATAGAAAGAAATTAATAAACGGTTTAATTCTCACGATACTGCTTGGATTTACATTTGTTGCTTTTCAAGCATATGAATATATTCATGCATATTCAGAATTAAATTTAAAATTAACAACTGGTATTTATGGATCAACTTTTTTTATGTTAACTGGATTTCATGGTTTCCATGTAACATTAGGAGCTATAATGTTGACAGTAATACTTTTAAGGTGTATTAAAGGACATTTTTCTGGAGATAACCATTTTGGTTTTGAGGCAGTAGCATGGTATTGGCACTTCGTTGATGTTGTTTGGCTTGGGTTATTTGTTTTTGTTTATTGGCTCTAATTATAGATGCCATGAGGCTCAATTAAATCCAAGTAATATCCAATAATTAATAGAAAAAATAATAACAGAGATAGTATTATCCTTGTTTTCAACGAATGAAAACCTCTTTTAGATGGTTTTTTATCTCTTATAATATAGAAAAAACCTAAAGATAGATTGTAAATAATTAGCGTAAGTAAAATTAGTATTATATATTTCATTTTAGATGATTAATTTAACACAAAAACCAGAAGAGAAACAAACTTTATCAAAAGTTATAAAATTATTTATTTTCTTGCCTTTAATATCATTATGTATATTTCTTGGTGTGTGGCAAATAGAAAGAGGACAAGAAAAACAAGATACTTATAATCTATATTTAAAAAATATCTCCAAAGAACCTAAAGAACTCCACAACCTACATGAAAATATTTCAGAATTTACCAAAATTAAAGTTTTTGGAGATTTTATGTTAGAAAAACAATTCTTACTTGATAATCAAGTTTATAATCAAAAAGCAGGTTATGATGTTATAACCCCGTTAGAAGTTGATGATAAAATATTACTAGTTAATAGAGGATGGGTGAGCAACAATAATAGACAGTCAATTCCCGATATATCTATTGTAAAGACAAAGAATCCTATTATTGGTTATGTTTATTACTATAAAAATAGTTATATGCTCTCCAATGATATTTATGAAAATAAATGGCCACTGTTAATTCAAAGTATTAATATTAATAAAAAATCATCTTTATTAAACAAGGAAATATTGCCTTATGTATTAATTATGAATGAAAGTCAAGATAATGCATATAATTTAAAAAAAATATATAAAAAAAACCCTCAGCTTAAACATTATATGTATGCTGGACAGTGGTTTATTTTCTCTATACTAGGGTTTATTTTTATGATAATTCTTATGAGGAGATAGATAATTATGAATTCTGGTAAATTAAAATTTTTATTTATCGTTTTAGTTTTTGCTGTACCTTTTATATATTCTTATATTCTTATCAATGAAAATAATTCAGGAAAAAAATTACCTACTTCTAATTATGGAAAATTTGTAGACCCAATTGTTTCAATAAACAATATTTTATATCTAGATTTTTTTAATAATAAAATAAACTCAAATTCTTTAAATGGTAAATGGACATTAATTTATTATATTAGNAAATATTGTGATTCAGTTTGCCTTAATAATATTTATTTATTNCGTCAAATTAATACAGCAGTAGGGAAGGATATGAATAGAGTTCAAAGAGTGCTTTTAATCGATACGTCTTACGATAGTAACTACATTGCTTCTATTAAAAAAAAATATCCAAACTTGTTAATTATCAAAAGAAAATTAAATAAACTGCATAATGTAATAAAAAAAACTAAAGACTATAATACAGATATTTTTATAGTAGACCCAATTGGAAATGTTATATTAAAATATAAAAAAGATTTTAATGGAAAAAAATTTCTTAAAGATTTAAAAAAATTACTCAAACTTTCTAAAATAGGGTGAGCATGAATATTATAACAATAAGAAATCTGAGTTTTTTTGGAGCTATTTTTACATTAGCAGTTATATCTATTGGGGCATGGGTTAGATTGACATATGCAGGACTTGGTTGTCCAGACTGGCCAGGTTGTTATGGGATATTAGGTGCTCCAGATACAATGTCAGAGCTTGCTAAAGCTAAAGAATTATATCCCCACGCAATTATTGATAGCGGAAAAGCATGGAGAGAAATGTTACATAGATATTTAGCTGGAACACTTGGCATATATATTTTTTTTATTTCTTTCTTAACTTTTAAATATGCTAAACACATCAGCGTATATTTACCAATATCTCTTGTGTTGTTAATAATAATACAATCACTCTTAGGTATGTTTACAGTTACCGAGCTTGTCAAACCAACCATTGTTACAATGCATTTATTACTTGGCATGGCAACCGCATCATTATTGTTATGGAATGGATTGAAAGTTTNCGCGAATAAAGAAANTTTTAATAAACCCGTAAATTCTTATATATTAATTTGCACTCTAGCTTTGATCATGCAAATTATTCTTGGTGGTTGGACTAGTACTAACTATGCTTCGCTAGCTTGTACAGATTTCCCTAAATGTGCACAAGAATGGTGGCCNTCAGGTATGAATTTCACTGAAGGTTTTACTATTATAAATTTACCCGATGTAAATTACGAGACCCATCAAATAGATTATAAATCTAAATTAGCAGTGCATTTTACTCATAGACTAGGAGCTTTAATATTAACATTTTTATTTATAGGTTTGTTTTTGTATTTATTTAAAATACAAAATTCTATAATTTTAAAAAAAATTGGAATGGTGGTGTTGATATTTTTTATTGCTCAAGTTTTTTTAGGAATATCTAATATTTTATTTAGCCTACCAATAACTATAGCGGTTATGCATACTGTAAATGCATGTATATTATTAATGAGTATGATCATATTGTTATTTTATTCGACATGTAATGAACAGAAGTGGTAGAATCATCGAATGGAGAATTCAACAATATATTTCACTCAACGTTTCTTTAATCTTTTAAAAGAGTTTATAATTCTCACAAAACCTAGAGTTAATCTCCTAATCATATTTACTGCAATTGTTGGAATGTTGCTTGCTCATAAAAATCATCTTGATTATGAATTAATATTTTTTGCAAGCATAGGTATTGGGTTAGCAGCGTCTTCCGCAGCAATTATTAATCATGTAATAGATCAAGACATAGATTCCATTATGGATAGGACCAAATCACGACCATTAGTAAAAGGATTTATAAAACCTTTGCATGCAATATATTTCGCTATTTTTTTATCTGTAACATCTATAGTGCTTTTATACGCGCTAGTAAATACATTAACCGCTGTATTAACATTTTTGACAATAATCATATATTCGTTAATCTATTCGGTATACTTAAAAAACCTCACTCCTCAAAATATTGTTATTGGCGGAATTGCAGGAGCTATGCCACCTTTATTAGGATGGACTTCCATTACTAATCAAATAGAACCTTTTCCGCTTATTTTATTTTTAATAATTTTCCTTTGGACACCACCACATTTTTGGGCTTTAGCGGTATATAAGTATAATGATTATAAAAAAGCTAATATCCCAATGTTACCTGTAACACATGGTAAAGACTTTGCTAGACTGCATATTTTCCTATATTCTATACTCTTATTTTGTATTACTTTATTCCCTTATGTTCTTAGTCTCTCTGGGAATATATATCTAATCGGAACAATAATTATTGGTTTAAAATTTATGATAGATTCTTACATGCTTATGAGATCAAAATCAGACACAAGAGCTATACAGTTATTTAGGTACTCTATTACTTATTTAGCAATATTATTTGCTTTACTTTTGGTTGATCATTTTTGGTATTTAAACTTATATTAAGTTTAAGCAAGTAGCATAGAATCTTTTAAAAGACTTAACGATTTATTTTCTATTTGTCTAATTCTTTCTATAGAAACATTATATTTTTTTGAAAGCTCTTCTAACGTACTTTTATCTTCATTCAAATAACGTTTCTTAATTACATCTTTGCTTCGGCTGTCAAGCTTAGACATGGCAATCTCTAATTTTCTCGAATCAGTATTACTGTCTGCTTCATATTCTAATTTTAACAAAGGATCAGCACTATCATCTGTTAAATATGTAGAAGGAGACATTTCATTATCATCTGATGGATCAAAAGAGATATCTAGTCCTGACAATCTTGATTCCATGAGAGTAACCGTTTCTGATTTTACATCCAACTCTTTTGCTATATCATCAGTTTCTCTTTTTGTTAACCATGAAGATGTAGTTTTTTTACTTTTTAGTTTAAAAAATAATTTTCGTTGAGCTTTTGTAGTAGCTATTTTAACCATTCTCCAATTTTTTAAGACAAACTCATGTATTTCAGCTCTTATCCAATAAATTGCAAATGATAGTAATCTTACATTTCTATTTGGATCAAATCTTTTAACGGCTTTCATTAATCCAATATTGCCTTCTTGAATTAGGTCAAGTAACGGTAATCCATAACCTCTATAAGTTTTAGCAACATGAACTACAAATCTTAGGTGAGCCATAACTAATTTTTTTGCAGCTTCTATATCATCTGATTTATGAAGATTTTCAAATAGTTTTTCTTCTTCTTGTTGAGATAGGAGCGGTGTTTTCCTTAACTCATTAAGGTATAGCTCAAGGGAGTCTGTTGTTTCAAGACCTTTTGATATATCAATTGGCAAATGTCCTACTAATTCATTACTCATAACATATGCTCCTACAAGC
Source organism: Gammaproteobacteria bacterium (assembly GCA_002718845.1). Classification (GTDB taxonomy): domain Bacteria; phylum Pseudomonadota; class Gammaproteobacteria. The sequence goes on along the minus strand of PBFS01000010.1, from coordinate 47,830 downwards.
TAATTATAGTGTCTTATTTTAAGGATTCAAGACCTTAAATGACATTATTTTCTTATAATAATCAATATTTTAGGTAAATTTTATCCGCTAATCAATAATTTTATAAAAAATGACTATTTTTTTAATTATAACATTTACTATATAATTCATGTGGTGAAAACGCTGAAATATATACTGATACTATCCATAAGTATTCTGATGTCAGATATAGCCATTTCTGGTATAAATTTCAATGATCGAATAGAACAATATCAACTTAACAATGGACTAAAAATCATATTGATTAATGATGATAGAAGTTCAACTGTCATGTCTAGCATATGGTACAAAGTGGGCTCTAGTTATGAATACGAAGGCGTTACAGGAATATCGCATGTTTTAGAACATATGATGTTTAAAGGAACCAAAAACACAAAACCAGGAGAATTTTCAAGAGAAATTAAAAAAATAGGAGGAACAGAAAATGCTTTTACTGGAAAAGATTTTACTGGCTATTATCAGAAGGTGCATAAAGATTATATAGAATTATGTCTTAAATTNGAATCTGATAGGATGACTAATTTAAATTTATCAAAAAATGATTTNAAAAGCGAAAGAGAGGTTGTAAAAGAAGAAAGAAGGTTGAGGANAGAAGATAATCCGACTTCAAAAGTATTTGAGAAAATAGGACTTCAATTTTTTGGTTTTAATGGATATGGAATACCTATAGTTGGAACAATGGATGACCTTAATGCGATTACAGTTGAGGATTTAAGAAAATGGTATTCTAATTATTATGCTCCAAATAATGCAACACTTATTATTGCCGGATCTTTTAATAAAGAAGAAACAAAAAAATTAATACAAAAATATTATGGAAAAATTGAAAAAAGAAGCATTCAAAATTTTTCAAAAAAAAGTAANATTCAAATATCATATGAAGATATAATTTTAAAAGATTATGTATCAGACCCTATTTTAATTCTCTCTTTTAATAAAGAACCTTTTACAAATATTAATAGAAAGGAATCTTATGCATTAGAAATATTGCTTGAGTTAATGGATGGCTCTTATTCTTCTAGATTTTCAACAAATTTGGTTGATAAACAGATTGCGTTCAATACATTTATTTCATATGACACTTATTCAAAAGAGAATAATTTGGTTTCTATAGGAGGTTCCCCTAGAAAAAATGTGAGTGTTGACGAATTAAAGACGTTAATAATAAAAGAATTTAACAATTTTATTGAGAAAGGTCTTAAAGATAATGAATTGAAATATACTAAATCAAGATTAATAGCACACAATATATATAAATTTGATTCTATTTTTTATCAAGCAATGCAAGTAGGAACGTTAGAAACAAAAGGTTTTAATTGGCAGTTACTTGACCAATACATTATTGATATTGAAAGTATTACTGAACAAGATTTAATCAATGTTGCAAAAAAATATATATCAGAAGATCATATGTTAACCTCTATAATTAATCCGTTATGATAAAATTCATTTTCATTTCTATATTAGTTTTTTTTATATATCAATATGACTCTTACGCATACCCAAATATAAAATTTATAAAAGATAATTCTAATTATTTGCTTATAGAAGAGAATTCATTACCAATTATAGACATAAGAATTGGCATAAAATATGGCAGCAGAGACGATGAGTCAAGAAAAGGAATAACAAATTTTGCAGTTAATTTACTACATAAGCAAAAAGTAGATAACATTAAACTCATAAATCATTTTGAGAGAATTGGCGCTATATATAACTCAGATGTTAATAGGGATTCAAGTCATATATCAGTTAGATTAATTAGTACGCCTGAAAATATCGATTATGTGTCAAAAAAACTAAATATATTACTTAAACATAATCATATAACTCAAAGCTTGATAGATGATAATAGGGATAAAGTACTTAATACTATAAACAAAAGTAAACTAAATCCCACGTCAATAATACAAAATAAAGCAAATGAAATATTTTTCACAAATACTGGTTATGCACATCCTATTTTAGGATACAAAAAGAATATTGAAGATTTAAATATTGAAGAATTAAGAAATCATTTAGATTTAATAATTAATCAAAAATCTATTGAAATAAATATAGTTGGTGATATAAATGAAAATTCTTCTGTAAATTTAATATCTAACCTTTTTAAGGGCATACCACAAGGTAGATATGTTGATAAAGAAAAATTTATATTAAATTATAAAAAACGTAGACGATTAATTAATATTCCGCATGGAAGCAAACAAACTCATATAGCAATATATGCGCCCTCAATTACACGTCTTGATAAAAATTTTTATAATATTTTAGTGGCTAATTATATTTTTGGTGGAAGTGGATTTGGCTCTATGCTTATGAAAGAAATTAGAGAAAAAAAAGGTTTAGCATATTCTGTTTATAGTTATCTAATGCCATATAATGATTTTGGGGTACTTAAAATAAGCATGCAAACAGAAAATAAAAATACTAATAAAGCTATAGAAATATTAAAAAATCAAATTATAAGATTTAGAAATTTTAATATATCTAGAAGTAGTGTTGGATTTGCTAAAATAGGGTTATTGAGAAGTTTTAATTTACGGTTTGATACAAATAAGAAAATGTTAGAAAATCTCTCTGCAATTAATGAATATGATATACCTGAAAATTATTTTAAAAACTATATCAATGGTATTAATAACGTAACTATACATTCTATTAGACAATCTCTTAATTCTAGCATTATGTTTGATAATAATCTTATAGTTACTGTTGGAGATCATTGATTGAAAGATTATAAGCTTAAAATTACTGCCGGAACTATGAGATCTAGGCATTTATCATTTTCTAGCAATGATTTGCTTAAACCTACTAAATCTTACATTAGAGAAACAATTTTTAATATCATAAAAATAGACAATAAAATGATTTCTTTAGATTTATTTTCTGGAAGCGGAATTTTATCTGCTGAAGCTATTTCAAGAGGAATTGGAAAGGCAATTCTAGTTGAAAAAAATAAAAAAATTTGTAAAAAAATTATTTTAGAGTTTAAAAAATTAAATATTAATAATTATGAAATCTTTCCTGAGGATGCAATAATCTTTTTAGATAGATTCAATCACTTGGGTTATAATATAATTTTTATAGATCCGCCTTATAATGCAAATCTTTTAAAACTAGCAATAAATAAACTTAAAAAAAATAATCTTTTAAACACAACTCAATACATATATATTGAACAAAATAAGAAAAAGCATAATCAAGAACTTGTAAATTTAATATCAGAAACACATAATATTTTAAAAGATTTGAGTATCGGCGATGTTAGTTATACAATCGCTATGAAGAGGTAGAATATGGCGCTTATAGCAGTATATCCAGGAACATTTGACCCCATTACTAATGGCCACACTGATTTGGTCAAAAGAGGTTGTAAATTATTTGATAAAATTTTAATTGTTGTTGCTGAAAATCCGCAAAAAAATACGTTATTTAGCATGGGTGAAAGAGTAGGGTTTATTCAGAATATTTTTTCTAATGAAGATAAAATAGAAGTTTTCCCATTAAATAAATTATTAGTAGATTTTGCTCAAGAACATTCAGCAACTGTAATATTAAGAGGTTTGAGAGCCATATCAGATTTTGAATATGAAGTACAATTAGCTAGCATGAATAGGTCAATGAATCCTGATATAGAAAGTGTATTTATGAGCCCAGCAGAAGAATTTGGTTTTTTATCTTCTAGTATAATTAAAGATATTGCTAAACATAAAGGAAATATAGATAAATTTGTAGGCAAGAATGTGGCCGATGCTATATATAAAAAATTTAAATAATTATTTTTGACAATTGCTACAATAAAAAGAAGATCTCCCACTTATTCGTATATTTTTTATATTCTTCCCACATGCACATTTCTCTAATCCATAAATTAATAATTTTTGTTTAAAATAACCTGGAGATCCATCGATACTTTGAAAATCTTTGATACTTGTTCCACCTGCTTTAATAGATTTTTGCAAAACTTTTTTAATCGACTTTACGAGACTTTTAAAATTATCAGTTGATAATAATTTACAATTTTTATTAGGTTTTATTTTTGACATATATAATGCTTCAGAAGCATAAATGTTACCAATTCCAACAACTATCCTTTGATCCATAATTATATTTTTTATAACCACATTTCTTTTTTTTGATATTTTTTTTATATATTCATAATTAAAATTATCAGATAATGGCTCCACTCCTAAATTTTTAATTAAAAAGTTATCTTCAATATTTTCTGCCCAATGAATAGAACCAAATTTCCGCACATCATTGTATCTAAGAATAGTATTATCTTGGAATTTTATTTCATAATGATCATGTTTATTTACTTTATGTCTATTTTTTAGAAATTTTACAATTCCTGTCATTCCAAGATGAATAATAAGGCTACCATGATTAAAATTAAAGATTATATATTTACCTCTTCTATATATTTTTCTTATATCTACCTTGGATAATAATTTTTTAATATTTGCATCAATATTCCATCTAAGCTTGGGGTTTATTATTACAAATTCCTTAATTTTATTTGTTTTAATGCTTTTTCTTATAGCATTACAAACGGTCTCTACTTCAGGTAGTTCAGGCATAATTTATATATTTATTAGACATATTTTTTAATTTATCATATTATTTAGGTTATTCTGAATTATAACAAAAATGATAGATATATTAATAAACGGACTAATAGAATTTACATGGCTTGAGTATGTCATATATACACTTGTTGTAACGCATATAACTATTGTATGTATAACACTGTATTTACATAGAGGAATTTGTCATTCTGCCATTGAAATTAGGCCAATACTCTCACATTTTTTTAGATTTTGGCTATGGCTTACAACGTCTATGAGGACTGCCGATTGGGTAGCTATTCATAGAAAACACCATGCTAAAGTTGAAACAATCGAAGATCCTCATAGTCCAGCATTTCATGGAATAGCAACTGTGCTTTTAAAGGGCGCAGATTTATATCATGAAGAAAAAAACAACAAAGAAACAATAGATAGATATTCTAAAAATTGCCCAACTGACTGGATTGAAGAAAAATTATATACAGGAAGAAACAATCTGGGCATCTTGCTTCTTTTTATTACCAATGTAATTTTGTTTGGAGTAGTTGGAATTATTATCTGGTCAATTCAAATGGCATGGACACCAATATTTGCCGCAGGTGGAATTAATGGTGCTGGACATTATTTTGGCTATAGAAATTTTGATACAAATGACGATTCAACTAATATGAGTCCTTTAGCATTAATTATTGGAGGAGAAGAATTACATAATAACCATCATGCTTTTCCAACAGCTGCAAAATTTTCTTTAAAGCCTTGGGAGTTTGACATAGGATGGTTATATATAAAAATATTTTCTTTATTAGGACAAGTTAGAGTAAAAAGGTTAGCAACTAAAACAATAATTAGATCTCCTAATAATAATCTAAATTCTGAAATTGGTTATGCATTATTAAAGTCAAAAATTACAGTGATTACTAATTATACACGAAATGTTTTGAAGCCAACTTTGAAAGATGAAACTAGAAATGCAAAAAATGATATCAAAAAACTATTAAAGGAGTCTAAAAATACTTTAGCTAGACAACCTCATAGAATTTCAAATCAAGACACTACAAGGTTACAAGAAATATTCAAAGAATGTAGTTCGTTACAAACTGTGTATAATTTAAAGAACCAACTATATGATATCCTTCATGCCCGTAATACAAAACATGAAAACTTTATAGAGACACTTAATCGTTGGTGTGAAGACGCGAAAAGTACAGGTATAGATTGTTTAAATGATTTTTCAGATAGTTTAAAGGGATATAAGGTAGTATAAAAATTATTTAATTTTAACTTCTGTATACATCACATATTTTTTAATAGTAGGATCAAATTTTTTAATCTCAAATTTATCAGGCATAGTTTTTCTATTTTTAGTTGTAGTATAAAAATGCCCTGTCCCCGCCGACGAAACTAATTTAATTTTCTCTCTCATATATTACCCAATATTATATTTTTCTAATGCTTTATCTAAGCCAAGCTTGTCAATTATTCTCAGCCCTTTTTTAGATAGTTTTAAAGTTATCCATTTTTTGCGAACTTCAGACCATAGCCTGTGATTATGTAAATTAGGTTCAAAAACCCTACGAGTTCTATTTTTCGCATGCGAAACATTGTTACCTGACATTATTCTTTTTTGTGTTATTTGACAAATTTTAGACACTTTATATCTCCAAACTCAATAATGATATCAGAAACATATTCATATACAATATATATATATAAATTTAGAGAGAATAACTATGGATATTGTGTTTATAAAAGAATTATGCATAGAGACAACAATTGGTATATATGACTGGGAAAGAAAGATTAAACAAGTAGTTTGTATAGATTTAGAGCTAGGAATTGAAATTAGGAAATCATCTGGAACAGACAATATAAAAGACACAGTAGACTATAAAGCAGTTGCAAAAAAAGTTCAGTCGTTTATTCAAAAAAGTAAATTTCTATTAATAGAAGCGTTGGCAGAGGAGACGGTAAAATTAATTTTCCAAGAATTTCAGGTAAATTATGTTAAAGGTAGATTTAGTAAACCAGGCGCTGTAACAGGATCAAAAGAAGTTGGGGTAATTATAGAAAGGACAAAAGATGCAAAATAAAGTCTATATTGGCATAGGAAGTAATGTAGATAGAGAAAAAAATATTAAATCATGTATATCAAAACTTAACTCTAAATATCAAAATATAACTTTGTCCCCAATTTATGAAACAGAGTCCATGGGTTTTAAAGGACCTAATTTTTATAATCTCGTCTGTTATTTTGAAACACAGGATGACGTATTTAAGTTAAAAGAAGATATGAGAGGTATTGAAAAAGATCATGGTAGAAATTTCAATGAAACTAAATTTAGCTCTAGAACACTAGATATTGATATATTGTATTTTAATGATTTAGTCATAAATGATGAAAAAATACAAATACCAAGAAAAGAAATTATGGAGTATGATTTTGTATTAAAGCCATTAGTAGATATAGCTCCAGAATTTGTACATCCAGAATTAAATATTACTAACTTTAAAATATTTAAAGAATATACGATAAGTAAATTAATTATTGCAAAGATAGAATTAGAAATAAAAGCTTAGCCCTTAATTCACATATTGAGTTTTCTTCCACCATCAATATTTATATTTTGACCAGTTATATAATCAGCATCTTTGATTAAAAATAATATTGCTTTTGCTATATCATTGGGAGACCCAGTTTTATTTAAAGGAATCTTTGATAGAATTTCTTTCTGTTTATTTATTTTTTTAGCATCAGCCTCTGCCCACATTATCGCTCCAGGTGAAATACTATTTACTCTAATTGATGGTGCCAAGTCTTTTGCCAAAGTTTTTGTTAAAGCTAGAAGCCCAGCTTTGCTAATATTATAAATAATATGATCTTTTAAAGGTGGATTAACATGTATATCAACAATGTTTATTATACAACCCTTTCTTTTCTTAAGTTCTGGATAGAATGATTTAGAAAAAAATAATGCTGATTTTAAATTAGTATCAATAATATCGTGCCAATTTTTTTCATTAATTTTATTTATTTGAGTTGGATAAAATCTTGATGCATTATTTACTAAAACATCCACTCTGCCAAAAAATTTAATAATTTTCTTAGATATTGATTCATAATCCTTTATAGATAGAAAATCTATTTTTATTACCTGACATGAATTTTTCCTATATGAATTTAACTCTGTAAAAATTTTTTTAGCATCTTTATTCGATTTATTATAACTGATAATAATGTTATACCCTTCATCATGAAGATATTTTGCAGTAGCAAGACCAATTCGTCTTGCTCCGCCTGTAATAAAAACTGTCTTATTTATAGTCATAGATATATATTAAGGATATATAGAAAAATGTACACTATATTTAAAATACACATATTATGAAATCTCCTATTGAGCTTTATTTGTCTAAGGAAATAACTTCTAAAAATAAAATACCTTTTTCAGAATTTATGGATATAGCTTTATTCCACAAAGAATATGGCTACTATACAAATAAATCTCAGATATTTGGAAGTGAGGGAGATTTTATTACTTCTCCAATAACATCATCTTTATTTGGTGAATCAATTTCAAATGAATTTATTAATCTAAATAGTGTAGCACAACCAATGAGTATATTAGAGCTTGGAGGTGGAGATGCGAGCTTAGCTATATCTCTTATTAAAAACCTTGCTAAAATAAAATCATTACCAGAAAAATATATTATTTTAGAAATATCTAATAATTTAATTGAAGTTCAAAAACGAAAAATTAAAGAAGAAATACCTGAATTATATGAATTATTTTCATGGGTAGATAATTTGGAAAATCAAAAAATTAAAGGTTTAATTATTGCAAATGAATTTTTTGATGCATTACCATCAGAGAGATTCAGAATGCGTAATGGTAAAGTTGAGAATCTGTACATTAAAAATCATAACAATAATTTCGAGTATACATGGTTTCCTGCTACAGAATTATTGAAAAAAGAATTAAGTACTGCAAAAAATAATCATTCTATTTTAATTCCAGAGAATTATACAAGTGATATAAATTTACAATACAGAAGATGGATTGCAAACTTAGAGAATTGTTTAGAGTCTGGAGCCATATTCATTATAGATTATGGTTATAATGCTAAAGAATATTTTTTAGAAGAAAGAAATGAAGGTACATTAGTTTGTATTTATAATCATAAAGCTAATTTTGGCCCCCTGTCCCATATAGGACAACAAGATCTATCTACATTTGTAAATTTTTCTCATTTAACAAATGTTATCAATGATACTAAAATGAGTGTTGAAGGATATATAACCCAAGCAAATTTTTTAGTGAATCTTGGAATATTAGATTTATTTAAAAATAAAAAATATGATGATGACGAAAAAGTTATAGAATTAAACAGATTGAAAAATATACTATTGCCAAATACAATGGGTGAGATATTTAAGGTTTTAGTATTGAAAAAAAATATAAATAATCAATTAAGGTCTATAAAAGAATTTAATCATATACATAAACTATAATATGGATTTTTTACAAATATTAATATTGTCAGCCATTCAGGGTATAACTGAATTTTTGCCAATATCAAGTCAATCACATTTAATCCTTACATCTGCTTTATTAGGTATGAAAGATCAGGGATTGGGTTTTGATATAGCTCTTCACTCTGGTTCTTTGTTTGCAATTTTAATCTATTATAGAAAAGAAATTTATAAAATAGTTTCTGCATCAAATGAAGGAATGCAATATTTAAAATTAATAATTATAGGATCTATTCCATTGCCAATAATAGGATTATTATTTGTAGATTTAGTTTCAACTAATATGAGATCTATAGAATCAGTTGCTTTTATGACAATCATTTTTGCATTTATCCTCTATTTTTCTGATACTAAAAAGAAAAATACTATTAGCGAATTACAATCTATTAGCATATTTACAATTGTATTTATTGGTTTTATGCAAACACTTGCAATTATGCCTGGTGTATCAAGGTCGGGTATTGTTATTACTGCTGCATTACTTGCAAATTTTAGTAGAGAAAATTCTATTAAAATTTCATTTCTATTATCCATTCCTGCAATTTTTATGGCAGCCGTGTATCAATCTATGAAATTATACAAAATAGGAGATATTGAAATTTTAAATGAACATTTACTAGGTATGTTTTTATCTCTTATATTTTCTTACATTACTATCCATCTGTTCATATCAACAATAAACAAGATATCCTTTACTCCTTATATTGTTTATAGATTAATATTAGGCATTGTTCTAATTGGATTTTTTTAAATAATTATTTAAATAAGATTGTATTAAAACTTTATAATCATTTTCAACAATTTTCTGTATTTCATTATCAGACTTTATTTGATCTTCTTTTTTAAGCTTGTAGGATCTTATTTCTTTAATTAAATCTCCTAAAAAATAATTTAGATGATTATTTTCAAAAGAGTTACAAATTTCCAAAAATTCTTTTAGGCGATCTTCTTTTCTTATATCAAGCTTTTTTATTAAAGATTGGAGTTTATCGCATGCATCTGTGTTTGATGGGTTAAATAATATATATTCCTCTTTACAATTATTTAACATAACAGCTAAATCTCTGTATTCATTAGGTACCTTTAAATTTTCACAAAAAATGTCCATGTCACCAACATTTTCATGCATGAAATATGAAATATTTTTAAGTTTAGACCCATCATTAAATTCATCAGGTTCAAATTGAGAAAAAGGAACGCAGCCAGGCAATAATTTATCTAGGATATTTATTTTATCTAAGAATTTACAAAACCTGTAGATATGATTGCTCTTATAAAATTCCAGCCATATTCTCTCAGGTGTTAAATACTCCAGTTCACCACTTTCAACAATCTCTTGTACAATTTCCATAGTGTCCTCATGCACCGTAAACAATTTAAGGTTTGTTTCAAACCTTGCTACTCTTAAAACTCTTAAAGGATCCTCTGAAAATGCATCTGACACATGTCTTAAACATTTATTTTTAATATCCTCTTGTCCATCAAATGGATCAATTAAAACTCCATCTTCACCCTGCGCAATAGCATTAATGGTTAAATCTCTTCTTGCCAAATCTTCCTCTAAAGTTACATTTGGATTGGTATCAAATTCAAAACCTGTATAACCATGACCAGATTTTCTCTCTGTTCTAGCGAGAGCATACTCTTCACCAGTTTTTGGATGAATAAATACTGGAAAATCTTTTCCAACTTGTTTAAATCCTTTTGTTTTCATTTCATCTGGAGTGGATCCAACAACAACCCAATCCTTTTCTTTTGCAGGAAGACCTAATAATTCATCTCGTACAGCTCCACCAACAAGATATATTTTCATTGTTTTCTACCCGATTTTTTTCTTAAATCTTTAAAACTATCATCTATATTTAAATATCTAGGAACAATATCTTCTATAGATGTTGTGCCCTTAAAACCATCTGTACTTATACTATCCACTTGTAAATATTCAAAATTATCCATTGTAAAAATTTTTCCAGGTAATCTTTGAAAGATGTATGCTTGTATTTTTGACATAGTATTATTCAAAGGTATCACAATCCTTTTAATTTTTAGAATTCTAAGTGTTGTTTCAATAATTTCTCTAAATGTGTATTCTTTTGGCCCTGTTACATTAATTTTTGTATTATATGTGTTGGTGCTTGATACTGTGCTAATAATAAAATCTGTAAAATCACCTATATATACTGGCATAAATTTAGAATTATGACATGCAAGAGGAAAGACTAAAGAGAACCTTAATATTGTGGCAAATTTATTAAAAAAAGCATCATTATCTCCAAAAACTATTGAAGGCCTAAAAATTGTAACGTTACAAAAATCTTTTGTTTCTGATAATAAGTAGTCCTCAGCTTTACCTTTAGTTCTAAGATATTCACTTTTTGCCCGAATATCAGCATTTAATGAGCTAATATGAAGCAGGCGATTTACTTTATTTACTCTCATTGCAGCCGATATTTTTTTTATTAAAAGATAGTGTAATAATTTAAAAGAGTTATCACCAAATTCATTCAATATTCCCACAGCATTAACAACGACATCTGTATTTTTAAAATTTTCTCTCAAAGATCTTTCATCATGTATATTGCAGGCTACTAATTCTATGTTTGGAATAAGCTTTAAGTCTTTATTAGTCTCTATATTTCTGGTAAGAACAACCACGGTTTGTGATAATTTTGACATTTTTACAGCTAGTTCTGAGCCAATGAAGCCAGTTCCACCGAGTATTACGATTTTATTTAAATTAAACATAATTTTAATAGCAGTTATAAACTATAAATCTATAATATGAATACTTTATCATTATAACGATAATGATTGTCTGATTATAGGTTAGATGAACTTTTTTCAAGTTAATTGCATAAAATGATAATTATTGCTTTATCAAAAATCATTATGATTGTAATATAACAATACCATCAAGTTTAATTCGAAACAGATATATATAGTTATCTTAGGGGTATTTTTCTAAACGATGAAAAAAATGCAAAAAATTGTCAATAATTCTATTAGTAAAACTATAAAGAATGAAACAATAACATATATAAGCAAAATGAATGGCGAGGGAGTTAGTAATCTTCACGGATTATTTATATCTGAGGTAGAGAAATCTTTAATAGCAGCAGTATTGACGCATCTTAAAGGAAACGTTACAAAAACAGCCAGTTATCTTGGCATAAACCGTGGAACATTAACTAAAAAAATTAAAGAATATGGCATTACCACCTGAAAATGAGCGGTAGAAATAAAAAATTCGCCATAATAAGTGTTTCTGATAAAAAAAATATTGATAAGATTGCAAATGAGCTAGTTAATAATGGTTATAATATACTATCAACTGGTGGCACAGCTAAGTTTTTAACTTCCAAAAACGTACCAAACATATCTATCTCAAAATTTACAAAATTTGATGAAATTTTAGAAGGTAGAGTAAAAACATTACATCCAATAATTCATGCAGGAATATTAGCTAAAGACGAAAAGTCACTTAAAAGTATAAAAAATACATCTTATTCATTAATAGACATGGTTATAGTTAATCTATATCCATTTGAACAAGTTATTTCTAAAAAAAACTGTAAGTTTAGTGATGCTATTGAAAATATAGATATAGGCGGCCCAACTATGTTAAGAGCAGCTGCAAAAAATCATAATAGGGTTACAGTTTTAACCGACCCAAATGATTATCAAGCGGTTATAAAAGAGATAAAAAGTAAAGGGTGCACAACAAAAGATCTAAGATATAAATTAGCATTAAAAGCGTTCTCATTGGTTTCTAAATATGATTCTGCCATAACAAATTACTTAATAGAAAATTCTAAAAATAAAGAAAATTTAATGCCTACAGAATTAAGTATTGTTTTGGAAAAAGAAAATAATTTACGTTATGGAGAGAATCCACACCAAAATGCAGCACTTTATAGTATAAAGACACCAAAATCTTTAGGTTTTAATTTTAAACAACTTGCAGGAAAAGAGTTGTCATTTAATAATCTTGTAGATTCAGAAAGTGCTTTATCTTGTGTAAAACAATTTAAAAAACACGCTTGTGTAATTGTTAAGCATGCAAATCCATGTGGCGTTTCTGAGAGCACATCTCTCTTACAAGCTTATAATGAAGCATACGAAACAGACCCTACTTCTGCATTTGGCGGCATTATAGCATTTAACAAAAAATTAGATCATAAGCTGCTTAAAAAGATTTTATCTCAACAATTTATTGAAGTAATAGTAGCTCCAAATATTACTAAAGAATGTTTAAGTATAATGAAAACAAAACCAAATGTACGTCTTATGGTTATAGAAGATTTTTCACAAAATACTAAAACCATTGAGATGAAATCTCTAAAAAGTAAATTTTTAATTCAAGAAAGTGATGTTAAAGTAATAACTAGAAAAGACTTAAAAGTAGTTACCAAAAAAAAACCCTCTCCTGCGCAAATAGATGATTTACTCTTTGCATTTAAAGTGGCTAGATATGTAAAATCTAATGCTATCGTTTTTGTAAAAAATAAAAGAACCCTGGGCATAGGCGCTGGTCAGATGAGCAGAATAGATTCAACAAATATTGCTCGCTCAAAAGCAAAAAAATCTAATATTTCTCTAAAAAATTGCGTCATGGCTTCTGAAGCATTTTTCCCTTTTAGAGATAATGTTGATTTAGCAAAAAAAATTGGTGTAAGCAGTATTATACAACCTGGTGGATCAGTTAAAGACAAAGAAATTATTTCTATTTCAAACAAACATAATATCTCAATGGTATTTAGTAACGTCAGAGTATTTAAACACTAATAATGAAAAAAAATATATTAGTTATTGGCCAAGGTGGAAGAGAACATGCCTTAGCATGGAAATTATCTAAATCGCAAAAAATACAAAAAACTTATGTTTGCCCTGGAAATGGAGGTACTTTTCTTGAAAAAAATATTATCAACGTCGATCTAGATATTAAAAATCATAATATGCTAATAGATTTTGTTAAGTCTAATAACATTGATATCACTATTGTAGGCCCAGAAGACCCTTTGGTTAATGGTTTGGCAAATAGTTTTATAGAAAATGATTTAAAAATTTTTGGACCATTAAAAGAATTCGCAATATTAGAAGGCTCTAAAGTTTTTGCAAAAGATTTTATGTTAAAAAATAACATTCCAACTGCAAACCATACAATGTTTAATGCTCCTGAAAAAGCAAAAAATTATTTAAAAAATATAAAATACCCTATTGTAGTAAAAGCAGATGGGCTAGCCGCAGGGAAAGGAGTAATGATTTGTGAAAATCAAACAGAAGCAGAGTATGCTATAGAAAAACTATTTAATAGTACACACTCAAATAGAATTGTTATTGAAGACTTTTTAAGCGGACAAGAACTCTCAGCAATTTATATCTGTAATTTCCAAGGAAAAGATTTTGAAATAGGCTTGCCTTGGACAAAAGATTATAAATCTAGAGATGAATATAATTCTGGNCCTAANACAGGAGGNATGGGNGCAGTTAGCCATCCTTTATGNTTTGAACATAAAAANNTTGTATATAAATTACACCTTGCTATTGAAGAAACANTAAATAAAACAATTTCTGGCATAAATAAACATAATAAAAAAACAAANCATCAGTACCTTGGATTTTTATATATTGGTTTAATGCTTGATACGCAAAATAATTTNAGTGTTCTTGAATACAACTGTAGAATGGGCGACCCNGAAACTCAAAANTTAATGNTATATTTAGATAATCAAGAAGTAGATTTATATGACTATATTGANAGNACAAAAATTANCTCATTTAAAGATTTCAATGTATTAAAGGCTGATAATNATTTATCTAATTATTGTTGNACCATAGTGTTNGCTGCGAAAGGATATCCAGGTGAATATAAAAAANATTTCTATTTAGATATTAGNAATATCCAAGAATCTCAAACATTAAAAATATTTCATGCNGGNACCACTATTGATAATAATANAATTAGAGTTACTGGAGGAAGAATTTTGACTGTAAATGTTTTTGGGGNAAACAAAGANGAAGTTATAAATTCNGCCTATGAAAATATAAAAAAAATTAAAGTTTTTGAGGACAAAGATTTTAAAGTTCAGAACCAAGATTTAGTATTTTTTAGAAAAGATATAGGTTCTTAATTATTTTTTCATCGATTCAAAGAATTCTGAATTAGTTTTAGTAGCTTGAAGTTTATTTAACATAAATTCCATTGCATCTAATTCATCCATTGAATGTAATACTTTTCTTAAAATCCAAATTTTTTGTAATTCTTCAGGAGTTGTTAATAATTCTTCTTTTCTAGTACCAGAACGGTTTATATTTATAGCAGGATAAATCCTTTTTTCAGCTATTCTTCTGTCCAAATGGACTTCCATATTACCAGTGCCTTTAAACTCTTCATAAATTACTTCATCCATTTTAGAACCAGTATCTATAAGAGCCGTAGCTAAAATAGTCAGACTCCCACCTTCTTCTATATTTCTAGCGCCACCAAAAAATCTTTTCGGTTTTGTTAGTGAATTAGCATCAACACCACCAGACAAAACCTTTCCAGATGATGGAGCAATGGTATTATAAGCTCTAGCAAGCCTTGTGATAGAGTCTAGAAGTATTATCACATCCTTTTTATGCTCTACGAGTCGTTTAGCTTTTTCTATAACCATTTCTGCTACCTGAACGTGTCTATGTGCTGGCTCATCAAATGTACTAGCTACAACTTCTCCTTTAACCATTCTTGACATTTCTGTAACTTCTTCTGGCCTTTCGTCAATTAATAATACAATTAATATTGCTTCAGGATTATTTGTAGTTAAACTTTGTGCAATTTGTTGGAGCATAATAGTTTTGCCAGCTTTAGGAGGAGATATAATAAGACCTCTTTGACCTTTTCCGATCGGTGCAGCAATATCTACTAATCTACCAGATATATCTTCTCTGCTTCCATTACCAACTTCCAATCTTAGTCTTTTGTTAGCATGTAGAGGAGTCAAATTTTCAAATAGAATCTTATGTTTTGCATTTTCTGTAGCATCAAAGTTTACATTATCAACTTTAAGTAAAGCAAAATACCTTTCTCCTTCTTTTGGCGGTCTTATTTTTCCTTCAACAGTATCTCCTGTTCTTAGAGAAAATTTTCTAATTTGACTAGGAGAAACATAAATATCATCTGGCCCAGCTAGATATGAACTACTAGCGTTTCTAAGAAAACCAAAACCATCTTGTAAAATTTCTAAAACACCGCCTCCTGATATATCTTCTCCACTTGATGAATGATTTTTTAAAATAGTAAAAATTATATCTTGTTTTCTAAGACGTCCTACATTCTCAGCACCAACCTTCTCGGCCATTTCAACTAATTCTTGTATCGGTTTTTCTTTAAGTTCTGTTAAATTCATAGTATTTGTATAGATATTGTTTATTTAAAATTGAAAAGATTATTTCAATTAGATAGTTTTCTTTTCCTCATAGATTATCATTTAAAAAATTTGTTAATTCAGATTTACTTAGTACCCCTACATTCGTTGCTGCTAATTCTCCATTTTTAAATATCATAATAGTTGGTATTCCACGTATTCCATATATAGGAGCTGTTTTTGGATTCTCATCAATATTAAGTTTAGTAAATTTAATATTATCAAATTCTGCAGCTATCTCATCAATTACTGGACCTAAAACTTTACATGGCCCACACCATTCAGCCCAAAAATCAATTAACACAGGTTTGTCTGATTTTAAAACTTCCATTTCAAAACTATCATCCGTAATATTATGTACTGTGCTCAAAAAAAAACTTCCTCTTGTTAAATTATGATGGTCAATTATTTCGAATTGAATTTTTGATTAGCTCAATGAATAATCTAATAATATGCTTTTTTCTAAATATGTCAAGTTTTATCCGTTTTCTGATAAATACTAAATTAAACTCATGTTTAAAACGCCTTCCATTTTTTCAGCCATCTCTGATTTTCCAGTTCTACTATCACCAATTGTAGCTATTGTTATATCGACTTGTTTAGTTGTCCCATCTCCAATGCGTTTTCTTTTCTCTATTGCAGTTTTTTTTATAAGATCAATCATATCATGGGCAGCTCTTTCGGGACCTTTATGCTCTACAAGTTCTCTATCATCAAAACCACATTCTTTTAGACGATCATCAGTGCTATCTTTATATACGCCAGCCATAAGCATACTATGAGCCACTCCTATTTTCATTATCCCTTGATCTACACGTTGTTTAATAATTTTAAAAAATTTCTGTTCAATTTTTTCAAACTTTTCAAAATATTCTTCATGATTTTTAACCAACGAACCATCTTTCTCTTTCAATAAAGGAAATGGATTAGCCCAATAACTTATTTCAACTTCACCTCTATGTGTTTGAGTGCTTCCAGCAGCAACTCTTGCGCCGCTTCTAAAGTGTTCTAAGGCTTCATCTACAGTCATATCAGTATTCATGCAAGATTTATTTTTTGGAATAATCTCATAATTATTTAAATACAAAAGAACATCAAGTTCGGAGCCTGTAGATATCTCAGAGTATTCAGTAACTGGCACAATCTGTCTTGCATTAGTACCAGAATGTTTATTATAACCAATTTCTCTACCTTCCATTTGCATTTTAGCGTGTTCACTAAATCCATCTAAACAAGCAAATGCGCCAGTCTCAGTTCCATAAAAAACAGGCGTGTCATCAGAGTTTTTATTTTCAATTTTAGCTCTTCCCATATCATCAGCTTTAACAAATGAATCAAAAATATAAGGCTCATTTGTTTTCTCATCAAATCTCACAACATATCTTGTTGCTCCGCAATGAAGAGGTAAATCACCATTAATAATACATAGAACATTATGCAGAGTTAATATAGGTTTTTTACCATAACCAAAATATTTGCAATCATCAATATTTGGTATTAAACCAACAAGTAAATTATTTTTCTTATCATGGTAATAACCTAGGTCTTTCATATCAGAACTAGGGCATCCAAAAATAAAAATTCCATCAGGTTGTTTTTCAGTAATATTTTTCACATTAGAAAAAGGAAATAGATTTAAAAGACCTGGTTCCATTTCAATACAACCGCGCGATTTGTGTACATAACAAAGTATATTCCACGCACCAACTTCAAATGGAATAGCGACGTAATCATCCGCATTAAATTTGTTATTTTTAAATGGATTGTGATCAAGGGCAAAAAAAGGAAAAGCTCTTTTGTTTGCATGAGTTGTATAATAAACCCCAGTTCTCATATCTGCCGCAGTCGTCATAGGCACTTGGTTTAAACTAGAATAATCACCAGGTAGATTTACAAAATGGCCAGAAATTTCTCCAACTGCAACATTGGGATGGCACTCAAGGCCTTTTGTTCTTCTTACTCCTTCACCTAATCCAGCTTTTATAAGTAAAATTCTTCTAGTTTCAACTATAAGTTCTGATAACTTTTCAGCTTTTACAGACACTTTATCTTTAATGGCTTCAGCATTTGTGGAATCTTCCAAAATTTCATTATGAAGCCTTACAAGTCGCGTATATGACTTTGTTCTATAATGATGGAATGCACCATCAAGAAACTTAACACTATCTCTATGAGATTTTAATTCATCTCCAGAAAATGGTGTAGCTCCATCTAATATATCTATAAAAGTAGTAGCATCAATACTTTTGATATAATCTATTTTATGTAGAAGATCTTCTTTTAAATCTTCATCTTTTCGATTTTTTAAATCTTTTATAAATTGTTTTTTATATATCTCTACGTATTTAGAAAAAGCTGTGCTTTTAAGCAGCTGTATTGGTGTCGTACATCCATCTCTAACTTCTAGAATTTCTTCCATTTTTAACTCTCTTTTCAGTGTAATTTATTTTACGATTATATTTGTAAATTTCATGCTTTTCTTGGCCTTAAAAAACGCTTGGATTTTTAAGCAACGTTGATTATAGTATTAGTCTTCTCTATCATCAATGAGAAATTTAATAAAAATTGATGGATTTTTTATGACAAATTTGGTAAGCCCACATGGATTAGAATCGCTAAAGCCTTTATTTATAAAGGATTCTGAGGAAAAAACGGAAATAATCAAGAGTTCAAAAAACCTTCCAAAAATCATGCTTAATTCAGCTGCTGCAGCTAATGTGGTAATGCTTGGGGCTGGTTATTTTACGCCTTTGTCTGGTTTTATGGATAAATCTGATGCCATTAGCGTTGCCAGAGATATGGTTACCGAATCAGGTCTTTTTTGGCCAATACCTATATTAAATATAACTAAAGAAATAAGTTCGAATATAAAAGCTGGG
This sequence comes from Gammaproteobacteria bacterium, assembly GCA_002718845.1. Taxonomy (GTDB): domain Bacteria; phylum Pseudomonadota; class Gammaproteobacteria. The sequence goes on along the minus strand of PBFS01000010.1, from coordinate 28,404 downwards.
TCAGAAATTGCACTATTGGATCCTAATGTTGATGGTAACCCAATAATTGCAATACAAACTATTAAGGACATAGAAGAATTAAATAATGATGAGTTAGAAGAGATAACTAAAAATATATTTGGTACAACAGATGCTGAGCATCCAGGAGTTAAAAATTTTATGAGTTTAGGAAATATTATAATTTCTGGAGAAATAAAAGTTTTAAATTATAGTTATTTCCCTAAAGAATTTCCTGGAACATTTGCAACAGCACAAGAAATTAGAGATATGTTGACAACCGCTAATTGGCAAAAAGTTGTTGCTTTTCAAACTCGTAATCCAATGCACAGGGCTCACGAAGAATTATGTAAAATGGCGCTTGATAGACTTAATGCTGATGGAGTTTTAATTCATATGACTTTAGGTAAGTTGAAAGAAGGTGATATACCCGGTGACATCAGAGATGCAGCAATTAGAAAAATGGTGGAATTATATTTTCCAAAAAATACAGCTATAATTTCAGGGTTTGGTTTTGACATGCTGTACGCAGGACCAAAAGAGGCATTATTGCATGCTACCTTTAGACAAAATTGTGGGTGTAGTCATTTAATCGTGGGTAGAGATCATGCTGGGGTTGGAGATTATTATGAACCATTTGAGGCCCAAGAAATTTTTGATTGTGATGTAGTTAAAAATTCTCTAAAAATACAAATTTTTGCTGCTGACCACACTGCTTTTTCTAGAAAGCTCAATAAAGTTGTTATGATGAGAGATGTTGAAGATCATACAAAGGATGATTTTGTTCTATTATCAGGAACAAAAGTGAGAGAGATGTTATCAGAAGGTATTGATTTACCGCAAGAATTCGCCAGGAAAGAAGTTGCTGATATTTTAATGAGATATTATCAGTTAAAAAAATAATAATTTATCATTTTTTATAAATAATTAATTCCTAATATTGTTAATTTACATTATAATCTCATGAGGAATATAGATGAGAGAGTGCTAATGCTAGAAAATTAAAGCATTCTAAGAAGATACTAGGGAGAGAATATATGTTTACAGTAAACCCTTTTGTAGAATTATCAGGATTGATATCACCATTAACAATGCAAATGTTTGTGGTAGTTATGGTTATTTTAACTGTTGGTGGAACGATACTTGATATGATTCATAAAAAGAATGCAAAATACTTTTTTGAAAATTTAAAAAAACTACAAAAATCTGCTACCCGACATGTACCTACGGGTGAAAAAATATCTATAATTGTAAAAACTCTAGCTCATGACGTAGCAACTTCAGCTGAATTTTGCGGTTTTCAAAGAAGATTAGCTCATTTACTTGGTATGTACGGCACAATAATTTTTTGGATAACATCAATCATAATGATTTTTAGTTATCCCACATCATCATCAACCCCAATAATTTATCCGCTTTTATGGCATCTAGGTGCCCTAATGACGTGCATAGGCGGCTATTGGTTTTGGTTCATTTTAAGAGTAGATGTTAGAGTAGAGGGTAATCCTTGGTACAGAATAGTCACGGCAGATTTATTTGTATTAGCTCTTGTAGCAACATCAACATCAGGTTTACTATGGTCTTATTTTCAATCATCTGGAACTAGCGGTCTATCTACTTTATTTTTGATTTTATTTATAGTTTCAAATATTGTTTTATTTGGAGGAGTATATTGGTCTAAATTTGCACATATGTTCTATAAACCTGGAGCAGCAATACAAAAACATTTAGCTGAAGCAGACGGCTCAAGAGATTTTTTACCAGAGCCTGTAGATAAACCAGAAGAGTATGGTTTGGGTATAAAACGCTCAGAACCACAGAATTATTAAGGAGTATAGTTTATGTCAACATTTGTATATATGACTAGATGTGATGGTTGCGGACATTGCGTGGATATTTGTCCTTCAGATATAATGCATATTGATAAAACAATAAGACGTGCAGTTAACATTGAACCTAATTTTTGTTGGGAATGTTATTCATGTGTTAAAGCTTGTCCACAAAATGCAATAGACGTTAGAGGTTACGCAGATTTTGCACCAATGGGACATAAAGTTCGCGTATTACGCGAAGAAGCAAAAGGAACTATATCTTGGAAAATTAAATTCCGAAATGGAACTATAAAAACCTTTGTATCTCCTATTACAACTAAACCTTGGGGTAAATGCATACCTAAATTAGCTGAAAAAAAAGTACCAACTAAAAAAGATTTAGAGTCTCAGCTTCTCTACAATGAACCAGAATACCTAAAAATAGATGGTGGATTACCAGAAATGGAAAAAGTTGGCAAACTAAAACAAGGAGTGTACTACTAATGGCTAAAAGAAAAACACATTATGAAGAATGCGACATCTTAGTTGTTGGAGGTGGTATGGCAGGTACTGGCGCAACATTTGAATCTCGTTATTGGGGTCGTGATATGAAGATTATATGTGCCGAAAAGGCAAACATAGATCGAAGTGGAGCAGTAGCTCAAGGGTTATACGCTATTAATTGTTATATGGGAATGCAATGGGATGAGAATCAGCCTGAAGATTTTGTTCGTTATGCACGTAATGATTTAATGGGAATGGTTCGCGAAGATCTTGCATACGATGCAGCACGTCATGTTGATTCAGCAGTTCATATGTTTGAAGAATGGGGACTGCCATTAATGCGTAATGAAAAAACTGGCCGTTATCAACGTGAAGGGAAGTGGCAAATTATGATCCATGGCGAAAGTTATAAACCAATAGTTGCTGAGGCCGCTAAAAAATCTGCCGATAAAATATATAACAGAGTAATGATTACACACTTATTAATGGATGAAACACAAGAAAATCGTATTGGTGGAGCAGTTGGTTTTAATATGAGAACTGGAGATTTCCATGTATTTAGAGCAAAAGCAGTTATATGTTGTGCTGGAGGAGCCTCTCATTTATTTAAACCTCGTTCAGTAGGAGAGGGTATGGGTAGAACCTGGTATGCTCCTTGGAGTAATGGTTCTGCATACGCACTTCCAATTGCTGTTGGTGCAAAAATGACTCAAATGGAAAACCGTATTGTTTTAACAAGATTTAAAGATGGCTATGGACCAGTTGGGGCTTATTTTTTACATCTTAAAACTTATACTCAAAATGCGAACGGAGAAAATTACGAAGAAAAATGGTATGACAATACTAAAGAAATTGTTGGAGAATATATTGACCATGTTCCTCGACCAACATGCTTAAGAAACCATGCATTTATTCAAGAGACAGCAGCCGGTGGTGGTCCAATACATATGGTTACTATGGAAGCATTCCAGGACCCTCATTTAGAGCAGATTGGTTGGGAAAATTTCCTTGGTATGACGGTCGGGCAAGCTGTTGTTTGGGCGTCTCAAGATATTGACCCTAAATATCAAAATCCAGAATTAACAACATCAGAACCTTATGTTATGGGCTCTCATGCAACTTGTTCTGGAGCATGGGTTAGTGGCCCAGAAGATTTATCACCACCAGAATATTTTTGGGGTTACAACAGAATGATGACAATAGAAGGACTTTTTGGAGCTGGTGATGCCGCAGGTGGTACACCTCATATCTTTTCATCAGGTTCATTTACAGAAGGGCGTATATGCGCTAAATCTGCAGTCCAATATATTAACGATGGCAGAGCGCAAAACATAAAAGTAACTGAAGAACAAATTGATAATTTTAAAACAGAAGTATTTAAACCACTAGAAAATTACCAAGTTGGTCGAAATGAGATTACTGCTGGCACAGTATCTCCAAGTTATCTGCTACCGATACAAGCTTTACAGCGTCTTCAAAAAATTATGGATGATTATGTGGGTGGGATTGGCACGAATTATATGACTAATGCTAATACGCTTAAAAAAGGACTAAAAGACCTTGGGATTTTACAAGAAGACTTAGAGCATATAGGAGCTGAGGATTACCATCAATTAATGCGTGCTTGGGAAGTTAAACATAGAGCTCTTGTTTCGCAATGTGTAACTGAACATACATTATTTAGAGAAGAAACTCGTTGGCCTGGTTACTACTATAGAGGTGACTTCTTAAAACTTGATGATGATAACTGGCATTGTTTAACTTTGTCACGCAGAGATCCTAAAACTGGGAAGTTTACACTGGAAAAAGCACCTATATATCATCTAATAGAAGATGAAGATAAGGGCGAGACAGAAGCATCTTAGATATCAATGAGTCTTCTAGAAAAAAAAACGGATGAAGAAATTCTAGAAATTGCCAATCCTTTATGGGATGAACTTATCGAAAGTTCTAATAAAAAAGATTATAATGGTTTCACAAGAAACTTTTCAAAAAAAATGATGCTAGCATCCAATGAAGTTGAGATAGGAAAACAGTGGGCTAGAAACGAAATACTCACAAGCCTATCAACAAATAAAGAATTCCTAGGGTGTTTAAGAAGAGATGATTATGTGACCGTGCTTTTTAAACAAAAAAGCAATTCAGTATCAGGTGATTTTTTAGGAAGATTAGTTCTTGGTAAAGAAGATGAAAAAATAAAAATATTTGGAGCCACAATATTTTAGATTAATGAAAACGGTAAACTCTATATCCATAATTTCTGATACACATGGATGTATAAATTCAAACATAGTACCTTATTTAAAAAATACAGACATGATTATTCATGCTGGAGATGTAATGAGTACAAAAATAATTAATGATTTAAAAAATTATTGCAATAATGTTTATGTAGTAGCTGGAAATAATGATATACCAGAATTTTTTAATACCAATGAAGATAAAAATATTATTTCTAAACTCAATAAACTAGAAAGAATCAAGATAGGTTCGAATATCATTACTGTAACTCATGGAGATACATTTGGAAGCCAACCATCACATGATGATTTAAGAAAAACATTCCCTGATTCTAAATTAATAATTTATGGACACACTCATCGACAAGTATGTGATCAAGACTATGAGCCATGGGTGCTTAATCCAGGCGCTAGTGGTTTTACCAGAAATACAGATGGCGGTTCATGTTTTATGCAAATAATAATTAACGATAAGAATATTTGGACTATCAAGCCTTATTGTTTTATTTAAATAAAACTAGGATTTTTTTATAAATGCATTTAATGTGTTTATAGTAAAATTGCCATTAACAAAAAAATCACTCTTCAACAGTTTCTTGTGTAATGGAATATTTGTTTTAATCCCCTCTATCACAGTTTCATCTAATGCAAACAACATTTTCTTGATTGCAGTTTCTCTATTCTCTGCGTGCGTAATTATTTTTGCAATTAATGAATCATAATTTGGAGGAACATCATAACCGCTATATATATGGGAATCAATTCTCACTCCTGGTCCTCCTGGCGGATGAAACAAATCTATACGTCCAGGAGAAGGTATGAATGTTTCAGGATCTTCAGCATTAATCCTGCATTCAATAGCATGTCCTTTATATGTAATATCCTCTTGAGATATTTCTAATTTTTTGTTTCCAGCAACAAGAATTTGTTGAGATATCAAATCAATACCAGTTAGAAATTCAGTAACAGGGTGTTCAACTTGTATTCTTGTATTCATTTCAATAAAACTGAATTGTCCGTCTTGGTATAAAAATTCGAACGTCCCAGCACCGCTATACTCTAATTTTTTACAAGCTTCAGTACAAACATTACCAATCTTATTAATTTCTTCCCTAGGTATGTTAACAGCAGTTGTTTCTTCGATAACTTTTTGATTTCTCCTTTGTAAAGAACAATCTCTTTCTCCCAGATGTATTGCATTTCCATGATTATCACACAATACTTGTATTTCTATATGCCTAGGCTTATCAAAAAATTTTTCAAAATATAAATCACCATTACCAAAAGCATTTTGAGCCTCTGTTTTGGTAATATTCATAGCATTAGCAAATTCATGAGCTGAGTGCACTACCATCATTCCTCTACCACCGCCACCATGAATAGCTTTTAACATAATTGGGAAACCAATTTTTTCTGCTTCTTTAATATTTGATTTAATATCTTCAGGTAAAATCCCATCATATCCAGGTATACAAGGTACGCCAAAATCTTTCATTGCTTTTTTTGCTTTAATTTTATCTCCCATTTTTTTTAAAACTTTACTTGAAGGACCTATAAATATAAATTTATTGGATTCTACAATTTCAGCAAAAGCTGATGATTCAGACAGAAAACCATATCCTGGATGTATTGCGTCAGCATTGGTTAATTCTGCAGCGCTAATTATGGAAGGTATATTTAAATAACTTTTATTTGGATTTGCTGAGCCTATGCATACAGATTCATCTGCCATTTTTACATGAGGTAATTGCCTATCAACTGTTGAATGTATAGCAACAGTTTTTATACCTAGTTTTTTACATGATCTTAAAACACGTAATGCAATTTCGCCTCTGTTGGCAATTAAAACTTTCTCAATCATTTATTTTATTATGAATAGTGGTTGACCAAATTCTACTGGCTCAGCATCATCAACTAAGATATCAATAATAGTTCCACCAGTTTCAGCGCTTACTTGATTCATCATTTTCATTGCCTCTAATATACAAAGAGTTTCCCCTTTGTTTATTTTTTGTCCCTTCTCAACAAAAGGTTTTGAATCTGGGGATGCAGATCTATAGAATGTTCCAACCATTGGAGATGTAATAACATCTCCATCAGGAATATCTTTTTTGTCTACATCTTTAGCATCATCTTTATCAAGCTTACTAGATGCTTGTGAAGTTGCTACATTTACTACATTTTCTTGAGGTTGTATTCCAGATATTCTAGATAATTTTATAGACTCCTCACCTTCTTTAACTTCAATTTCTGACAAACCAGATTCTTCTAATAACTCCATTAATTTTTTTATTTTTCTTAAATCCATAATTATCCTTTAATTATATTAATTGCTTGCATAAATGCATGCTTATATCCATTGGTACCAAAACCAGAAATAACACCAGAACTTATATCGCTTAAATATGATTTTTTTCTAAAATCTTCTCTTTCAAAGATATTAGAAATATGTATTTCTATAAAAGGTATTGATGTGCTGAGAAAAGTATCTCTAAGAGCGATACTAGTATGTGTTAATGGGCCAGGGTTTATAAGTATAAATTTAACTGAATCTTTTTTAGCTTCTTGTATTTTGTTTATAATCTCATGTTCAGCATTTGATTGCATAAAGCTAATCGTTACATTGTTATCTTTAGCTAAAACTTTTAGAGCATTTTCTATATCTGATAAACTATCACTACCATAAATTTCAGGTTCTCTAGTGCCCAACATATTTAAGTTTGGACCATTTATTAATAAAATATCAGTCAAAATAACCCCTTTTCTTTTAGCTTTTTAATTGAAGTTTACAGATATTAGACGAATTTACAAGGAATTATTACAACTTTAACGATAAAGAGATGTTTTGTATATTATTATATTTTTTTAAAAATATTTTTGCATTTACATAACCAACTATTCTTGAATTTTTAATCTCACTGCCATTGGAATTAAAAAATAATATAGCAGGCGGACCAAATAGTTTATAGTCACTTAAAAATTTTTTATTATCTTCGTTAGTTTTCGTAATATCTAATTTAATTAAGTTAATTTTTGAAAGTTTTTCCTGAACTTTTGAATCAGCAAATGTATACTTATCTAATTCTTTGCAAGCAACACACCAATCGGCATATAAATCCACCATGGTTATTTTTTTTGAGTTATTTATTTCTTTAAATAATTCTTTGCTGTTATAAACTTTAATAAAATTTAATGATGTTTCCTTTTTAATAAAACTTGTGGCCGGATCAAAATTATTATTTGTATTAATTCCATAAATTTGTAAAGAAAAATATCCTAATAAAAACATAGACATAATAATTTTAACCGTAGGCTTTAATAATATTTTCCCTTCTTCAGAGTTATAAAATAACAAAAGTATAAGTATTGATAATATAGCCCATAAAAATGCAGATGCATGAATAGATAAAATTCTTTCCAATAACCATATGGCAACAACTAAAAATAAAAGGCCAAAAATTTTATTAGTTAAAGCTAAGTATGGACCAATCTTTTTTATAATTCTTGTGGCTGAAGAACCAAGTATTAATAATGGGAAACCCATTCCAATACCCAATGAAAAAAGCGCTGCCCCTCCTATAATATAATCTTTTGTAGAGCCTATATATAATAGTGCCCCAATTAAAGGCGCTGTAACACATGGACCGACTATGAGAGCTGATAAAAATCCCATAACTCCAACTCCTACATATGTGCCCGAAGTTGTCTGATTAGAAGTATTTATTAAGATGTTTTGCATTAACCTTGGCATTTCTATTTTTATTACATTCAGCATAGATAAAGACAGCAATACAAATAATCCAGCAAACATAGTAATTACATAGGGGTTTTGAATATTTGCCTGGATGTTACTACCAGATAACGCGACAATTATTCCTATAATTGCATAGGTTATAGACATAGATAATACATATGTAAGCGAAAGTAAAAAAGACTTCCTTGGTGTTAAGTTGTTTCCTTGTCCAACTATTAACCCTGTTAATATTGGAATCATAGGAAATACACAAGGAGTAAAAGATAACAGTAAGCCAGCGATAAAAAATAATATAATATTCAACCCTAGAGATTGACTGCCTAATTTATTGCTAATTGAAATTTGATCATTTTCTAAACTTGTTTTTTTAAAATCAGGAACATTATATGAATTTATCATAACCCCAAGTTTTTTTGTTATGGGCGGATAGCATAATCCCGCATCTGCACAACCTTGATATTTTACAATTAGGTTTATATTTTTATTTATTGGTTGCTCTAAATAAACATTTGCCTCTGCTAATTTATAATATACGTCAACATTTCCAAAAAACTCATCCTTCTTTTTTACCCCATCTGGCATGATTACTTTGGTAATCTTGATATTTGGGTCATCTGTAGAAAATTCAAACATACCCATATACAAATAGTAACCATCTTTTATATCCCATCTTATTTGTATATAGTCATCACCTTGATAATTTATATACGGAATGAAAGCTTCGTCAGGCGGAAGGAATGTCGGATTTTCATTTTTGAGAACTTCACAATAACCAACAGATGTTGACATTATAAATACCAATATAGTCAATAATTTCTTTAAAGAGAACATCATTTGCATATTATAGTTTATTGTCCTTTTTTTAAATATATCTTTTAATCTGTAGATATTTCAACTATAAGTGATAGTGTACGATATATGAATATTAAAAAAACCATAATCTTGGCTTTAATATTACTACCCATCATTGAGATATTCTTATTTATAGAAATAGGCTCGATAATTGGTAGTTTTACAACAATTTTGATAATTTTCCTAACTGCTATTTATGGTGTTTTTTTACTTAAGCATAATACATGGAAATATGTAGCTGAAATACAAAATAAAGTGATTAGAGGCATGAAACCGGACGAAGAAGTGTTGTCTGGAATCATAAATTTTATCTGTGGATTATTGTTATTTATACCTGGTTTTTTAACAGATACATTAGCATTAATTTTATTATTAGAGCCTTTTAGATTATTTATTATTAAGAAATTTATCACTACTAAACCATTTAATAATAAGTCAACTAGAGGCGGAAAAACCATAATAGATGTCGATCATAGCAAAGATGATTAAAGAACTTACTAAATATATGCTTGAAATTTAAAAAAAGGACGCTATATTACATTCTAGTGGAGCATTTCAAGCTTAATATAAACCAAAGTGAGGATAAATATGAATATAAGACCTTTACATGATCGAGTGATCGTTAGAAGAATGGAAGAAGAAAAAACATCTCCTGGCGGAATTGTTATTCCTGATTCGGCAACTGAGAAACCAGTTAAAGGTAAAGTACTGGCTGTAGGTAAAGGAAAAATAACGGATAGTGGAGATGTTAGACCATTAGATGTTAAAGTAGGCGATATAATCCTATTTGGTAAATATTCTGGAACAGAAGTGAATGTAGACGGAGAAGATCTTCTTGTAATGAGAGAAGATGATATAACGGCAATAATTAACTAAATTAAATAATAGATCTTTATAGAGGAATAAAATATGACAGCAAAAGAAGTAAAATTTGGTGATAGCGCAAGGAAAAAACTTGTAGCTGGTGTAAATATACTCGCAAATGCAGTAAAAACAACTCTTGGGCCAAAGGGTAGAAACGTTGTACTTGATAAATCATTTGGAGCTCCTACCGTAACCAAGGACGGAGTATCAGTTGCCAAAGAAATTGAATTAAAAGATAAGTTTGAAAATATGGGCGCTCAAATGGTAAAAGAAGTTGCCTCTCAAACATCAGATGTAGCTGGAGATGGAACTACAACAGCTACAGTTGTAGCGCAATCTATCCTTAAAGAAGGACTAAAATGTGTAGCCGCTGGTATGAACCCTATGGATTTAAAGAGGGGTATAGATAAAGCAGTTACTGTTGCTGTAGAGAGTTTACAAAAGATGTCTAAACCATGTACAGACCAAAGCGCAATAGAGCAAGTAGGCACTATTTCTGCGAACTCTGATACTAATATTGGGTCAATAATTGCAGAAGCGATGGGCAAAGTTGGCAAAGAAGGTGTTATTACTGTAGAAGAAGGACAATCTCTTGAAAACGACTTGGATGTTGTAGAAGGCATGCAATTTGATAGAGGATACTTGTCTCCGTATTTTGCAACAAACCAACAAAATATGACAACTGAGTTAGAGGACCCTTACGTACTTTTATATGATAAAAAAATAACAAATATTAAAGATATGCTTCCAATACTGGAAGGTGTCGCAAAAGCAAGTAAACCATTATTAATTGTTGCAGAAGACGTTGAGGGTGAAGCATTAGCAACCTTAGTTGTAAATAGCATTAGAGGTATTGTTAAAGTGGCAGCCGTTAAAGCGCCTGGTTTTGGTGATAGAAGAAAAGCAATGTTAGAAGATATTGCTGTACTAACTGGCGGAACCGTTATAGCTGAAGAGGTTGGTTTAAGTTTAGAGAAGGCCGATATTAGTGTTCTTGGTACCGCTAAAAAAATAAATGTAACTAAAGAAAATACAATTATAATTGATGGCGGTGGAAAGAAGGATGCTATTGAAAGCAGAGTCAATCAAGTTAGAGCTCAAATAGAAGAAGCAACTTCTGATTATGATAAAGAAAAAATGCAAGAAAGAGTTGCTAAATTAGCTGGAGGCGTCGCAGTAATCAAAGTTGGAGCTGCAACCGAAGTTGAAATGAAAGAGAAGAAAGCAAGAGTTGAAGATGCTCTGCATGCTACTAGAGCAGCGGTAGAAGAAGGCGTTGTTCCAGGAGGAGGAGTTGCAATGATAAGAGCGAGAGCAGCTTTAGATAAAGTCCAAGGTGATAACCCAGACCAAGATCAAGGTGTTCAAATAGCAAGACAAGCAATGCAAGAGCCTTTAAGGCAAATTGTAACGAATGCTGGACATGAAGGTTCTGTAATTTTAGCAAAGGTTGAAGAAGGAAAAGATTCTTTTGGGTATAATGCTGCTACTTCTGAGTATGGGGATATGCTTAAAATGGGTATTTTAGATCCAACAAAAGTTACTAGAACTGCACTTCAGAACGCATCATCTATTGCAGGATTGATGATTACAACAGAATGCATGGTTACTGAACTTGCCACAGATGATGCTCCTGCAGGCGCTGCACCAGCAATGCCTGACATGGGCGGCATGGGCGGCATGGGCATGGGCGGCATGGGTATGTAATTTAATCTTACCTTAAAGATTAAAAAATTATGACAAGGCCTCTTTTTTTAGAGGCTTTGTTATTTTTGGTGCTAATATATCTATATGGAAAGGGTTTGGTTAAAAGAATATCCTAAACATATAGGTGCTAATATTAATGAAAGTAGTTTCTCAAAGCTTAATTCAATTAATGATTTGGTAAAAGAAACAAAAAAATACTCCAATGACACAGCATTCGTAAATTTAAATTCATCATTAACATATCAAGAAGTAAACGAGTATTCTAATAGGTTTTCTAGCTTTCTTCAGAGCGAATTGCATATACAAAAATCTTCCAAGGTTGCTATAATGCTTCCAAATTTATTAACGTTCCCTGTTACTATCTTTGGAATATTTAAAGCAGGAGGCATAGCAGTAAATATTAATCCTTTGTATAAAAGTAGAGAAATAATAAATGTTCTTACAGATTCGCAAGCGGAAACTATAGTTGTTTTAGATAAATTCTTGCCTGAATTAGAACCCGTTATAAGTAAATCAAAAATTAAAAATATTATAGTATGCAAACCTACTAATTTATTATCACCAATAATGAAAATTATAGTTGGAATTGTATTATTTTTTAAAAATGATAAAACGCCTAACAAAATAAATTATATAAATTTTTCTACCACAATAAAAAAAAGGCATAATACTTTTAATGAAAAAATAACCCGTGATGATATAGCATTATTACAGTATACAGGTGGCACAACTGGGAAATCTAAAGCAGCCGTATTAACTCATGGTAATTTATTATCTAATATAGAACAATTACATTCTTGGGTAAAAGAAGAAGTTACATATAGGAAAGAAACAATTATTACAGCTTTACCCCTCTATCATATATTTTCTTTAACTGTAAATCTTTTCTATTTTTATTATATAGGATCGAAGAATGTTTTAATAACTAACCCAAGAGATTTAAAATCTTTTGTTAAAACATTATCAAAATATAAATTCACTATAATTACAGCAGTTAATACTTTATTTAATTTGTTAATGACTAGCTCAACTTTTAAAAAAATAGATTTTACTAACTTAAAATTTGCAATAGGAGGAGGGATGGCTGTTCTTAAAACCACAGCAATTAAATGGAAAAAAATTACTGGGGTAGAAATAACACAAGGATACGGATTAACTGAAACCTCGCCAATTATATCAGTAAACAAGATTTCAGAACCGTTTAATGGGACTATTGGCTTACCAATGCCATCTACTGATATTTCATTAAGAAACGATAATAATGAAGAAGTAAATATTGGTGAAGAAGGAGAGTTATGCGTTAAAGGGCCACAGGTTATGAAAGAATATTGGAATAATCAAACAGAAACAAACAAATCTTTTACTAGTGATGGTTTTTTTAAAACTGGAGACATAGCCACAATTAATAAAAAAGGTTACTTGACAATTGTTGATAGAAAAAAAGACATGATAATATCATCAGGCTTTAATGTTTATCCGAATGAGATTGAAGAATATGTTTCTACTCACAAAGATGTTTTAGAGTGTGGCGTAATTGGAAAAGAGGACTCTAATAGAGGAGAGAGTATAATTTTATATGTTGTCAGATTAAATGATGCTATTTTAGAAAGCGATATAATTAACTACTGCAAAGAAGGATTAACTGTTTATAAAATACCAAAGAAAGTAATTTTTATTAAAGAGTTACCTAAAAATAATGTAGGTAAAATTCTTCGCAGAAAACTAAGAGAGCTTTAATTATTCTTTAAATAATATTAAATGATCAATCTGAGGCTTGATGCCTATTACTTCGTTTATAGAATGATTATGATGGCTAGGTGTATAACAAAAAACATTCTCACCATTTTTTAATTCTAATTTATATAGAAAATCAGAACCATGAAAGGTTTTTTCAATTACCTTTGCTGAGGACGCTGCATTGTCATCATGAATTATATCATCTGGTCTTATCATTATATCTACTACTTCATCCTTAATGTAAGGCGATGTATCTCCAAATAACACGCCCAACGATGTAGAAACATGATTAGCGTCTACAATAGTCCCTTTTAAAAAACTCCCAATACCACAAAAATGTGCAATTTCTTTTGTAGTAGGTTTATGGTACATGTTATATGGTATGTCATATTGCAAAATCTTTTTTTCTGATAAATATGCAATTTTATCAGATAGCTGAAAAGCTTCTTTTATATTGTGCGTTATAATTATAGAAGTAATATTTTCTTCTTTTAATAATTTTTTTACATCTAACATGAGCTGTTCTTTTAACTCTTCATCTAAAGCACTAAACGGTTCGTCTAATAACAAAAGCTCTGGTTTAGGCGCTAAAGCTCTTGCAATAGCAACTCTTTGTTGCTGACCACCTGAAATTTCATGAGGGTATTTTTTAGATATTCCTGAAATATTAAGCAAGTTCATTAATCTTGCCACCCTTATACTTATTTTAGTTTTAGGTAACTTAGAAATACCAAAAATAATGTTATCTTCGCAATTCAAATGTGGGAATAGGGCTAAATCTTGAAAAATTATTCCAATATTTCTATTTTGAGGCTTAATAAATTTCTGATTACCATCAACTATAATGTTATTAATTTTAATCTTACCAGAGTTTACGATATCAAAACCTGCAATTAGTCTGAGCAAAGAGCTCTTGCCTGAGGCACTTGGACCTATAATAGATACAATATCTTTTTCTGCAACTTCAAAATTTAGATTATCTAAAATTCTATCACCATCAATACTAAAAGAAATTCCATTAATATTAAGCTTCAATATTTTTACCACCACTACTTATAGTTTTATTAATGAGAATTATAACAGGAATCAACCCAATTATAATTAACATTAATGAGGGTGAAGCTATATAGGATAATTGTTCAGAGGAAGCTAATTCATATATATTAATAGCTAAAGTATCAAAATTAAATGGTCTAAGAATTAAGGTAGCAGGAAGTTCTTTGACAACATCAACAAAAACTAATATTAAAGACGTTATAATTGTTGTTTTCATCATAGGAATATGTATTTTTTTAATTATATTTAAATTAGATAATCCAAATGACTTCACTGTTAAATCAATATTTTTCTTAATTTTACTAAGACCCGACTCTGTTGCGTTATAAGAAATTGTTGAAAATCTAACTAAATAAGCTATCACCAAGGCAGTTAGAGAGCCACTTAAATAATAAATTGGCGATCCAAATAAAAAAGCTTGTATATCATCTATCATTGTTATGGGTATTATAATACCTACAGCAATAACAACTCCTGGTACTGCATAACCAAGAGAAAAAATCTTAAGAGAAAAATTCGTGAAAATACTATTAACAGATCTATTTATGTAACATGAATATAGTGAAATAGTTACAATTATAAATGAGGCTAAGCTGGCTACAAATATTGTGTTCATAATAATATCAATATAAGAACTCTCAAACATATAATTATAGGTTTCTGTAAACCACACAAGTAATTGAGTTAAAGGAATAATAGAACCAAGAAGACAAACTAACAAACACCACATAAATGCAAAAAACTTATATTTACCTTTTAATATCATAGGATTTGCGCGTCTATTTTTTTGAGAAGAATGATAGTATTGACTTTTACCCCTGGTATATTTTTCTATAACAATTAATATAAAAACAAATGTAAGCAAAATTGATGCTAGATGCATTGCGCTCGTTTCATCACCAAATGCAAACCAAGCCCTGTATATACCTGTTGTAAATGTAGTAACACCATAATAATCCATAGTCCCAAATTCCGCTAAAGTTTCCATCATAATTAAACTTAAGCCAGCGATTATTCCTGGTCTAGCTAAAGGCAAACTTATTCTTGTAAAAGATTCTCTTTTGTTTAAACCTAGAGATTTTCCAATTTCTATAGCGCAGTAAGACTGTTCTTTGAATGACGCATAACATAATAAATAAATATATGGATAGAGACAAATACTTAATATAAAAATAGATCCATATATATTTCTTAAATCTACTAATGCATATAACTCTCTTCCTAAACCCATATAATTATCAAAAAAATCAAAAACAAGACCAGAAGGTTCGACTAATCCTGCATAAATATACGCTGAAATATACGTGGGAATAGCTATAGGAATGACTAATAACCATTTAAACATATTCTTTCCTGGAAAATTATACATTGCAACTAACCAGGCACAAGATATTCCAATTAATGAAGATATAATAGAGACAAAGAATAATATAATAAATGTGTTGCTCAAATACTGTAATAAAAGATTATCAGCTAAATGATCCCATAAACTTGTTGATGGAAAAAATAAATGTATAAATACTGTAAATATTGGTATAACCACAATTAATATTATAAAAAATAATAAAATTTGATCGTTATAATTTCCTAATTTTGTTTGCATTAGTTATTGCCAGTTTACTTTATCAAATATTTGAACAGCTGTTTTATTATTTTTGCCTAATTCCTCTAGATTTAACTTATCTTTTTTAAACGGATAACCCCAAGATTGTACAATATCACTCACCTCAATATTATCCCTAATTGGATATTCGTGATTTGATTTAGCATATAATTCTTGCGCTTCATCACTTGCTAAGAACTCAAGCAACTTAATCGCATTCTCAGAATTCTTTGAATATTTTACAACTGCAGCGCCACTAACATTTATATGAGCCCCTCTATCTTCTTGGTTAGGGAAAAATACTGATATTTTTTTTGCATACTTCCTTTCTTTCTTCTTTTCCGAAGATATCCATTTCCCTAGATAATAAGTATTAGCTAAAGTAATATCACACTGTCCTAAAACAACTGATGTCATCTGCGTTCTATCATTACCCTTAGGCTCTCTAGAAAAATTATTGACTACATTAATAGCCCAGTCTTGAGCTTTTTGTTCTCCTAGGTGGGAAACTAATGATGCTAATAAAGACTGATTATAAATATTGCCCGAGGATCGAATACATATCCTTCCCTTCCATTTAGTGTTTGATAAATCTTCATATGTTGACAAATCTTTTTTTTCAACTTTTTCAGGATTATACATGATTACTCGTGACCTAATAGATAAACCATACCAATAACCATCTTTATCACGTAAGTATTCTGGCACAAGTTTTTCTAGTACATTTGATTTAATTTTCATCAGCAGATTATTATATTTTGCTTTATATAAATTTCCAGCATCTACAGTTAGCAATATATCTGCACGAGTATTCTTACCTTCTTGTTCGATTCTTTTTTGTAATGCTTTAGCTTTACCAGATATAATATTAACTTTAATATCCGTGTCTTTTTCAAAAGCATTTAATAATGGTTTTATAAGATACCCTTTTCTTGCACTGTACACATTTACTTCCTCTGGATTGGCAAGCACCGGTGTAATATACAGAACTGAAATCGTCAAAAATAATGTAGTTATTATTCCTCTCATCCTAGGTCCTCCTAACCAAAATAGTAACTCTGATAGATGCGAATGGTTCTCATTATATACTTAAAAAGACCATTTATAAAGATTGAGAGCTTCTTATTCTGAAAAATACATGTATTTAAGTGTCTAAGTCATGGTATAGTTTTCAGTTAAATTACTACAGAAAATAAAAAAATGATAATGTCTGACCTAGAAGGACAAATTTGGATGGATGGATCTTTCTGTGATTGGAAAGATGCTAAAATTCACATTTTAACTCATACTTTGCATTATGGCACTGGCGTTTTTGAAGGAGTTAGAGCCTATGAAACTGAATCTGGTCCAGCTATTTTTAGATTAGAAGATCACACTGACAGGTTATATCAATCTGCTGATTTAGTTGGTATGACTCTTCCTTTTGATAAAGAAACTTTAATGGATGCTCAGCGTCAATCAGTTAAAAAAAATAAACTTAAAAACGCTTACATTCGCCCATTATGTTTTTATGGCAATGAGGGTATGGGCTTAAGAGCAGATAATTTAAAAGTACATTGCTCAATAGCGTCTTGGGATTGGGGACCATATCTTGGCGCAGAAAAAATATTAAATGGCATAAGGGTAAAAGTATCATCATTTCCAAAACGCGATCCAGAAGCAATGTTATATAAAGCCAAAGCAACTGGGAATTATTTAAATTCAATGCTAGCTCTGCAGGACGCATTAAATTCAGGTTATGATGAAGCTTTAATACTTGGTACAGATGATTCTGTAAATGAAGGCTCTGGAGAAAATTTCTTTTTAATTAAAAATGGAAAATTAGTAACACCAGAGTTAGTAACAGTGTTAGATGGAATAACTAGAAAAACAATCATTAAACTTGCTGAAGATATAGGTGTTGAAACTATTGAAAGAAAAATTATGTTAGATGAAGTATTTAGTTGTGATGAAGCATTTTTTACAGGAACTGCTGCCGAAATTACTCCTATAATTGAAATTAATGATAAAAACATTGCTAATGCCCAGCCAGGGCCAATTACTAAAAAACTTCAAAATAATTATTTTAACCTTATAAGAGGTAAATACAATAAATATGATAACTGGCTTACTATCGTATAAAATATAGCCATATGATTAAAAGAAAAAGAATACTAGTAATTGGTGATTTAATGTTAGATAGATACTGGACAGGGAGCATCGATAGAATATCACCTGAAGCCCCTGTCCCTATTATTGATGTAAAAAAATCCGTAGATAAACCAGGTGGCGCAGCAAATGTGGCAAAGAATTTATCAGACTTTGGAATGGAAGTAATTCTTATTGGATTAACAGGCAAGGATGAAGCTAGTTTAAAATTATTTGAACTCATTTCAGGCTTAAACTTAGATTATAAACCTATCGAAGATTCAAATATTAGAACTACGGTAAAACTTAGAGTTATTGATAAAAATAAACAGCTAATGAGGTTAGATCATGAAGATAAAAACCTCTCAAAGAAAATGCCATCTTTTTATAAATCTATAGAAGAGATTATTCCTACAGTTGACGGTATTATCATATCTGACTATGATAAAGGTGTAGTTAAACCAATTGTCCAAAAAGTTTTGAAAAAAGCCTCACAATTAAATATTAAAACTTTTGTTGACCCAAAAGGAAATAATTTTAATTATTATAAAAAAGCATTTTTATTAAAACCTAATTTATTAGAATTTGAGATTGTAATGGGAGCATCAAAGAATACGAAAGAGTTTAATTCTAAAGCAGAAAAACTAAGAACAAAATTGCAGGTGTCTTATTTGCTTGTAACACAAGGTAAAAATGGAATGACATTGTTTGAAAAAAATAAAATTACAAAATTTGACGCAATGTTGCAAGACGTGTTTGATGTAACTGGAGCAGGGGACACTGTAATTTCAATACTTTCTTCATATTTATCTTCTGGTAAGACCGTTTCTCAGGCTGTTAAAATGGCTAATGTAGCAGCTGGATTATCTGTTCAGAAATTAGGATCAACAAGTGTAACTCAACAAGAGTTAATAAATGCAACAAAAAAATAGAAAATTAGTACTAAACTTAACTGATTTAATATCTCTTTGTTCTCAATATAAAGAAGATAACAGAAAAATAATTATGACAAATGGTTGTTTTGATATACTTCATACCGGTCATGTGCATATTCTTGCAGAATCTAAAAAAATGGGAGATGTACTCATAGTAGCCTTGAATAGTGATAAATCAATTAATAAACTTAAGGGCAATAACAGACCAATCATGAATCAAGTTGACAGGTCATATATTCTATCCAATTTAGAGTCTGTAGATCATATTTTTATATTTAATGAAGAGACACCTGAGAGAATAATTTGTGAAATATTGCCTGATATTTTAGTTAAAGGCAGTGATTATAAAGACAAAGAAGTAGCTGGCGAAGATTGTCTAATAAAAAATAACAAAAAAGTTGTGTTAGTTGATTTAATAGATGGCAAATCATCTACTAATTTTATAAATAAAATTTTAGACTCCTAAGATTTGACTAATTTTATCTTTTACATCCTCTTCCGTTATTAATGACATAGCATTTTTATTTCTAATTCTCTGCCCCCATTTTACATCTGACACTTTTTGTTTTTTATATTTCATTAATGCCTCAGGATATTTATTAATAATAAATTCCATATTATTATATGGACCCGTCCTATAAGGATTAGAAGTTGCATATAATCCAATAACAGGCTTGCCTAACATTGTGGCCATATGGATGGTTCCAGAGTCTGGCCCAATGTAGAATTCACAATCTTTTATAATATTACATAATTGTTGTAAATCTGTTTTTCCAACAAGATTATGAATAAATTCCTTATTACATATTTTTTTAGATTCTTTTTTCTCATAATTAGTCCCACCACCCACAATAATAGATTCAATACTATATTTATTAAAAAGATATTCAGAAATATTTTTATAATTATTTATATTCCATTCCCTATAATTTAGTCTTCTAGAACTAGTAAATGGATTGAGAATAATATATTTTATTCCTTTAAGATTGATAATTTCCCTTGGGTTATCTAGCTCCATTGACCAATCTAGTTTTTTATCCTTAATTCCAATTTTTTTTAAAAAACAAAAGAAAGTTTCTATAACGTGTGGTTCTTTATGACAGTCAATTTTCTCCTTATTAAATAAAGAATGTAAATTTTTTGAAAGGTTTTTATTATAACCAATCTTTCTATCGGCCTTTATGAATAGGCTTAATAAATTTGATCTAAGAGATACCTGCATATGTAAGAATACATCAAAGATTCTACCTTTTCTGAGATTAAGTAAAGATTTTATAGAGGCAAAAATATTGCCCTTATCAATAACGATAAATTTGATATTTTTAATATTTTTTACTAAAGCATATTCTGTTTTACCAATAATCCATGTAATATCTGTGTTAGGTGTAAAATGTTTCAAAGTATTGATTATGGGTATAATATGCGTAACATCGCCAATAGAGGATAATCTGATTATACAGATTGATTTAAAAGAATTCGTAGTATGATGCATAATTTAAATATTATAACTAAAAAAATTAATGATAAGTTCATATTTTATGATAAAGACGTAAAAATTAATATAGAAGAATTATTTTTAAATGATACTTTCTCTAGCAATGAGACAAAAAATGTTGAGTGGATCAATAACAATAAATGGGTAAAAAAACATTATTTTCGCAAAGGCATGATGGCATTTATGAAAGATTTATATCTCTATAAGACAATCAAACATACTAGGTCTTACCGTGAATTTGAAATATTAAATTATCTATATAAAGCAGGCTTTAATACCTGTAAACCTGTAATGGGTTGGGTATCATATGGAGGTATATTTTATAAAGCTAATTTAATTACAGAGAGTATTCCAGCAGAGACACTTTCCGAGTATTATACCCATAAAGTAAATTCATATATAGATAATAAACAAGAAGAAAAACTTTTTATTGAGATTGGAAAACAAATTGCAAATATGCACCTGTTAAATATTTTTCATGGAGATTTAAATATGCATAACATATTAGTTAAAGGAAACATTATAAAAGGCGAAAAAATATGTGTTTGGATATTAGATTTTGATAAATCTATGAAAAAAAAATTAACAAAGAAAGATAGAGAATCTAATTTAAAAAGAATGAAATTATCTTTAGCTAAACATGAATTTCTTAGCGTATCATCCTATTCCAAGATCCTTAAAGGCTACGATTCAATTATTAGTTCTTGAATAGCTTTACAATAATCATTAATTATATTTTTCCTTGATTCTAATAATTTCTTTGCATTAGATCCAAATAATTCTCTTCTTTGTTTAGATTTTATTAGTCTTTCAAAAACATGCTTCAAAGTCTCAGAATTTTTAACCATAATCATACTATTAGTTTTAAGAAATTCTTCTGTTTCATCTATAAAGTTATACATATACGACCCTACTATAATTGTTTTTCCATGAGATGCTGCTTCTAAAAAGTTTTGGCCTCCATGGTCAACCAGAGAACCTCCCATAAAAACAAATTCACAATGTTGCATTAAAGAATTTAATTCACCATAAGTGTCTGCTATATATATTTGTGTATCTTTTTTTATTGGTTCATTCTTACTTCTAATAGCAATTTTAATCATAGATAATGGCAAGTCTGCTAATATATCTCCCAATCTTTCTGGGTGCCTTGGAACAACTACTAAGAGTATTTTTTTTTCGTGAACTTTAAGCCATTCCTTAATAATTTGCCTTTCCTCATCTGGATGTGTAGACGCAGCTAGTACATATTTTCTGTTAATAAGGTTATTTGTAATATTATTATTTCCAGTTTCACAAAATTTTAGATTTCCTATTGTCTTAGTGTTAGAAGGATGAGCGCCTAAGTTAATATAATTTTTTTTCTCTCGGTCTGATTTACACAATATTTTAGTTAAAAGAGGAAGGCATGTTTTATATATGTTTTTAACTATTTTGTTAGTATTTAATGTTCTTTTAGATAATCTTGCATTTATAATTACAGTTGGAATATTATTTTTTTTACATATATTGACAAGGTTAGGCCAAATTTCAGTTTCTAACATTATGCATATTTTAGGATTAATAGATTTAATAAATCTTAGCGTAGACAGGTAAAAGTCTATTGGTAAATACAAATGCTTTACATTCCCTTTTAGGTTATTTATTAGTTTCGCTGAGGAACTTGTTGTTGTGGTCATAATAAACTGACAATTATCATATTTTAATTGTAATTTTTCATAAATTTTTATTGCTAATTTAGTTTCACCAATTGAGGAAGCATGTATCCAAATGCTATCACTGTCAATTTTATAATTAAATAAACCAAGTCTAGAAGAAATAAAGCCCAGCCCATTTTTTCTATAGATTGCATTAAAAATAAGTTTAATTATTAATAGAGGGGAGATTAAATAAAGCAAAAAATTATATTTAATCATTCGGCATACATTTATTACCAGATAAGCATGGCATTTATTTCTTTAATATTATCTTTTGTTAAGGAAGATGAATATTTTTTTAATTTAAGATCCATTAAAATATAATCTAGAGCTGTTTTTATATAACTATTCTTAGCTTGTATAAGATTCAGTTTAGTTTCTTGAACTTCTACATCTGTATATGTTCCAGACATAAATCCTTTTTTTGCAGATTTATAATTTTGATTGTTACTTTGATAATCTGTTTTTTTTGCAATAATCATTTTTTTTAATAGATTATGCATGTTAATTTTTTCTATAATTTCTTTTTTTAAATTTCGTTTCATCTGATCCAAATTAATTTGCGCATTTTCATATACGTATCTTGCTTCATTGATTTTAGCTGTTTGAAAACCACCCTGATATATAGGAAAATTCAAAGACACTCCAACCGTGCTAGCTTCTTGTCTAGTTGCCCCAAAACGTGTACCACTACTAACATCAGAATAATCATAAGATGCAACTAAGTCTAGAGTTGGATAATGTTGCGACTTATTAGATCTCATATCATTTTTACTTATGCTGACATCATATTCTGCCATTTTAATATTTTCATCAAACGCTAAAGCTTTTGACATAACGTAAACAATATCGTAATTACTTATTGGTATTTCAATTTCTGTGTCTAAGTTATGAATTTCTTCAATTTTTTTACCTGCAAATATATAGATATCTTGTTCTGAAAGGTCAAGATTATTTTTAGCCATGTCATATTCTATTAGTGACAAATCATAATTATTTCTATGTCTATTTAATTCTGCATCAGTTATTAATCCTCTTTGAAATAATTTTTTACTATTATCATATTTTAAAAACATCATTTTTTCTTTATTCATAGCAGCAGAAATTTCGTTTCTTTTGTTTATTAAATTAAAATATAGTTCTGCAGATTTAATCATGATAATTTTTTCTTGGTTCAATACTACAAGATTTGATTTTTTAATTAAATCATTAGCTTTTTCTAATTCATCAAAAAAGGATAATCTAAAAATTGGTTGAGTGATATTTATAGAGTATATCTCAGTTGTATAATCCGTGTTGGTTCCTGCTCCTATGTATTTATTTATTTCTGTTTTATTACTATTTGCTGATAAACTCACAGTAGGAAAAATAGTAGATGAAGTTTGATTATATAATTCCTCAGAAATTTTATGCTTATTCACTATGATTTTTAAGTCATTATTATGTTTCAGTGATCTAGTGTAAATATCCATTAAATCAGCGGAATATAAATATTGAGGAAAAATCAATATTATTAATATTAAAAAATTATAAAATTTAAACATATTTTTCCATTGTATTATCAATTTCATCTGCCCAACCATCTATACCGTTAGTTAAATTCACTATATTTGTAAACCCTATATTACTTAAATATTTACCAATCATTCTACTTCTAATACCATGGTGACACACAATGACATATAAATCATATTTATCAAATTCACTTATCCTATCTACTAGTTGCCCCATTGGGATATGTAATGAATTTTTTATATGACATATATCATATTCCCATTTTTCTCTAACATCAAGAATGATTATTTTTTCATTATTATTAATTAATGACTCAATTTCCTTTGGACTATTTTCAATCATCATTTTGTATTATAGGTGCGATACTTGTTTGTAAAATATGCTCTGTTGTATAACTACTATTATCTGTTTTTTTAATTATAACACCGGATTTAATTGGAGAATTATTATTACCTAAAAAAACAAAAGCACGAGAATTTTTCGACATATTAGAAATAATTATATCTATAGACTCAATGCTAAATGTAAAAATTAAAACATCAAAATTTCCAATTATTTTCCAGTGTGATGATATATCTTTTTTTTCAAAAGATAAATTTTTAAAAGAAAACTTATCTTTATTTTGTAAAGATAGTTTAATAAAGTCCTCGTAATAATCAATGCCATGTACCTTATTGCATAACAATGATACACAAGAAGATAGATAACCAGTCCCCGACCCTACCACAAGAATGTTTTCATCTTTTTTTATGGCAAGTGACTGCATAATTTTAGCTTCAACGGACGGCGTCAACATTTTTTGCCCATGAGCAATAGGTATATCAATATCTACATTAGCAAAACTTTTATAATTTTTTGGCAAGTATTCACTTCTTTGCACAACACTAATAGCATTAAGAACATTCTCATCAATTACATTCTGAGATCTTATATTATTTTTAACCGCATCCATTGTATAGTTATTATGGTCTTTCATTTCATTGGTAAGTTTAGTATTGTTATAGTATAAGTCAATTAAAACATTGATTATAGAGTGCGCAATTAATGAGTAATAAGAAGATTAATATAAATCAATATCTAGAGAATTTCCCAAATTCAAAAAAAATTTACATAGTAGGTACAAAAGAAAATATAAGAGTGCCATTTAGGATGATTGAGCAGACAGCAACCAACCTTAATGGAATAACCGAGAAAAATGACCCAATATATGTTTACGATACTACGGGCCCATATACAGATGGAAACCACGATATTGATGTTTTCAAAGGACTCGATAAAATTAGACGAGATTGGATTAATGATAGAGATGATACAAGAGAATCTAGTCGACAACATATCTCACCAATATTTAAGGAATCAAAGAAGAAAAAAAGTATATCTGTAATAACAAGGGAAAGTAAAAATAATAAAAATGTATCTCAAATGCATTATGCAAAACTAGGAATTATAACTCCAGAGATGGAGTTTGCCTCAATTAGAGAAAATACATTTTTAAATAATGGAAAATCAGAAAGTAAAATTACTCCTGAATTTATTAGAAAAGAAATTGCCGAAGGAAGAGCGGTTATTCCGTCTAATATAAATCATCCTGAGTTAGAACCTATGATAATAGGAAAAAAATTTCTTACAAAAGTAAATGCAAATATTGGAAACTCCCCTGTCAAATCTGATATAGACGAGGAATTAGATAAACTCCTATGGGCTGTTAGATGGGGAGCAGACACAGTCATGGACTTATCTACTGGAAAAAACCTTTATGAAACTAGAGAGAAAATCATTAGAAATTCGCCTGTTCCAATTGGAACCGTTCCTATTTATGAGGCGCTAGAGTTAGTTAATGGAAAACCAGAAGATCTTACATATGATATTTTTAAAAAAGTCCTTATTAAGCAAGCTGAACAAGGAGTTGATTATTTCACAATCCATGCTGGCGTTAGATTAAAGTATATCCCTAAAACAATGAATAGAGTGACTGGAATTGTTTCAAGAGGAGGTTCAATCATTGCTAAATGGTGTTTGGCACACCATCAAGAAAATTTTTTGTATACTCATTTTGAAGATATTTGTGAAATTATGAAAACATATAATGTAACATTTTCACTTGGCGATGGTTTAAGGCCAGGCAGTATAGCAGACGCTAATGATGATGCTCAATTTTCAGAATTAAAAACTTTAGGAGAATTAACAAAAAAGGCGTGGAATAATGACGTTCAAGTTATGATTGAAGGACCAGGACACATACCAATTCATTTAATCCAAGAAAACATAGCTATGGAAGAATCTTTATGTTACGAAGCACCATTTTATACCCTCGGACCATTAGTTACAGACATAGCGCCAGGATATGATCATATAACTTCAGCTATTGGTGCAGCTAATATAGGTTCATTTGGAACTGCATTATTATGTTATGTAACGCCTAAAGAGCATCTCGGTTTGCCTAATAAAGATGATGTTAAGGAAGGTTTAATGGCTTATAAAATTGCTGCTCATGCTTCAGATATAGCAAAAGGACACCCATCTGCAAGATATAGAGATAATGCATTATCAAAAGCTAGATTTGAATTTAGATGGGAAGATCAGTTTAATTTAGGTTTGGATCCATATAAATCAAAACAATTTCATGATGAAACATTACCACAAGAAAGTGCAAAAGTTGCACATTTTTGCTCGATGTGCGGACCTCACTTTTGTTCAATGAAGATTACTCAAGATATAAGAGATTATGCCAATAAAAAAGGTATTGACGATATTAAAATTGCAATTAATTTTGGTTTAGATGAAAAATCTAAAGAATTTAAGGCGTTAGGAAAAGAAATTTATATTAAAAAATAATTATTTTATTCCTTTTTTTTACTTTTACCAAATATAGAGCTTAATGCTTGATCTATGTCTTCAATAATATCATCTACGTTTTCTATGCCAATTGATAATCTAACCAGGTCTTCTGGAACTCCAGCTTTTTTAAGTTCATCAGGGCCTAACTGTCGATGTGTTGTAGAAGCAGGATGACATGCTAATGATTTTGCATCACCTATATTTACTAATCTTGTAATTAAACCTAAATTATCAATAAACTTAGATCCATTTACCCTTCCTCCTTCAATTCCAAAACTTAATACACTCGAAGCTTTCCCGTTCATCAACTTTTTAACTAATTGATAGTCAGGACTACTTGGCATGCCAGCATATTTTACCCATGTAACATTTTGGTTCTTAAGTAAGTAGTTTGAAACTTTAACTGCATTTTCACAATGCCTATCCATTCTAACAGCTAAACTTTCTATTCCTTGTAATATTAAAAAACTATTAAATGGTGAAATAGCTGCCCCCATATTTCTTAGTGCCACACATCTAGCTGCGCCGATAAAAGCAGCATCGCCTAATGCTTCAGAAAAAACAACTCCATGATAAGACATATCAGGTGTAGTGAGCCTACTAAATTTCTTTTTATGTTTAGCCCAAGGAAATTTACCCGAATCAACAATAATACCGCCAATTGATGTTCCATGACCACCCATATATTTTGTAAGTGAATGTACTATAATATCAGCACCGTGTTCAATAGGTCTGAATAAGTACGGTGATGGAACAGTATTATCTACGATTAAAGGTATATTATATTTATGCGCCATTTTAGCCATTTTTGGTATATCAACAACATTGCCTGCTGGATTACCAATAGACTCACAGAAAACAGCTTTTGTTTTTGAATCAATTAGTTTTTCTAATTCATCAATTTTGTCATGATCACCAAACTTTATATCAACTCCAAATCTTGGAAGTTGATGTGCAAATAATGTATAAGTTCCTCCATATAAAGTACCGGTACTAACTACATTATCTCCAGCTTCACATATAGTCATAATTGCATACGTAGTTGCAGCTGATCCTGAAGCTAATGCTAGCGCTCCAACACCTCCCTCCATGGCTGCGACACGATTCTCTAATACGTCAGAAGTGGGATTCATTATCCTTGTATAAATATTACCAGCTTCTTTTAAATCAAATAAATCTGCTCCGTGCTGCGTATCTCTAAACGAATAAGAAGTAGTTTGATATATTGGTACAGCTACGGCATTAGTAGTAGGTTCTGGTGAGTACCCTCCATGTATTGCAATTGTTTCAAATTTCATTATAACCCCCAAAGTTTAGCATTCACCCATCATAAGAAAAAATTTTTAATAATGCCAGTATAATTTAATAGATATTTAAATTTAATTGAGGAGAATTATCAAATTGAACACCTACGCCCAATAATCTAATAGGACTTGATTTAGAATTATAAATTTTTTCTAATAAATTATGAAAAATCATAAATGTAATTTGAGTTGTCAATATTTGAGAACTATTAACTTTAAAGTTACTGTATTTGATTTTTATGAAACATGCTTTTATGGCTTTTTTACCACCGTCTTTTTGTTGTAATCTTTTGATTAATTTTTCGTAAATTATTTTTAACTCATTTAAACATTGTTCAAATGATATAAGATCATTAATATAAGTGTCT
>PBFS01000009.1 GCA_002718845.1 Gammaproteobacteria bacterium | reverse complement strand
TTGGATATCTTACAGCGGCAAGGCCTTTATGATTATATCCAGTTGTTAACATACTACACATTTCTTTTTCATCTGAAG
The DNA here is from genome assembly GCA_002718845.1 of Gammaproteobacteria bacterium. Classification (GTDB taxonomy): domain Bacteria; phylum Pseudomonadota; class Gammaproteobacteria. Next base: position 14,710 of record PBFS01000009.1, on the reverse strand, counting down.
GGGTCATAATAACTGCTTTTGGAAGTATTCGAAGAAAAGAAAGGTCATAAATGCCTTGGTGTGTTTCACCATCTGCTCCTACTATACCAGCTCTATCTATTGCCAATAGGATATCTAAATCCTGCACAACCACATCATGAATTACTTGATCATAAGCTCTCTGTAGAAAGGTTGAATAAATAGCAACTATTGGTTTAATCCCTCCGCATGATAAACCACCAGCAAATGTTATTGCGTGTTGTTCAGCAATACCAACATCAAAGTATCTTTCAGGATATTTCTTCTCAAATTCTACAAGTCCAGACCCTTCTCTCATTGCAGGTGTAATTGCCACAAGTTTTTTATTTTTCATTGCCATTTCATCTATCCATTTACTAAATATCTGTGTATATGTAAGTTTATTTAAAACTTTTTTACTTTCAGTAATGCCTGTTTTTGCGTTAAATGGTGTTACGCCATGAAATGTTATAGGGTTTTGTTCTGCTAATTTATAACCTTTACCCTTTTTTGTAAGTATATGAAGTATTTTAGGACCAGACTTATCTCGTAAATTTTTTAATATATCTACTAAATTTAGTACATCATGCCCGTCCACAGGCCCATAATATTTAAAACCTAGCTCTTCAAATAGTAAACCAGGAGTTATTAAACTTTTGGCTTGCCCTTCAACTTTTTTGGCAATATCTTTAATTGTTTGCATGTTACCTAAAGCTTTTTTACCACTTTCTTTTATTGATGAAAATGTTTTGCTTGTTAACATCCTTGTTAAATATTTATGCATAGCACCAACATTTGGCGATATTGACATTTCATTATCATTTATAATTACTAAAATATTTGATTTAAGACCTCCAGCATGACTTAATGCCTCAAATGCCATCCCAGCAGTTAACCCTCCATCACCAATTATTGCCACGACTTTATTATCTACATTGTTTATTTTTGATGCAATTTCATAACCAATTGCAGCACTTATTGAGGTGCTGGAATGGCCAGCTCCAAAAGCATCATATTCGCTTTCGTCTCTTTTTAGAAAACCTGAGAGACCATCTTTTTTTCTTAATGATGACATAAATTCTTTTCTACCAGTTAATATTTTATGTGGATAACATTGGTGCCCAATATCCCATATAAGCTTGTCTTCAGGAGTATTAAAAATATAGTGTAGAGCTATTGTTAATTCTACTGTACCTAACCCCGCAGCAAGATGACCTCCTGTTTTTGATACAGATTCTATAAGAAACTCTCTTAATTCTTTTGCTAATGTTTGTAATTGGCCATAATCAAGTTTTTTAAGGTCTGACGGATAAATAATTTTATCTAATAATGTATAATCCATTTTAATTACTTCGTTATTTGTTTTATTTTTTGTTCAGCTTCTTCTAATGTCTTTTGACATTTTTTAGACAACTCTATACCTTTTTGGTATTTCATTATCATTTCATCTAAACTAAGATCTTTAGATTCAATATCTTCTAAGATTTTTTGCATCATTTTAAGATCATTTTCAAAAGTAGATAGATTATTTTTAACTTTCTTGTTCATAACAATATAATACTATTTTTTTGTTACCTTTACATTCTTTACAAAATTATTTGATATTTCCACTATTTCAAATAAATAACCTTCGCTGTCGAAGGTTTCTCCTTGTGTTGGAATATTTTCAAGACATTCAAGAATATAGCCATTAATTGTTTTTGCAGCTGTTTCAGGAATTTTCCAACCTAGAGATTTATTTATTTCTCTTATTTGTATAGCACCATCAATAATATATGTTTGTGAATTTATTTTAACAATACCATCATTTTTAGCATTTTCATCAAATTCTCCAACAATTTCTTCAAGTATATCATCAAGAGTTACTGCGCCCTTAACATCACCATATTCATCTACAACAAACCCCATTCTTTTTTTTTGTTTTTTGAAATTTATAAGTTGGCTAGTTAATGATGTATCTTCAGGTATAAAATAGGGCGGGCTGATTTGTTTCAATATACTCTCTTTAGTCATTTTATTCTCAATCAATATATCAATAACTTTTCTTTTATGTAAGAATCCTAGAAGTTTATTTAACTCTTTTTTATAAATAGGTATTCTAGTATGTTTGCAATTTAATATTTTTTTAGATATTTTTTCAAGATCATCTTCAATATCTACTGCAACGAGTTCGTTTCTAGGTATCATGGCATCTTCAACTTTTACTTTTTCTAGATCAATCATGTTAACTATCATATCTTCATGATTTTTAGGTATTCTGTGACTAGACTCCTTTACAATTAACTTTATTTCATCTTTTGTTAATAATTCTTGATTAATTTTTTCTGTTTTAATGCCAAATATCCTTAGAATAATTCTTGATATAAAATTTATTAGAATTACGATTGGATAAAAAATCTTCATAAGAGGATAAAGCAACAATGAAACAGGATATGCAATCTTATCCGCATAAAGCGCTGCAAATGTTTTTGGTGTTACCTCAGCAAATATTAGTATTATAATTGTGAGTACAACTACTGAAATTGCCACTCCTGCTTCACCATAAATTTTTATTGCTATTAGTGTGCTAATTGCAGAAGCAAGTATATTAACAAAATTATTTAAAAGAAGTATTAAGCCTAATGTTTTCTCAGGATTTGTAACTAAGAAATTAACTTTACTTGCAGAATTATCTCCAAGCTTATGCTTATGCTTTAGTTTATAACGATTAACACTCATGAGAGATGTTTCTGCTCCCGAAAAAAAAGCCGATAACAATAGGAGTATAAACAGTACAAAAAACAAGCTTTCTAAATCAAAATTTATCATTATTAAAATCTATATTCATTAAGTGTTACATAAAAAATATCTTTGTTCCAAGATATGCTATAAATAGAAATATCATGCCCCCAAGAGCTAAATTTGTAGCTTGTCTACCTCTTACGCCAGAAGAAAATTTTTTGAAAAGAAGATAAGAATATGTTACCCATGCAATAATAGAAAAAGTTATTTTTTGTAATAAGTTTTGATTGCCATCTAATATAACAAAGGGAGACCCGCTTAAAAGTGAAAGTGTAAGTAGTATAAATCCAAGTATTATAAGTTCAAACATAACTTTTTCCATTTTCTCTATTGATGGAAGAACATTATTTAGAGATGAATTTTGAATATTCTTTAATTTATATTCTTGATGTTTTAAAAGAATAGCTTGTATGGCCGCAAGACCAAGAAAACCATAAGATACAATTGAGACAACTATATGTAGAATTAAACTATTATCTATTTTTATTTGCTCTTTTTCAAAATTAAAAAACAGGGTAAGTAAAATAGCACCTATAGTTAATGGAAAAAGAATTACGCCTAAGTGCTTTATAGGTTTTGTAAACATAAACAAAAAGAATAGATAGTTCAAAATAAGGGAAGTTACTAGTAAAGCTATTGCAAAATTTATCTTCATAGAATGAGATGAGGCAAGATCATACGTATATATGCTTGTTAGAATAATACTTAATAATAAAACTATGCAAAATAATGTTTGTGTAAATTTTTGATTAAATTGCATAAGCATATTTTTTATACTTAACGTTGACAAAATATAACCAATTATTGATAGAGAGGCCAATAGTTCCATTTTTAAATTATTAGGTTTTCCGTGGTGATACAATCCATGCCTAGATTTTAGATATAACTTCCATTAGTTTTTGTTTATTTATTATGATAATAGCAAATTTTCTTGGTAAAAATAGCAAGATATTCAATAAAAATCCTTTTTGATGGGAAAATTACTAACTAGAAAGTTTAACTAGTGATATAATTAGCTGTTTTCCAACTAAGGAGAGTAATTAAAATATGGTGAGAATTAGATTATCAAGAGGCGGAGCTAAAAAAAGGCCCTACTATCATATAGTTGTAATGGATAAAAGGCAGCGTCGAGATGGTAGATGTTTAGAAAGAATAGGTAGTTATGATCCAAATCTTGAGACAGAAGATAGAATAAACTTAGATTTAGAAAGACTAGACTATTGGGTTTCTAAGGGAGCTCAAATAAGTGATAGAGTAAAATACCTTAAAGAGTATTCTCAAGATAAAGATAATTTAAAAAATAGAGAGAAAATAAAATTGAGCCATCTTGAGAAGTTAAAGAAAAAAAGATTGGCTGAAGAACCAGCTAAAGAAGAAGTAAAAGCTGAAGAACCAGCTAAAGAAGAAGTAAAAGCTGAAGNACCAGCTAAAGAAGAAGTAAAAACTGAAGAGGCTGCTGCACCTGAAGCACCAGCTGAAGAANCAAAAAACAAAGAAAAGTAAACAAAAATGTCACTTAGTGATTACATTGTTGTTGGCAAAATAATTGCAACACATGGTATTAAGGGCTGGTTAACTATTAAATCATTTACAAGCAATCCCAAGGATATATTTAGTTATAACTTAGAAATTAATATAAATAATAAAATTACAAGTATTAATATTGATAACTATAATTTTATGCCAAAAAAAATCACGATGAAATTAAAAGAGTTAAACTGCATAGAGGATACAGAAGATTATATTACTAAAGATATTTTAGTACATAAAAATAACCTACCTAAAACTACAGAGGGAGAATATTATTGGTATCAACTAATAAACTGTGCAGTTCATACTCATGAGCATGTTAAAATAGGGTTAGTTAAATCCTTATTAAGAAGTGGGGAGACTGATATTTTAATTATTTGGAATGACGATTTAAAAAAAGAAATATTTATACCTTTCATAAAAGAATATTTAATTAAAGTTAACTTAGAAGACAATTTAATAATAGTGAAGTGGAATGAAACATTTTAATATAATTACAATTTTTCCTGATTTAATAGAATCTTTTGCTAAAACTGGGTTTATAAAAAGAGCTTCTCTAAAAAAATTAATAACTATTAATAATATGAATTTAAGAGATTATTCGGAAGATAAAAGCTTAAAAGTTGATGATAAAGCATATGGAGGTGGACCAGGAATGGTATTACAATATCAACCTGTACAAAAGGCTATATCAAGCCTTAGAAACAAAGGGCGTGTTGTATACTTATCTCCGCAGGGAAAAGTTTTAACACAATCTAAATTNNATGAATTATCTANCTATGATGATCTAACTCTTCTTTGTGGAAGATATGAAGGCATTGATGAGCGTATTTTTGATGATTTGATAGATGAAGAAGTATCTATAGGAAACTACGTAATTTCTGGTGGAGAGGTTCCAGCAATGGTTTTATTAGAAGGAATTACAAGACTTCTCCCGGGAGCAGTTGATGATTCAGAATCTATAAAACGTGATTCTTTCCAAAATGGTTTGTTAGATTATCCGCATTACACAAGACCAGATATAATTGATGGAAAGAAAACCCCAGAAGTATTAATTAGTGGAAATCATCAAGAAATAGAAAAATGGAGAAAAAAGAATTCTCTTGGAGCAACGTGGGAAAAGAGACGAGAATTATTAAAAAACGTGAAACTTTCAGAAGAAGATGATAAACTCCTGAAAGAATATATAGCAGAGCACGAAGGTAATGAGAACTAACAAAATTATTGATAAAATAAATTCTGATCAACTTAAAAAATATCCAAAATTTTCAAGTGGAGATACCGTTGAAGTATTTGTCAGAGTTAAAGAAGGAAAGCGCGAAAGATTACAACAATACGAAGGGGTAGTTATTGCCGTTAGGAATCGTGGAATTAGCTCATCTTTTACCGTAAGGAAAATATCTTATGGAGAAGGAGTTGAAAGAGTATTTCAGCTACATAGCAAGATAATTGCAGACATTAAAATTAAAAGAAGAGGCGATGTAAGGAGAGCTAAACTTTATTATTTAAGAGAAAGATCTGGTAAGTCTGCTAGAATAAAGGAAAAGCTAAGTTAATAATACTCTTTACCTTGAACACCGTATATATAGCATTAGGTAGCAATCAAAATAATCCAGTTTATCATGTTGAAAAAGGCATAAGACAGATTAATCATCTTTCTCAAACAAAAGTTTTAAAAAAATCATCATTGTATACAACTAAACCAATTGGTCCACAAAATCAACCTGATTTTATTAATGCAGTAATAAAAGTATCAACAAATAATAACCCAGTTGAATTATTAGACATACTCCAGGAAATAGAACAACAACATAATAGAAAAAGAGTAAAGAGATGGGGGCCAAGAACATTAGATTTAGATATACTAATATTTAATGAATTAGAAATTAATGAAGATAGGTTAACGATACCTCACCCAGAAATGATAAAAAGAGATTTCGTATTAATTCCTTTATTAGAAATAACACATTATGATTTTTTTATACCTAAGTATGGAAAAATAAAAAAATTTCTTTAGAAGATATATGCATAAAAGTAAAAAATTTATAGTTGTTGAAGGCCCAATTGGAGTGGGAAAAACTACTCTTGCAAAAAAACTTGCTAACAGTCTAGATAGTGAGATATTGTTAGAAAATTTTTTAGACAATCCTTTTTTACACTTATTCTATAATGATATTGAGCGTTATGCATTGCCCACGCAATTACATTTTCTACTTCAAAGATCTAATGATTTTTCTAAAGAAAAAACCGATACAATTAATAAAAAAAATATAATTTCAGATTTTTTTATAAATAAGGATAAATTATTTGCAAAAGCAATCCTCTCTAATAAAGAATATAAGTTGTATTTTGATATTTATAAAGCACTTAAACTTACGATACCTAGCCCTGATTTAGTTATCTATTTACAAGCTGATTGCAATACTTTAATGAATAGAATAAGGAAAAGAGGGAATAATTTTGAAAATAACCTTACTGAAGATTATCTAAAAAATATCATAGATGCCTATACAAAATATTTTTATTCATATGAAGACTCCCCTTTGTTAACAATTAATACTTCTAGTGTAGATATTAATAAAGAGAGTGATTACTATATTTTGCTTCAAGAGATAAAAAAGGAATCAAGGGGAAAAAATTTCTTTAACCCATCAACCATTAATTTGTAGCTTCTATTATGATAAAGACATCATTAAAAAAAATAAATTCATTAAAAAAAGATAATAAGGGAATAGCATCTTTAACAGCATATGATGCTAGCTTTGCAAAAGTTATCGATGACTGCGGTATAGACATAATACTTGTTGGTGATTCTTTAGGAGAAGTTATACAAGGTAATAAAAACACACACTCTGTAACATTGGATGAAATAGTTTATCATACAAAAATTGTATCGAAAGGAATAACCAGAGCATATTTAATCTCTGATATGCCTAGACATACATATCAAAAACCTAAACAAGCTATTAAAAATTCAAAATTATTAATAAAAGAGTCNGGAGCAGACATGGTAAAAATTGAGTGNAANAATAAAAATTTTAATATAATTAAGTCCCTTNNAGAACAAAAAATATCTGTTTGTGGTCATATAGGCTTAACCCCTCAGTTCATATCAAAAAAAAACCAATTCAGAAAATTTGGAGTAAAACAAACAGAGCATGATATGTTGGTAGAGCAAGCAGTACTTGTTGAAAAAGCAGGAGCCAAGATATTAATTGTAGAGTGTATATCTGAAAAAACAGCATCTGAAATTTCTTCAAGACTTAAAATTCCAGTTATAGGGATAGGATCTGGTAAATTTTGTGATGGACAAATATTAGTTTTATATGATTTACTTGGCATAAGTTTTAATGGCATTCCTAAATTCTTTAATAATGACTATTTAAAAATTAATAATTTTAAAGACAGAATTAAAAGATTTATCAAAGATTCTAGAAATAAATAATCTGAAACATGGAAATTATAACATCAAAAAAAGAGATTACACATTATACCAAATTTTTAAAAAGCTCTAATAAAAAAATATCTTTAATACCTACAATGGGAAATTTACATGATGGTCATTTGAGCCTAATTAAATCATCAGAAGACTATGAATCTATTAAAATTGCTTCTTTATTTGTTAATCCTCTTCAATTCAATAGTAAAGAAGATTTTAAAAATTATCCTTCAACAATCGATAAAGATATAAAAATCTTACAAAAAAATAATATAGATTGTTTATTTATGCCCGATAAAAATGATATTTTACCTAAAGATTTTGAAAATATAAAATTACCATGGGGCTTTAACAATTTACTCTGTGGAAAATATAGGCCAGGACATTTTGAGGGAGTATATATAATAGTGAAGCAACTTATAGACGCTATTAATCCAGATTATATGTTTTTTGGTGAAAAAGATTACCAGCAATTACTGTTAATTAAATATATTCATCAAGAATTTTATAAAAATATAAATAAATTGTTGATTATTTCATGTCCAACCATTAGAGATGCTAGTGGATTAGCGTTAAGTTCTAGAAATAATTTACTGAATGATAAACAAAAAACATTGGTTTCCAAAAAAATATTAGATATTAGAGAAAACTTGATGGATTTAAAAACCCCATTAAACAACGATGATTTTTCAATAGAGTATATTGAAGAATGGAATCTTTCTAATCTACATTCCCAGCATGGCTTATTGGATATAGAAAAAAAATTAAACAATAAGAAAAGAATATTTTTAGCAATTTATGTAGGTAAAGTGCGATTAATAGACAATTTTGAAATACAGTAGTAATATACCGTATGGCTAGAGTATTTTTAAATTCTAAAATTCATAAAGCAACAGTCACTGGTTCTGAAATAGATTATGAGGGATCATGTGAGATAGACGTTTCTTTAATGAAGGCTGCTGGAATAAGGCCCTATGAGAAAATTGATATTTATAATTTAACGAATGGAGAGAGATTCAGCACATATGTTATTGAGGGCAAACCTGAAACTGGAGTTATATGTGTAAATGGAGCAGCGTGCCATAAGGTTAATATAAATGACAAGATAATAATATGTACGTATATAAATCTTGAGAAATCTGAATATTTAAACCATAGACCGAAAATTATTTATGTGGATAACCGTAATAAAATTATTGAAAAAGATTCACATAAAAAGATAAGTATTGCATGATGGTAATATAATTATGTCAGTATTAATAAATATTAATGATATAGGTGGCAGCATAACAAAAGAAGATGATCGTTATGTTGTAAAGGATAATACTATTTTAAAAAACCTTGTTGTTAGTAGCACAGACCTTAAACCTTTAAAAAGCACTTCTGGACATGAGCACAAGGGGCAAGAGGAAGTGTATTTTTTTATAAGAGGAAATGGAAAAATAGAATTAAATGATAAGGAGATAGAAGTTAAAGAAGGGGACTCTGTTTTAATACAAGATGGTGTCTTTCACAGAGTACATGCTGGACCAGAAGGATGTTATTTTGTTTGTGTTTTTGACGGCAAAAGATCTCACTAATAAAGTATCTTGCTTATTGTATTTATTTTTTCTATTAATAACTTTTTATCAGAACATGTAATAGTTATATGCCCAAGCTTTCTATTAGGCCTTTCTGATTTACCATAATTAAATATATTTGAAACACCAATTTTTTCTATTTTATTTATATCCGGCATTTTAGAAAGTATATTTATCATACCTGAGTATTTAGGAGTTTTAATTTCTTTTAAAGGTAAATTGCTTATGGCTAAAATATGAGACTCAAATTGACTTATGTTTGAACCTGATATTGTCCAATGCCCAGAATTATGAACTCTCGGAGCCATTTCATTAGCTATTAATTTATTATTTTTATCAATAAAAAATTCAATAACCAAAACACCAACATAATCCATTAAACTAGTTATTTTTTTGTGTATGACCTCTGCTTCTTTTTGTAGCGTATGATTTTCAAAAGGAGCTATACTCGTATTTAAAATTCCGTGCTTATGGGAATTTTCTACAAGAGGATAGAAAAAGGTTTCGCCAGCTATATTTCTAACACCAATTATTGATACTTCTGTAATAAAATTAATTTTATTTTCTATTATTGATTCCATCCCTCCTATTTTTTTCCAAATATCTTTAGCATTTTGATTACCTACAACTATTTGATTTTTACCGTCATAACCTAATTTTCTAGATTTTAATATCGAGTCACCCCCAAATTCTTTTATACCTTCTTCCAAATCTTTTTCCGATCCTATAGATTTAAATTTTGTTGTTGGAATATTATTTTGTAAAAATAGATTTTTTTCACTTAATCTGTCTTGGCAAGTTTCAACCGATTTTGAATTAGGGTAAACCGATATATGTTTTTCTAAATATTTAAGAGCATGACTAGGAACATTTTCAAAATCTATTGTAATAACATCGCAATTTTTAATTAGTAAATTAAGAGACTCAATATCATCATATTCAGATTTTATGCATTCTGCATATTTTGAAGCCGGTGGTTTTTCAGATGGGTCAACTACTAGAAAATCTATATTGTGCTTATTTGATGACATTTTAATCATCATCATTGCCAATTGACCGCCACCAAGTATACCTATACGCATTGCTATTTTTGTGGATTTCCGTTTTTTAAAACGTCTTTAGTTTGTTTTTGACGATATTTTAGTAAATTATTTTTTATCTCAGTATGTTTTATTCCTAAGATTCCTGCAGCCAAGAGTGCAGAATTTATTGCCCCACTTAGACCTATAGCAACAGTTGCTACCGGTATACCTCTTGGCATCTGATTGATAGATAAAAGAGAGTCTAAACCTTCAAGATTTTTAGATTTAATTGGTACGCCTATAACTGGAAGATGAGTTAATGAAGCTGCCATTCCTGGCAAATGTGCTGCACCGCCTGCACCTGCAATTATCACCTCAACCCCTCTAGATTCAGCTGATTTAGCATAATCAAATAATAAATCAGGAGTTCTATGAGCAGACACGATCTTGCTTTCATAGCTAATCTTAAGTTTTTCAAGTATTAAGGCGGTATTTTTCATTGTAGGCCAGTCCGATTTTGACCCCATGATGATTGCAACAAGATTATTCGATTTCTTCATAAAGAGATTGTATCAGTATATCCTTTGTTCACAATAGTTATTATCTTTTATTGGTCAAATACCGCTATGTTTTATATAATTTATAAAAGCACAATGAATGAATTAACCTGGAAAAGAAAATGATAATAGTTACTGGCGGGGCTGGTTTTATTGGAAGCAATCTAGTTCATAAATTAAATCTAGATAATATAAATGATATTCTGATAGTTGAAGAGCGTAATACTTCTACAAAAAAATTTGAAAACTTAAAAGACTTAAAATATCTAGATTGTGTTGATAAAAACGTATTTATTAAAGAAATAAAAAAATTATCTCAAAATTATATTAATCAAATCGATTGCATCTTCCATCTCGGAGCATGTTCTAAAACAACTGAACCTGATAGAGAATATATTATGAATACAAACTTTGAATTTTCAAAAAATTTACTCGAGTTTTCTAGTAATAATAAAATACCATTAATATACGCATCATCAGCTTCTGTATATGGTAATGGTACAAAATTTAAAGAGGATTCGAGCAATGAATCGTTTTTAAATCATTACGCCGAATCCAAACTATTATTTGATACATTGTATCGAGAAAATGAATCTAAAATATCATCTCAGGTTGTTGGTTTAAGATATTTTAATGTATTTGGACCAAGAGAACATCACAAAGAAGGTATGTCGAGCGTTGTATTTCATTTTTATAATCAAATGAAAAATGATGGTGAAATAAAACTCTTTAAAGGTAGCCATGGATATAATGATGGAGAACAGAGGAGAGATTTTATTTGTGTTGAAGATACTATTAAAGTAAAAAGATGGTTTCAAAAACATAAAAATATCTCTGGTATTTATAATGTTGGAACTGGTGTAAGCAGAACATTTAACGACATAGCTAATTGTGTTTTAGCTTATTTTGGAAAAGGAAAAATAACATATATTGATTTTCCAGATAATTTGATTAATCAATACCAAGCTTTTACAGAGGCAGATATGACATACTTGAAGTCCAAGGGTTTTGATGAAAAATTCACTACATTAGAAAAAGGCGTAAAAGACTATTTAGACTGGTTATCTAAAAATACATGAGTCAAAATAAAAAATTTCTGTTAATAATGCCAGCATGGATTGGAGACGTAATAATGTCACAATCTTTGATTATCAAATTAAAATTAGATTATCCAAACAGCATTATAGATGTAGTTATAAGGCCAGATATAGAAAAATTAGTTAATCTTATGCCGCAAATAAATAGTACATACATACTAGATATTAATCATGGAAAACTTGGTTTGTTTGAAAGAATTAGTGTAGCAAAGAAACTAAAAGGCAATAAATATACAACATCTTTCATTTTGCAAAATAGTTTTAAATCTTCACTTATACCATGGTTAGCAAATATACCTGAGAGAATAGGATATCTAACTGAATTTAGATATTTTTTAATTAACAAAGGTTTTAAATATACTAAATTTGAAAGAACAATGGTGGAAAGATATTTATATTTAATAAATGAAAAATATCATATAAATATAAAACCTCAATTAAAAATTAATAATTCCATCAGAAATAAAACTTTAACAAAATATAATATAGACCATACAAAAAAAAATATCATGTTATGCCCAGATGCTGAGTATGGAAGTTCAAAAAAATGGCCATTAGATTACTGGATAGATTTAGCAAATTCATATGACACCTCTATGTATAATATTATTTTTTTAGGAAAGGACGACTCTATTAACAATGATATTAGAAATAACTGCACATCTAATTCTATTATTTCTTTAATCGGTAGCACCTCGTTAATTGAAGTAATATATTTATTGTCTATTGCTGACCTTGTTATTTCAAATGATTCCGGACTCATGCACATAGCTGGTGCATTGAATTGTAAGATAATTGCCCTGTATGGCTCTTCATCACCATTCTATACACCACCATTAATTAGTAATAATAGTGGGGAAGTAATATATAAAAATTTAGATTGCAGCCCATGTTTTAAAAGAGTATGCCCATTGAAACACCTAAATTGTCTCAAAAAAATATCTACAGAAGAAGTATTTAAGGTGTCATTAAATTATATCTTGTGAGCCTATAAATCTCTGAATCTCTAGAAGACTTTTTTTCATATCAATTGTTATATACTTTCTAGATTTATTTAAATCAGTAAGACTAAATCTTTTATTGAAGCTATTAATAGTCTCCCATCGTAAACTTGTTGACGACTTCTTATTTGGATAAAAAGCAATCGTTTTTTTATTTAAAGCACCAGCAACATGTAGAGGTCCAGTAGAACCAGACATGAAAACATCTGAAACATTAATATTATTCATCATTATGGACAAATCATTTGTTGGTTGTATTATATTTACTGAAACATCATTTCTAATTTTTTCTTCAAGATCTTTTGCAATATCCCTATCTTTATATGACGAATGTATTAAGAAATTATAATCGTCAAATTTTCTTAAACCTCTACACAAATCAGCATACATGTCTAGAGAAAGACCTTTTGACGAACCACCAGTACCTGGATGTAGAAAAATTATTTTTCTATCTTCTTTTAATTTATATTTTTCAATAAATTCTTTTTTATATAATAAAGATTGTTCATAATCAAGCGTTAGAAAAGGAGCATCATCAGCATCTTTAATATCTTTTATATTTAATATTTGAAATAATTCGTCAACTAAATCTAAATTATATTCAAATTCAGGCTTTAGAGATTTAGATCTTTTTTGCAAAACTCTATGATTATAAAAGAATTGAGCAATTTTTGTCTTTGGTGCAATTCTTATAGGTATGTTAATAGATTTTAGTACGTAACCTATTTTAAGAGTAGAAAAAAAAGTGATCGATGCTGTGAAATTATAATTTCTTAATTTATTTTTTAATACATTAATCTTATCATCGATTATAATATCATCTATATACGGGCAATATTCAGCTAACCTAATTACTTCTTTAGAAATGATACAGACAATCTTACAATCTAATATATTTTTTTTAAGCCATGCTAATGCAGGCCATATTAATATAAAATCTCCAATTTTATCATTTCTGATTACAAGGAATTCTTTATATGATTCAGACATGATTTATTTTAATTGAGATTTAAAATAATCTATAGTTTCTTTTAAACCATCTTCCAGTTTAATACTTGGCTCCCAATCAAGTAACTCTTTAGCCTTAGAGATATCTGGTTTTCGTCTAATTGGGTCATCAGTAGGTAATTCTTTATTTATAATTTTAGATTTAGAGTTAGTTAATTTTATTATAAGCTTTGCTAATTCTATTATTTTAAATTCAACAGGATTACCAAGGTTTATAGGTCCAATAATATTTTTATCCGACTCCATCATTTTTAACATACCATTTACCAGGTCATTAATATAACAAAATGACCTTGTTTGATTACCATCTCCATAAACAGTAATATCGCTATCAGATAGCGCTTGCATTATAAAGTTACTAACTACTCTTCCATCATTTGGATGCATGTTAGGTCCGTAGGTATTGAATATCCTAATTACTTTTATATCTAAACTATGTTGACGATAGTAATCAAAAAATAATGTCTCTGCGCATCTTTTTCCTTCATCATAACAACTTCTAGGGCCTATAGGGTTTACATTGCCCCAGTAATCTTCAACCTGAGGGTGAATATCTGGATCGCCATAAACCTCAGATGTGGATGCTTGTAAAATTTTAGCACCTATCCTTTTTGCAAGACCTAGCATATTAATTGCACCATGCACAGTTGTCTTAGTTGTTTGCACTGGATCATGTTGATAGTGAATTGGAGAGGCAG
>PBFS01000008.1 GCA_002718845.1 Gammaproteobacteria bacterium | reverse complement strand
AGTAGAAATAAATGGCAAAGAAGTTTCAACAACTGACACTGGCTTTCTTACAAATATAGAAGATTGGAATAAGGAAATTGCCGCAGAAATTGCAAAGCAAGAAAACATAGAGTTAAGTGATAAACACTGGGATGTAATAAATTATCTTAGAGAAGAGTTTATTAATAATAAAGAAAATCAGCCAAACACAAGGACTATGGTTAAAGATTTAGGTAAACTCTGGGGGGAAAAAATTGATACAAAAGCATTATTTGATTTATTCCCTGGAAATCCTAGCAAACAAGCTGGTAGAATAGGTGGTCTGCCAGAGAGCAGAAGAAAGGGAGGATATTAGGTGACTGACAAAAAAAAGCTAGAAGCAGAACGAAAAGAAATAATAAAAAAACTTTTAAGAATTCAAAAAGAATTTATGGAACTTGAGAGAAAAAAAGGAGTTACTGAAAAAGATATTCATCATAATCCAACAGGTATTATTAAAGAATATGTAGAAGAGCATGAAAAATTAGCTAACCGATTAGTTGATATAGCTCATGAATTAAAAGGGTCTATACGAACATAATGAATGATGAGTATTTCAAAATAGTAACTAAGCTTGAAGAAATGAAGGTTTCTGATGAATATATTATTGGTTGGCAAGAAGGTTATCAAGGCAGTCCTAAAATAGAAGAACAAAGACTAACTGATGCTTATGAAGCTGGTTATAAAGACGGTGAAAGTAAAACCGTTGATAATGCGGAAAAATTTAAAAAATAATTATTTTTTTGTTAAAGAGTGATAGACCTCTAAAAATTTTTCACAAATCTCAATAGCGTCTATATCAACTATCTGATCCATCACCCATTTATTAGTTTGGCTAAAACCCATTGCGTCTTGAACTTTTTTTGCAAGGTGTCTATATATAGAATAATTAGAACCTGTTTTAGCAAATTCGTATTCAGAATATTCTGCTGACCTCAAGTTTAAAGTTTTAATATATCCTGTCTTATAATCACCAACTCCAAATAAATCTTCGCAATTTTCTTGCATTATCCGTGCTGAATGTTGCCCCAACTTATTCATTACATCAATTCTAAATTTTTCAGTTTGTTGGTCTATAAACAACAATCTATCTGCGAGATGAATCTGAAATGACATAAACTCAACAATAACAGTTACTCTTTGATGGTCTGATGTATATTCAAAATTATCACCATGCAGATTGCGCGCTCTATCTAGAGAAAGCTTCCAGCCGATATATGATAAGGCGCTAGCAATATCTTCGCTATTTTTTGCTCTATTTGCTGATTTGGACCAGTTGCTTTTAATTCTTATTGCCATTTTATAAATTTCTATATCTACATGTAACATTTTATACTATACACTCAACTTAATAGAATAAAAAACTAGAGTAATTTATTAAGTGAGTATTAAAGTCAATAAAAGACTTATTGAGGCTGAACCAGGAAGTTTTATCTTTGAGTTCACAGATACCGTAAACACTGATAATTGCAATGATATTATAAAAAGATTTGAAGATTCTAAATCTGAACATTATCAAGGTAGAGTTGGTCAAAATTTTACTGAACAAAAAGACATTAAACGTTCTACGGATATGGTTATTAGTGGGAAAAATAATTGGAAAGATATTGATGAACTATTATTTACAAGCCTATCAAAAGCCCTTAGCTCAATAAAAAAAGAATTTGAATTTTTTAATGGCCCATTTAAGGATGTTGGTTATGCTATACAGCGAACTAATCCAGGTGAATATTATCATTGGCATATAGATGGTGGTAGTCATCAATTTAGTGACAGGCAATTAGTTGCTATATGGTACCTGAATGATGTAAATGGTCCTGGGGGTGAAACAGAATTTATAAATCAAAATGTTAAAATAAAACCAGAGATTGGTAAATTAATATTGTTTCCGCCATTTTGGACTCATGAACATCGTGGTGTTAAACTTCAAAAAGGGGTCAAATATATTGCGACGACTTGGGTAGTATTTAAATAATGGTTATGGATAATAAAAAACTCACATCTGAAGAATTACTAAAATCTGTTATACAAAGAATTGCTACTGGTCCTGAAATGAGTAAGGATATTTCAAGACAAGAAGCTAAAGATTCTATGACAGCTATTTTTAATAAAGAGATAAGCGATATTAGAACCGCTATTTTTTTAATTGCTTTGAGAATGAAACGAGAAACTGAAGAAGAAAATCTTGGTGTGCAGGATGCTTTTATAGATACAGTTAAAACTATTAATATAAAAACGGATAACCTTGTAAATATCGCTGACCCATATGATGGTTACACAAGAAATATTCCATCTTCTGTCTTCATATTGCCTGTATTAGCAGAGTTAGGGATTCCTGCAATTTCACAAGGGGTTGAAACTGTTGGTCCAAAATATGGATGTACCCATCACTTAATACTAAAGTTACATGGATTAGATGTTTTGGCTAATCATGAACAAGTAAAAGAAAGGGTGGAAAATAAAGAAATTGGATGGGGTTATATAGATCAAAAAATATTTTCTCCAAAGCTTTACGAGTTGATGAATTTGAGAGGTGAAATAATTAAAAGACCCATTATTACCACTATTGAAGTTTTAGCAAATCCTTTGATTGCAAGAAAAAATCACTTCATTACAGGTTATGTTCACAAAGCTTATCCGCCTATATATCTTGCATTAGCTAGGAACGCAGAATTTGATACGGCATTGCTTGTCAAAGGTACTGAAGGAGGCGTTGTACCTTCTTTAAGACACAAAACAAATGTCCATTACTATAAAAAAACAAATGATAACAATGATTTACTAGAGATTGATCCAGAAATAGATCTTGGTATAAAACAGGATTTAAGAGCTGTTCAAATACCTAATGATGTAATCAGAACAAAAAAATCAGACAAAGTTGAGGCAGACGTTGATCCCTTAGACATAGCGAAAGATTCTTTAAAAAAAGGGTTTGATGCATTATCAGGCTCAGAGGGGATAATGAAGGATTGTGTGTTATATAGCACATCAATAATAATGCATCATGTTACCGGGGAAAATTTAAACAAATGTAAAAATGAAATTGATAGAGTAATGAAATCTGGAGCTGCTCTCAAAAGATTTAAAATGATAAAATAAGCATGAGTAATATAAAAAAATTTGATAGAGATAGCGATGGTTTTTTAAATGATCCTCAAGATTGGGATATAAAATTTGTCGAAACAGTATCTAGTGAATTTAATATAGAACTAAAAGATAATCATTGGGATGTTATAAACTATATAAGAGAATATTTTGAAAAGCATCATAAAGTTCCAGAGCTGAGAGAATTATTAAAATCATTTAGAATAAAATTTGGAGAAAATAAAGCCACTAGGAAATATATTTATAATTTATTCCCATATGGCTATGGGCAACAAGCATGNAANTTAGCNGGNATGAGNCAACCTAAAAAATTATGGTTAGACTTATAAAATGAATTACGTAACTAAAACAAATTTTGATTGGNATTCTAAAGAAACTTGGAAAAAATCTGCTNTTAATACTTTTTGGTGTCTAGTTGGATGTAGTTTTGGTGACATATTAACTATTTATTATTTTCAANTAAATCAAATACCATGGTCTACCTACTCAATCATGGCATTAGCNATGTTTAACGGAGTAGTTACAAGTATTATTTTAGAAACATTTATTCTTCTTAAACAAATGTCATTTAGATCTGCATTAAAAACAGCTATGGGNATGAGTTTAATATCTATGATTAGCATGGAACTAGCAATGAATATAGTTGATATCTTAGTGACAGGTGGCGCTAAAATTAATTTATTTGTAATGCCATTTATGTTATTTGCTGGTTTTATAACGCCATGGCCATATAATTACTGGCGACTAAAAACAACAGGTATTGGTTGTTGTAATTAATTTATGTGTGCAGTTAATATTTTAGTAACTGCATTCTCAACATTGTTTTTAAATTTTTCAATTAGAGACCTAAAGTAAGATTCAAAAACTACAATTGGTATAGCAACTGATAAGCCAGCGGCAGTTGTTAACAAAGCTTCCCATATTCCTCCTGACAGTATTGATGGATCGACACTTTTACCTGCGGCTTCCATTTGTTGGAATGCTTCAATCATTCCAAAAACTGTTCCTAAGAGTCCTAANAGTGGAGCTATTGTTGCAATAACCTGAAGATTATCTAGCTTAGAACTGTAATAGTTTATTCTTTCATCTGCCAGTCTAGTTATTTCTTCACGGATATTTCCTTCAACTTTCTCTGTTAATCTTTTATGTTTTAGTAATTGGTACATGGTAAAAGAAATAACTTCTGTTTCAGGGTGATCTATTTTATTAATTGCTTCATACGCATCTTTTTGTTTGTTTGTTAACCACAAATCAATACTTGGAGATAAATTATCATCTTTGAAAAACTGAACCTCATAAAAAATATGAAGTTTATACAATATAACTGCTAATGCGTATATTGATAGTACAATCAAGATGTATACAACTGGTCCACCTAAAGCAAGCAAAGAATTTACATTCATAATTAATTCCTTTAATTAAACTGATACATAAGTTTAGACGATTTAATCCCATTATTAAATTAAAATTTATCAGGGACTACCCCTCGTAATCGTATCATCTGAGGAAATAAAGAGTTTCTTTATTCTAATGTTTAGGACACCTAGCTTAAGATGGAGAATATTCGAAAGTATCTTAAAGCTAGACATCCATATTATATCATCGGGAGAGATGAATAATTAAAAGTCGAATTTTACTCCTGCCATAAAGGTTAAAGGCTTGTTAGGTCTTTTGCCATATTCATGTTCAGAAGCTACGATAACTTTATCAAATAGGTTATCAACATTTATAAAAGCTCTCGCTGATTTTATACCAGCCATTAGTGGAGGAATCTTCATTCCGCTATGTAAATCAAATATAAATGCCTTACCAGTTCGATAGGTATTGTCATCGTTTGTGAAAGTATCATCAAGGTATTTTGCACCTAGACTTATATCCCAATTATTAGTCTCAGCTCCAACAGATGTGTACAGCTGAAAGTCTGGCACGTATGCAACTGAGTTACCTCTATAACTTACGTTTTGACCTGTATACTCAGAGCCTTGCAGCATTCCTGAAATTAAAAGCGGAAACCTTATGTGGCCTTGCATTGGATCTCCTCCTTTCATACGTGGTGCTGCAAACATATTATTTAAGCGATATTGAAATTCAATACCCTCAATTTCTGCCGCACCTTTACTGTAAGTGGTACCCGTTGTGTCAGTACAACCTGCTGCAGCTAAACATGTTTCATTTAATTGATCATAATGGTTACTGAATGCTATAAGCTCTAAAAAACTATTAGCAGTTTGTTTTCTATAACCAATTTCCCAAACATCAGATTCTTCTGGTTCTACGCTAGCCGCTGTACCTGCATCAACAGGACTAAAGCCTTGGCTAAAACCTAAAAACCAAGATGCTCCACCACCTAAATTATATATAGTTGATAATCCCATCATGGTTTCATCTCTGCTTATATCTTGTTTAGAGTTACCTGGGTTTGCGTTTGTGCCATCATTATTCTCTGTATCTTCTTTACGTATACCAATGGTATTTGTGAAATTACCCATAGTGAAAGTATCTTTTAGGTAAATTGATACTGCGTCAGTATCTTTAAGTTCAGCAGCTGATGTTGTTGTAGCACCTCTAACTGCACCGCCAGGCGTAACCATGGTCATAGTGTTGTTANCATCAACTGTATACTTCTCATAATAATCAGCGTCGTGTCTTTCTCTATAGTCCTTATGACGTCTATAGCCATATTCAAGATCATGACTTCCTATAGTGTGATTAAAAACCATTTGAAAACCAGTCATACCATAGTCACGATGACCCATAGATCTTTTTATATACTCNTTTGCACCCATTGCAGTTGTGCCTGTTAAAATATTAAATGCACGTAGTTCGTTACTACCAGCTAAATGTGTCCCATCTGCCATATCGAGTGCTGAGAATTTAACTTTAGTTACACTNCCTACACCGTTAGCTTCAGGGTCNATATATATATCGCCAACTTTACCCCATAATCTAGAGTATCTAGTTTTATAAAGCTTTGTTGTAACGGCTAGATTAGGTGTCCATTGTTTGAAATGGGTTAAGATATATCTGTGATAATCATTATCCATTTGGTCAAATGCAGTCTCAGCATATCTTTGATATGGGTCAGCATGGAATGCTGCAGTTGTTAATCCAACATACGTTTCATTTGATGTTTCTGTTGTATTAGAACTTGTAAACTCCATATAGCTTTGACTNCTTGGCATTGAATATCTAATTTTGAATAAATCAGTTTGTTTATCATAACCTGTATCACCTGGGTTACTTGTTCCTTTAATAGACTTGTAACCATCAGCGCGATGATCTGAATATTCAATTACATATCCTAAATTACCTAGGTTGCCACCATAATACATATGGTTTCTACTAAATCCATCATCACCAAAAGTGAGGCTGTAATGTCCTTCAACTCCTTGAGTTGGNACTGAACGTGATATGAAATTAATTGTTCCAGCAGTTGTTCTTGGTCCATTACCAATAGCAGCCGCACCTTTTAATACTTCAACTCCCTCCATTCTTCCAACGTCAGGAAAGAAGTACATACTACCATTTGAGTAGATTGCAGGTCCTTGTGGAACACCATCTTCTAAAATATTAATTTTTGTAGTTCTAAGAGCGCTTGTTCCTCGCATCCCAATATTATTTCTAAGTCCATAACCATCTTCAGTTTGAGAATATACTCCAGGAATCCTGTTAAGTATTCTTTCTGCATCCGTATAATTATTTCTTTTTATTTCATCATCTCCAATAAAATGAGCAGACCCAGCTTGTCGGGTTTCATCTTGAGACCCAAATATACTTATGGGGCTGANTTCTTCAGCAAATATTGGACCACTAAATACTAATAGTATTATCCAAATTTTGCTTATAAATAACGTTTTTTTAGCCATTTATGTCTCCTAGCTTGGCAATTTAATAGATGAATTATATGATAATGATTATCATTTGTAAATAGCATTTATTATCATTTGACTTAAAACTTGATGTATTTAATACTTTTAACTAGGCAGGGTATTAGCTAATATCTATTAGCTATAGAATTTTTTAGATATGGAAAAATGAGTATGACAAAAATAAGCCTCACACCTATTATTGATGTAGTTTTCATACTATTAATTTTTTTTATGCTTGCTACAAATTTTCAAGATTTTAGCAAAACTGATATTACATTATCACAAGATAAGGCAAAGGCAACGCTGAGTGATGAAAGAGTTTTTATTATAGAGTTTAATGCTAAAGAAGAATTCAAACTCAACGATCAAAGTTTGCCGCTAGATAAAATAAAATTAAAAATTAAATCAAGTGAACAAGATGATGGAAANTTTTTAGTTGTCGCAAAACCATCTGATGGAGTTAATGTACAATTAATATTAACTGTTATTGAAGATTTGAAAAAAAGTAAAATTGAAAATGTTATGTTGGGAGTCACATCTGATAATGCAGAAGACTCTTATCAGTTTAAAAGAAAAAAATCACAAAAGCTTCCAATGCTTGAAAAATTATAGGTATGAGATTACAGCAACAAAAAAAATTTATAACAAAGGATGATAATCTCCTTCCCTTGGTTAATATAATATTTTTATTACTCATATTTTTTATGATTGCAGGTGTGATACAAAAACAAAAAGAACTATATGACGTACAACTAGCATCTGCAACCATTGATGAATATGTAGAAAAAGAGATGCATACTTTATTTATTGATAATGATAGATCTTTAATTCTAAATGATAAAGCTGTCCCTTCCTCTAATTTATCTACAGAGCTTAAAAAATTAGGTGAGAAGAAGAATTTAATTGTTGCAGCTGACAGCAAACTGCTGACTGAAGATTTAAATAAAATTTTACTAATTCTAAGTAAAAATAAAATTGAAAATATAACCTTAATGATGAATAAAAATGATTAATGAAGATAGTTTAAATAAATATATTTTTGTAGCTTTCTTGTTACATTCACTATTTCTTGTAACTTTTTCAATTGGTAAAACTATTGAAGATATTACAACTATCGGTGAAACAGGNATGAATGTTCAGATGATTGTTTTGCAAAAAAGTGATGAGGTTTATGATCAAAGTATTTCTGAAGAAGAGCGNAATATAACCGAAGATTCAAAAAAAGATCAAGACCTTGTTATGGATGATCGCAAAGTGGGAGATAAATCTAAACTTGCTTATGATACTTATTATGGAAAAATTAGGGAGATAATAGATTCTAATAAAAGATACCCCTTACTTTCAAGGCAAAGAAGGGAAGAGGGCTCGCCAAAAGTACATTTTACTATCCTTAAAAATGGCATTGTGACTGATTTGAGTATTTCATCTTCTGGGTATAGANCATTAGATAGAGAAGCTAGACGTATGATTTTAGTCTCATCTCCTTTCCCACGAATTCCTAATTCAATGAATAAAAATTTTGTTCGATTAACTATACCAATTAATTTTAGTTTGCAAACTTACTAATCTGAATTAAACCAATTTAATTTATCGCGTAAATTAACGACATTNCCTATTATAAAAATTGTTGGCGCTATCGGTTTTTCTTTTTCTGCAAGTTTTGGCATATCTTCTAATGTTGATACGAAAACTTTTTGATTAGGCGTAGTTCCTTGTTGAACTATTGCGCAAGGCGTGCTTGATTCCATACCATGTTTTATTAATTCAGAACATATTATATCTATAGACACTAGTCCCATATAAAAAACAATTGTTTGATTTGGTTGTATTAATTTTTCCCAATTTAGATTAAGATTTCCATCTTTTTGATGTCCAGTGACAAAAATACAAGACTGAGCATGGTCTCTATGAGTGAGAGGGATACCACTATAGGCTGAACAACCACTTGCACTTGTAATACCTGGTACAACTTGAAAAGATATGTTTTCTTCAACCAGAGAATCTATCTCTTCGCCTCCTCTTCCAAATATAAATGGGTCTCCACCTTTTAGTCTTAAAACTCTATTGCCTGCATTGGCATATTTTACCAATAGTTTATTTATCTCTTCTTGACGCACGCTATGATGATCTCTTTCTTTCCCAACATAAATTTTTTGCGCATCCCTTCTAACCAAATCAATTATAGAAGGATGAACTAACCTATCGTACAAAACAATATCTGCTTGCTGCATTAATCTTAAGGCTCTAAAAGTTAGTAGGTCTGGATCACCAGGNCCTGCTCCAACNAAATAAACNTCTCCTTCAGATTTNTTNTGTTCATCAAATTCATCTATTGCTAAATTTAAATATTCGATTGCCTCTTTATTTTTTCCATTTAGTATTAATTCTACAAATTTACTATTTAACATATGTTCCCAAAAAATTCTGTTTAATTTGGAATTTTTAAGTTTTTTGCGAATCGCTACTCTATTTTCTGAAATAATTTTAGCTAACTTTCCATAACCACCAGGCACCATGGTTTCAAGTTTTGTTCTTAACATTCTNGCAAGAACTGGTGAGGAACCACCAGTTGATACAGCAACCGTTATTGGTCCGCGCTCAAGTATTGATGGAAAAATAAAATCACATATTTCAGGCTTATCTACAACATTTACTANTATGTTGTNNTTNTTTGCATCATTTGCAATTTTTTTATTTATTACCTCATCATTTGTTGCGGCAATTATAAATATNTAATTACCTTTTTCTAAAATNTCTGAATTATAAGTCTCTTTTATATAAGTAACATTTTTATNTTTTAAGAATCCTTCAAGATAATCTGTAAGCTCTGGAGCAACAATAGTAACTTTTGCATTAGCTTTAAGTAATAAATCTAATTTTCTTTCAGCTACTTCACCGCCACCGACAAGTAAAATAGATTTATTATTTAATTCTATAAAAAAAGGAAAGTATTTCATTGAGATTGTTCTATACCGGCTTTTTTATACCAAAATTGCGCTTTTTCTATATCTTGAGGAACTAGCTTGCCTTCCTCATATATCATAGCCAAAGTTGTTGCTGAACCTAACAATCCTTGTTCTGCAGCTTTCGTAAACCACTCTATGCTTTTTTCAATATTTTTTTCTGTACATTCACCTTCAAAAAACATAAAAGCATAAGCATGCTGAGCTAATGGGAAGCCTTGTAAAGCTGCGTCACCCATATACTCGAAAGCTTTTTTTTCATCAGCAACACATCCAAGACCGTTTTGCAACATGATAGCCATTCTATACATAGCATCTGCGTTTCCCTCTTCTGCAATTGGAGATAAAAGTTTTATGGCATGAGCAAAATTTTTTGTCTCAAAAGCAGCGATGCCACTTTCTAATTCCATTACTCTATTTTCGTATTTATCCACTTTAACCCTTGAGTAAATCGTCTAGCTTTCCATCCATATCATGCTCAACAAGATCATCAAATCCTCCTATATGATAATCTCCTATAAAAATCTGTGGTACTGATTGTCTTTTAGATTTTTCCATCATAATTTGCAATTGATCTGGATTTTCATCAACCATAATATCTTCATAAGGAATTTCTTTTTTATCAAGAAAGTTTTTTGCTCTCATACAATATGGGCAAATTCGAGTACTATAAATAATGACTTTTTTCATTTGTAATGCTTTATCTCTCCCTTAACATTTTTTTGAATAATAACTCCTAGAATATCATAAGAATTATCTAATAAAATCTCTGGGTACATATCATTTAAAGCAATAAGAAATCGTTTATTATCTTTTTCAATAAACTTCCTAAACCATCTCACCCCATCGTATTCTACAAATATATAATCACCGTCTTTGCAATGGCCTGATGGATCTATAATTACAATACTATTTTTAGGGAATTCTAATTCCATAGAATCATCTGTGACTTGAAGTGCATAGGGTTCTGAAGCGCCACATTCTGAATATAAACCAGTTATTTTTTTATAATCTACTTTTTCCATCAATATTATTATAAAACAATAGTCTTATATAAGAGTATCAATAATTAAAGCTTTATTATAAACCATGTCTGAATAAGAATATGATATTCCTCCAACGCCTTCTCCAGAATGCCTAATTCCTCCAAATGGCATCCAATCAACCCTGAAAGTAGTTTGTTCGTTTATTAAAACAGTCTTAGCTATTAATTTTTCATAACAATATATTGCTTTGTTTAGATTATTAGTAAATACAGATGATTGAAAAGCAAATTCATTATGGTTNGCNATNCCTATNGCTTCNTCTATATCATNAAATTCNAAAATATTAACAACTGGGCCAAAAATTTCCTTCTGCACCACTTTAGAATCTAGAGGAGGNTTCTTTAAAACTGTGCATGCATAAGTTGTATCTGAAAGTCTTTTGCCNCCACAAANCAAAGTTGCTCCNAACTTNANNGCTTCTNGTACNAATGTATCCACGCGATCAACCTCAGATGGACGTATAAGAGGACCAACGTCAGTTTTTACATCAGATGGATTTCCGACCTTAAGTATAAAAATTTCTTCTTTCATTAAATCAATGAATTCACTAATAATTTTTTTATGCACAATTATATTCTGGATAGATACACAGACTTGCCCTGCATGGTAAAAACTCCCTTTAACAATAGGTTTAATAATTTTTTTTAAATTAACACTGTTGTCTATAATTACTGGGGCAACGCCACCATGTTCTAATGCNCATTTTGCCCCGGGAGGTANTTGTGATTTAAGTTTCCATCCAACATCTGAGCTTCCGATAAATGAAAAAAATGATATATTTTTATTTTTTACAAANTCAGCTGTGACTTCATGGTCAGCATTATTTATCATTTGGCAAAATTCTACTGGTAGACCAGACTCAAATAAAAGTTTAATGAATTCATAACATGAATAAGGTGTTTCTAAAGATGGTTTAATTATTANTGGGCAGCCTGCTGCAATAGCAGGTCCCACCTGGTGCACAATTAAATTAAGAGGATGATTAAAGGCGCTTAGAGCTAAAACTACTCCTGCAGGGAATTCTCTTTCAATTGCCATTTTGTTCATTGACGCGGAATTTAATTCCATTGGTATCTCAGATCCCCTCCTTGATTTAATTTCATCTCTACATAACTCTAATCCATTTACAGCTCTTATAACTTCAACTCTTGCATCTTTTATAGGCTTACCTCCTTCTTTAGCAATTAATGAAGCAAAATAATTAACTTGATTTCCTAATTTTTTTACAGCCTTGTCAAAAAATTCTATTCTATGTTGTTTGGTAAAATTATCTTTTGAGTTCTTAAATGCATCTTGAGCAGCTGCAACAATATTTTTTACATCATTTTTTTTAATACATTCCACAAACCCTATTTGAGATCTATCCCATGGCGAAAATACTTCTTTTATTATAGGTTTGTCTATTTCTACAAGAGTAAGGTTTTTTGCATTGGGCCACATATTTTATATCTCTAAATTATTTAATTTTTTAGTTAATTTATAATTTTCTCTATAATCAATTGGTACTATAAAAAGAGTTGGTCCTTTCAGTTTTCTAATTTTCTTTAAAGTTGAAACTAATCGTGTACTTTTATTCTCAAATACATAATTCCAACCATAAGCTTTAGCCAATAACTTCCAATCAGGATTATTGAAATCGAGATCGGTTGTTTCGCCTAATTCAATTTTTTGTTTCCATTTGATTAAGCCATAGGATTTATCCTCCCATAAAATTGAAATAATATTAGTTGAAAAACGTTTTGCTGTTTCCATTTCATGGCTATTCATTAAAAACCCAGCATCACCAGATATGCTATAAACTTTATTTTTGGTATTTAATAAATCAGCAGCAATCGCTCCAGGTAAAGCAAATCCCATCGCGCTAAAGCCGTTTGGAATTATGCATGTATTAGGGTGATGGCACTTAAAATTTCTTGCGATCCACATCTTGTGAGCACCAACATCAGAGATTAATAAATCTTTTTCGCTCATGGATTTTCTTAAATCATAGAGAAATTTTTGTGGTTTTATTAATCCTTCGCTTTTATCTTTATTATTTTTATTAATATCGCCTGTGTTTTTTTTACATATATTTTTATGACGTTCGTTTTTAAATTTTTTAATACCATAATGATTTATATGTTTATTTAATTTTTTTAGGGCTATAGTTATATCTCCCACCACTTCTATCTCAGGCATATAATGCTCATCAACTTCTGCGGGTTCAAAGTCTATATGAATAATTCTTGCTTTATTCTTTTGATTCCATAACCTGGGATGATACTCGACCATATCAAAGCCAATAGTTATAACTAAGTCTGCGTACATAACAGCATAATCTCCATAATCAGTTGCGCCAAGGCCTATAGTTGAAATAAATAAACTTGAATCAGTATCTATTGCTCCTTTGCCCATAAAAGTTGAAACTGCTGGTATTTTTGTCTTCTCACATAATTCTCTTAGTTGTGTAGAAGAGTTCTTTCTAATTACACCATTTCCTACAATCATTATTGGAGAGTTTGATTCTTGAATTAAATCGAAAACCTCCTTGATTGTTTCATCGTCTGGCACTGGTCTTTTGGCAGAACATTGAGTAGCTTTGGTGCAAATTTCTTTTACTTTTAAAGGTATCTTTTTAATTTTCATTTTTGCAATATCTTCTGGTAACTCTATATGTGTTGCACCTGGTTTTTCATACATAGCAAGTCGCACTGCCTTCCTAGTAATCTCGGGAATAGTGTTAGGGTTTGTTATTGAAGTAGTCCATTTAGTTACGGGTTTAAACATTTCACAAACATCCATAATTTGATGTGACTCTTTATGTAATTTATCTGTAGCTCCTTGGCCGGTTAAAACTAAAATCGGAGAATGATCCATGTTGGCATTTGCTACGCCTGTGAGCAGATTAGATGCTCCAGGTCCAAGAGTACTTAAACAACAAGCTAATCTACCTGTTAGTCTTCCATATACATCAGCCATAAAAGCTGCGCTTTGCTCATGTCTGGTTAAAATAAATTTAATTTTATCTGAATTATTTAAAGAAACTAAAAAATCAGCAATTTCTTCACCTGGAACTCCGAAGATATACTCTATTCCTTCGTTTTCTAAACACTTTACAAATAAATCAGATGCTTGTATTGTTTTTTTCATCCTATAATTATCCGGTTGACCAATTTTTTATTTGTCTCATTCCAGCTATTTTGCAAGCTTGTTGCGCATAACCATAAGGAAACAAATGATATATGTATTTTCTAGTAGACTTATGTAGCCCGTATTCTTTCTTAAAAGCAGTTAATAGTTTTCTTAACTCGGGAACTTTATTATTTTCTATATATTGTTTTCTAATATAATTAATTACTTCCCAGTGATTTTCTGAAAGATATATATTTTCATGCTCAGCAATATATGTGGCAAATTCTTGATTCCAGTGTTCTGGATTTCTTAAAAATCCACTTTTATCAGTCTCAAAATTTATATTATTCATGTCAATGTTCTCCATAAAAAAGGGGCTGAACGATTACTCTTCCAACCCCCCTATGTTAAAAGATCTTATTTATCCATCATGTCGTAAATAAGTGCTCTTTTATCAATGGATGTCTATTTTTTTGACATCCTCTTTTGCTTTTTTTTGTTGCAGTTTTACAGTTAAAAGACCAGCTTTTAACTGAGCGTCTTCAACTTTGACGTTATTACCAATTGAGAAATTTGCAGTAAATTCCTCTCTGATAATACCCCTGTGAAGATATTTTTTACCATTCTTATTAGCGTTAGAGTCTTTTCCTTTTTTAGTTTCTTCTCTAGTTGATCTAATGGTTAAAATATCGTTCACAATCTCTACATGTACGTCATCTTTGTTAAAACCAGGTAGCGCTACCTCAATGTTAAAAGCATGCTCTCCTGTTTGAATAACATTGTAGTGACATCTACTATTTTCAAAAACATTTAAATCATAAGGGTCTCTAATGTGATTGAAAAAATCATCCATGTGTGTAGATATTGGTCTTAAATTATCAAGTATTGATAGTGTTTTCATAAATAACTACCTCCATCTCTGTAATGATTGTCTCTGTTTTTGTCTAATGCAATTACTTGTTTAAATGCACAGACACACATAATTCCTGTGATTACCGTTATAACCCATGACAACCCGAATGGAACCGTCCATGTGTCTAGCACCATTGGCCACCCATTGATGGCACGTGCCAGGTGTAAAACTGAAACCAGTCCAAATATTATTCCAGAAACGGTTAAATACACTTCTCTTATCATATTTGCCTCCTCTACCCAAAATAGGTAGGTAATAAGCCTCTTATTTACAGAATATAAAACAAAGGTTCTTAATCGTTGATTTCTATCAATTATTTTTTAGAATTGATTTGAGACAATATCATCTTTTTGACTCGAAGAATTTTTTAAGCAAAACTGAGGATTCTTCCATCATTATGCCTTGTGAAACTTCTGGTTTATGATGGCAAGAAGAAGATTCAAATATTTTTGGACCATTTAAAACACCACCGCTTTTTTTATCTTCAGCTGCAAAGAAAATTCTATCTAGTCTTGCAATACTGATTGCATGCGCGCACATTGGGCAAGGCTCTAGACTAATATACATGTCACAACCCACCAGCCTCTCATTGTTAATAATTTTATTAGCTTTCTGTATAGCTAAAATTTCCGCATGCCCTATTGAAGATTTTAGTTGTCTCATTTGATTTGCAAATGCTGCCAACACTTCGCTATTTCGTCTTTGCACAATAACAGCTCCTACAGGAACCTCGTCATTATCATATGCCGTTTGAGCTAGCTCTAAAGCTAAACTCATAAATAGTTGTGTGTTATCGATGGTTTTTATAGAGTTCATTTATAAAGTTTCAATGAATTTTACAGGCTGTCCAATCGGCGATATAAGCTCATCTTCTCTCATAACTTGATGACCTCTTATAATAGTTGCAACTGGCCAACCCACTACATCCATTCCATCAAATGGAGTCCATCCGGCTTTTGATTTTTGCTGACTATTAGATATAGTGTTTGGTTTTTTTAAATCTACTATAGTAAAATCTGCATCATATCCTTTCGCAATTCTACCTTTGTTATGTATCTTATGAATTCGCTCTGGTCCATGTGACCAAAGATCTACAAGCTTTTGTAACGAAAGCTTACCATTGTTTACATGATTTAACATGATAGGAACAAGAGTTTGCACGCCAGGAGTGCCACTAGGTGAATTAGGATATACTTGTGCTTTTTCTTCAAGAGTATGTGGAGCGTGATCTGATGCTAGAATATCTACCACTCCATTATTAAGTGCTTCCCATAATGCATGTTGATGATGCAATTCTCTTATAGGTGGGTTTTGCTGTGCATGTGTTCCAAGTTTTTCATAACACTCGGGGGCATGAAGAGTTAAATGATTTGCTAATAACTCTACACTTGCTATGTCCTTATTATTTTTTAAAAATTCCATCTCTTCAGCTGTTGTAATATGTAAGATATGCACTCTTCTAGAATATTTTTTTGCAATATTTACAACGCGTTTAGTTGCAGATAAACAGCTTTCAGGTGAACGCCATTTGCAGTGTAAAGCTACATCTTTTTTATCTCCTAGAATATTCTTTCTATTCT
>PBFS01000007.1 GCA_002718845.1 Gammaproteobacteria bacterium | reverse complement strand
AATAGCTGCAAAAAATAAAATAGCTAACATAAATACTTTTTCCATTGGCTTTTCAACCATTGAGGAAGAAATGGGTAATGAATTTTATTATTCAAACCAGGTATCAAAAAAATTTGATACTAACCACCACAAATATTCAATCAATGATAATGATTTATATGATAATTTAGATTCTGTTATAGGAATGATGCCAGAGCCTATGGTGAGTCAAGATGCTTCAGCATTTTTTTTGCTAGCAAAACAAGTCTCTAAGATACAAAAAGTAGTATTGAGTGGACAAGGCGCAGATGAATTATTTGGGGGATACTTTTGGTACGATCTTATGAACAAAGCCAAAGGATCAGATTATCAAAAGTTTTCACAACACTATTTTGATAGAGATTATGATGATTATAAATTAACCATCAATAAAGAATATATAGAAACTGATTATAGTAAAACACTAATAGAATCATTTTTTTCAAAATATAATGATACTAATTTAAGCTTTCTTGACAAGGTTTTGAGGATTGATATTTCAAAACTAATTATTGATGACCCTGTAAAAAGAGTTGATAGTATGACGATGTCATGGGGTTTAGAAACAAGAGTGCCTTTCTTAGATTTTGAATTAATTGAATTTCTATTATCTGTAAGTTCTGAAAATAAGGTTATAAATAATGGAAAATATTATTTAAAGAAGATTGCAAAAAAATATTTAAATAAAGACTTGGTAGATAGAAAAAAATACTACTTCCCTGTACCACCTTTAAAAATTATTAAGGGTAAATTCTATGATTATATGCGAGAAGTATTATCATCATCACAATGTATAAATAGAGATATTTTCAATAGACAAAATATTAATTATTTATTAGAAAAACCTAATAGTAATTTCACAAAATTAAACGGAAATAAATTATGGCATCTAGCATTACTTGAAAGATGGTTTCAATTAAATATAGATAATAAAAAACCCACCTCTAATTAAATAGAGATGGGTTTATTTCTGTGCATAAAGATTTTAGAAATTATGTGTTATACCAACACCATATGTACGAATTGTACTACCAGTACCTTCCATACCTTTTCTAATGTATCCAATTGTTACATCAGTAGAACGACTTAAGTTCATTCTATTAGATATACTAAAAGTTTTATAATCTTCATTGGCTGCAATTTCTCTGCTATCACCGTTTGCATGCACTATTTGAATATCGTTATTACCCATAGTGTAATGAATACCGACAGTGTCAATATCACCCTCACCATTTGTATAACCATTTCCAGTAATCTCAAGATCTTCTTGTGTATAGAAGACTCCTAAGC
This sequence comes from Gammaproteobacteria bacterium, assembly GCA_002718845.1. Classification (GTDB taxonomy): domain Bacteria; phylum Pseudomonadota; class Gammaproteobacteria. The sequence goes on along the minus strand of PBFS01000007.1, from coordinate 90,014 downwards.
CAGGCATAACTTTATATGATGCAAAGATTTTGTCATTTGATTCACCATCATTACCTTCACTTTTATCATAAGTTCTAGCAACTCCAAGTTCTAGACCAGAGACAATCATGTTCTCTACTCTTAAACCTAGTGAATAATCATTTTTTGCAACATTTGAGTTTGTTTGCTCACTCATACCTCTCATATAAGCAACTTCAATAGGACCAACTTGACCNTGNTAAGATAAACTTGAATCCCATGTACCTGCTTGTCCAAAGATACCTGCACTAGTTGCACCATGTTCATTCATGCCCCAAGCTGTATCCATATTGCTGATCATACATACCCATAGTTTTATATGGTGATTCATACGAACCCATACCNANATAACCTACAGGTGTCATGAAACCTAAATTACCTANATGTAAATTTATTGTTTGACATGGCGATGAANCATTAGCATCTGTTGTACANTTTGTNNNATCNTTAGTACCCCAACCATCTGCTAAATCAAACTTCCATTCTGCATTACCAATTAGAGTTAAAGCACCAAGATTTTCCTTGAACTTAANNCCTAATCTACTTTTTTGCCCATTATCACGAATACTATCGACTGAGTTAGCTGCACCGGTCGCTTTTTGATCGTAGCCAACAAATAGTCTTCCNTAAAAATGAACACCGCTGCCTGCTGATTTTGCGCCTGCTGCGTGATCGTGGCCTCCGGCCACAGCGTTTGTTGTTACAGCTACGAACATTGCCATAGCCATACTAAAATATTTAATCATNNAACTCCCCATTAATATTAATTTGTTATTTTACTGTATACCTGATGATTTTGACATAAAACACTATATAAATAAAAGGATTTTTNACCAAAATAGTGCAGATTTGACTAAAGTCAGTATATAATTGTGCAGAAAAACGCAGAAAAATCACGTTTTTTGACAAATAAACCTTAAAACATTGAAAATCTAGAAATTTCAATAGTAATCTACTAGCAATATATTAGAATACTCTTTTAATTTATACTGGCTAAATATGAATGATTTCTTAATGAAAACATATAATAAAAAACCCGCATCTTTTGTTAAAGGTGAGGGAATATATCTATGGGATGATAAAGGCAGAAAGTATATAGATGCATTATGTGGACTTGCCGTAACTAGTCTTGGACATTCTAATCCAGAAATATCCAATATTATTAAAACTCAATCTGAAACTTTAATACATAGCTCAAATGCTTTTAACATAAAACCTCAAGAAGAACTTGCTGAAAAACTATGTTTATTATCAGGTATGGACAAAGCTTTCTTTTGTAATTCTGGAGCAGAAGCTGTTGAAACTTCTATTAAAATTGCAAAAAAATATGGAAATGATAAAAATATAAAAAACCCTAAAATTATTGTTATGGAAAACAGTTTCCATGGTAGAACAATGGCGGCTTTATCAGCAACTGATGGAGTAAAAGCACAAAAAGGATTCGCCCCTTTATTAGATGGGTTTATAAGAGCTCCATATAATAATGTTGAATATATAGAAAAACTAGTTTTAGAGCATAACGATATAGTTGCTATTTTACTTGAGTCAATTCAGGGAGAAGGTGGAATCATTATTCCTGATAAGGGATACCTAAAAAACTTAAAAAGAATATGTANTAGTAATAAATTATTCCTAATGATTGATGAAGTACAGTCAGGTTTTTGTAGAACCGGAAAATGGTTCGCTTTTCAACATGATGAAATTACACCTGATGTTATTATGGTTGCAAAAGCTTTAGGTAATGGAGTACCAATTGGAGCATGTTTGGCTAAAAATACTGCCTCTGACATTTTAACCCCAGGAACTCATGGATCTACGTTTGGCGGAAATTTTTTATCCACAACTGTTGGATTAAAAGTAGTAGATATTATGCAAACGCTATCTATTAATGATAATGCCAAAGAAATGGGGGATTATTTTCAAAANANATTAAAAGAAAAAATAGCTAGGAAAAAAACTGTTAAGGAAATTAGANGCAAAGGTTTAATGATAGGCATAGAATTAGTTAATGAATGNATAAATCTAGCAGAAACTGCCCTCAAGTCTGGATTAATTATAAATGTAACACAAGATAATATAATCAGAATGCTGCCGCCTTTAATAATAAATAGAACTCAGATAGATGATATAATTTCAATATTAAATAAAATTATAGATTAAGTTATGAAAACAGTAAGACATTTTAAATCATTATTAGATATAAATAGAAAAGAGTTTTTGAGAATAATTGAAAGAGCAATAACTCTTAAAAATGACTCAAAAAACAATGTCACTCATAATATATTTAATAATAAAACCATGGCCATGATATTTAAAAAAAACTCTACTAGAACAAGAGTTGCATTTGAAACAGCAATGAGCAAAATGGGAGGGCATGCAATTTTTCTATCATCTGATACAACACAGATGAGCCGTGGGGAAAATATTAGCGATACCGGAAAAGTTTTATCGGGTATGGTAGATATTATATTAATTAGAACTCATAATCATAATGAGGTAGTTGAATTAGCAAAGCATTCATCTGTCCCCGTAATTAATGGATTAACAGAAAAATTTCATCCATGTCAACTTTTAGCAGACATGCAGACTTTTTATGAAGAAAAAGGAAATTTTGAAGATAAAAAAATTGCATGGGTAGGAGATGGATGCAATATGTGTAATTCATACATTAATGCAGCAAAATTATTAAACTTTCAATTAAAGATATCTACACCATCAGGATGTGAACCAGATAAAAAAACATTATCACTTGCATCAGATAATGTTGAATTATGTGATTTGCCAGGCAAAGCTGTAGAAGATTGTGATTTAGTTACAACAGATGTTTGGACAAGTATGGGCGATGAAAGTGATGTTGAAAAAAGAAAACAATTATTTAGAGGATTTCAAATAAACCAACATCTTTTTGATAAGGCTAAACATGATGCTATCTTTATGCATTGTTTGCCAGCATATCGCGGAGAAGAAGTAGAATCAGACGTTATAGATGGAAAAAGAAGCCGAGTATGGCAACAAGCTCAGAATAGATTATTTACGAGCCAGGCATTAATTGAATTTTTGTTAAACGAATCAGAATAATTACTTTGAATGAGTATTATTTAGTCTTTGTACTAATTGTANTTTTTCATTAGTATCATCATTGTCAATAATTTTTTTTACAGCTATTTTAAGATCTGGTAAGTTTGAATTAATAATTATATTTTTTATTTCTGGTATAGCGCTTGGATGCATGCTAAAGGATTTAAGACCTAGTCCCAATAAGAGCTTAGTATAATTTATATCACCAGCCATTTCTCCACATAATGCTACAGGTATATTATTTTTTATACCTGCATCTATCACAGTTTTAATAAGGTTCAATACGGCTGAGTTTAATGGGTTATATAGGTAGTTAACTTCATCATCTACTCTATCTATTGCTAGTGTGTATTGTACTAAGTCATTGGTCCCGATAGAAAAAAAATCTACGTGACTTGCAAATTTATTTGCCAAAATAGCGCACGATGGAACTTCTACCATAATTCCAATTTCAACATTTTTATTAAACTTAATTTTTTTTTCTAAAAGTTCGTTTTTTGCTTTATTTATTACATCAAAAGCTTTTTTTATTTCTGAAAAAGTTGTAATCATTGGTAACATTATTTTTACATTGCCAAAAACACCAGACCTAAGAATAGCTTTTATTTGATTTATAAAAATTGATTTATTATTAAGGCTATACCTTATGCCTCTTAACCCTAAAGCTGGGTTTCTTGCAATTGCACCAGTCTTAATATTTTCTGGTATTTCTTTATCAGAACCAATATCTAATGTTCTAAAGATTACTGGCTTTCCGTCCATTTTTTCAACAATTTTTTTATATGCAGAATATTGTTCCGATTCTGATGGGAAATCTTTTCTATCGGTGTATAAATATTCTGTCCTAAATAAACCAATGCCGTCAATATTTTTTTTACTAATAATTTTTAATTCTTGAGGCAATTCTAGATTAGCCATTATTTCTATTTTTTCTTTATCAAGAGTCATATTTTCCTTTTTTAAAACATTAGATAATATTTTTTTATTTTGAATAAATTTTGCTTGTAATTGTACATAGTGATTCTTACATTGTTTGTCAGGGTTTATAATAATCAATCCCTCATTGCCATCTACAATTAATAGATCATCATTTTTAAATAAAGATAACGCATGTTTTACACTAACAATAGATGGAAGTTCTAAGCTTCTTGTTAGAATTGAACTATGAGATGATCTTCCACCAAATTCTGATATTAATCCTATGCATTTAGATTCATGTGCCAATAAAACATCTGCAGGACTTAAATCATCAGTAACAACGATATAATTATTCATATTTGTAAATGTTTGTTTTGACTCACTCTTTTTATTATGTAGATTTTTCAAAATCATTTTTACGACATGACTTACATCTTCTATTCTTTGTTTAATATAATCATCTTCCATGTCATCAAATGAAGATTTTATTGATAAATATTCATCATATAAGGACCATTCAGATGAATATAATTTGGATGATATTTTACCTTTAATATTTAAAATAAATTCATCATCCTTAATTAAAAGCATATGAGTATCAAGAAATAGTCCTATATTTTTTTTTATAGAAGGGCTAATATTTCGTTTAATTTTTTTTAAATCTGTTAAGGTAGTTTTTAATGCTTTTTCTAGTCTTCTCAGTTCTTTAGGTATATCTTTTTTTTCAATTTGTTGTTTTTCGATAATATTTTGACCATGTTCTAGTACGCGACATTGACCTATAGCTATCCCTTTTGATACAGGTAGTCCTCTTATGATTATTGGAGAATTATTCTTCATCAAATTTCTCATTAAATAATTTTTCTAGGTTTTTTATAGCTAAACTCTCATCTTTACCAGATGCTGAAATTAGTATTTCTGTTCCTTTTGGAGCTGCTAACATAAGAATTTTCATAATGCTTTTTGCATCAGCAATTTTAGCTCCATTAACTATTTTTATTGTAGAGTTATATTTATTAGTTAGAGTCACAATTTTTGCAGCTGCGCGAGCATGTAAACCAAGTTTATTTTTTATAATTATTTTTTTTTCTTTCATAATCTATTTTCATTACACCATCCTTGCCACCTTCTATAGCTTTTTCAGTAAGCTTTTTTAGAGGTAAGCTAGGATAATTAAAGATATGCAATAACATTGATAAATTTATCCCAGATACAACATTTACATTTTTGTCATTACAAAAATCCTTAGCAATATTGCTAGGCGTTGAACCAAACATATCTGTTAAAATTAAAACACCTTTTCCTTTGTTTAATACCTTTACATATTGTTTTGCTAAATTACTTATATCTATTGGCTTATCATAATGATCAATTGACAATAACTCTGTCCTCATTGGCACAGAACCATAGATGGCTTTTGCAGCAAGTAATAACTGAGAACCTATGTCATTATGGGTTAAAAGGAGCAATCCTACATTCATTTAATATCTCTATGTTTTATTAGGATATTATTATACTTTTGCATAAGTTGTCTATATACCTTTTCAACCATATAAACTGACCTATGCTGCCCTCCCGTACAACCTATAGATATGGTCATATAGTGTCTATCATTTTTAATAAATTTTGGAATCCATTTACTTAAAAATGAGATTATACTTTTTTCCATTGTTATAGCAGATTCATCAGATTCTATAAATTTTATAACATCCATATTTTTACCAGATAATATTCTTAATTTTTTTTGCCAAAAAGGATTCTTTAAACACCTTACATCAAATACAAAATCACTATTATTAGGGATATTATTTTTATATCCAAAAGACTGCAATTGAATTAGTATATCATTTTTATTTTTAATAAATTTAACGCTATTAATTATTTCTTTTTTTAGTTCATTAGGTAACAGGTTATCAGTATCTATTATTAAACTTGCATTTTCTTTTAAGTCTTGCATAATCTCAGATTCTTTATTTAAAGCAGATTGTAAGTCTAGTTTATTATTTGCAAGAGGATGCAATCTTCTTGTAGCATTAAATCTTGATATAAGAACTTTTGATGAAGAATGTAGGAATATTGTAGAATTTTTCATTTTCATTTTTTTTAGACTCTCATATAATTTTTCAATTGAGTCTTTTGGGTTTTTATCCATTTTTATAGATCTAATATCTATACTGATTGCAATTTTATTATAAGTGCTTTCTTTTGATTGACATATTGAAGATATTAAATCAACTATCATAATAGGAGACAAATTATCAATACAGAAAAAATCTAAATCTTCTAGTGCTTTAATAGCAACACTTTTCCCAGATCCAGATAAACCAGATAATAATACTATATTGTTATCACTTCCTTTCACAAATAAATCTATTGCTTAAAATTTTTCACAACCGATAATATATCTTTTACATTTGCTGCTTCTCTAATTTTAAGTCTAAATGTTTTATTTTCGAGAAGCTCTGCAATTTTAGCCAATAATTTAACATGAAGATCGTTTTTTTTATCTGGCACTATTAAAGAAATAATTAAATCAACTTTTTCTCCATCTATAGCTTCAAAGTGTATAGCATCTAAAAGTTTAATAATAATTACTTTTGGTTCTTTTAAATCAGGTATTCTAGCATGTGGTATTGCAATACCATTCCCAAATGCTGTAGTTCCTAGTTTTTCTCTTTCATATAATTTTTCAAAAATTAAATCTTTTTCTTTAGTATTTCCATTGGACATTTCATGACTTATATTTTCTAAAATATTTTTTTTACTTTTAGATTTAAAATCTATAAAAATAGAGTTTTCATTAATAAATTGTGTTATATCCATTATTATTTTTTCCTTCTATCTTTTGATGAAGGAATAGATAATGCTTCTCTGTATTTGGCAACTGTTCTTCTAGCTACTTTTATTCCATTATTTGATAAATTATTTGCTATTTGCAAATCACTTAGCGGTTCTTTTGTATCTTCATTAGATATTATTTTCTTTAACATAGATTTAATTGTTGTTGATGAAATCATTTGCCCAAAATCAGTTTTTAATTCCGAAGAAAAGAAATATTTCATTTCAAATACGCCCCTAGGAGTTTGAACGTATTTATTATTAGTGCATCTAGAAACAGTAGATTCATGGACATTTATTTCTTTAGCTATATCTTTTAAGGCTAGCGGAGTCATTGCAATTTCTCCTTGACTTAAAAAATTAATTTGTTTACTAAATATTGTTTTTGCCACTTTTAAGATTGTTATATTTCGATTTTGTAATGCTTTAAGAAAAAACTTAGCATCTTGCAAATTAGTTTTAACGTACTCTACATCTTTTTTACTCGATATATCTTTCATTAGATTTTGATAAATTTTATTTATTCTAATTTTTGGATTTATTTCAGGATTAAGCTCAGTTACCCATTTACCATCTTTTTTTGTAATGATTACGTCTGGAACTATATGCTCTTGTTGTAATGAGTCAGATCTAATATTTCCAGGCCTAGGATTAAGTGATTTTATTAATTCTGTAACATCTCTATTTTTTTCATCTGTTCTTTCAAATATTGAAATAAACTCATGGAAGCTGGACAAAGTAGGGCTTATATCATCCTCTAATTTATTAATTATGTTTTTAGCTTTGAGATATGAAGGATTTTTTTGATGATAGTGCTCAAGTTGAATTAACAAACAATTTTTTAAAGAAGTTGCACCTATTCCAATTGGATCCAAATGTTGTATTTTATGTAAGACAGCAAATATTTCTTGAAATGTTATTTCTAAATTTTTTCTTAATAAGAGAAATAAATCTTCTATATTTTCAGTAAAAAAGCCAGCATCATTTATATAGTCTATTATATTATATGCAATAAACTGATCATTTGAGTTCAATGAAGACAGCCTTATTTGCCACATTAGGTAATCTCGCAATGACTGTGGTTTACTAGATAGTTGTTCAAAAGCATCAAGTTTTTTAATATTACTCCCTTCATTATTATAAATAGAAGATAAAGTTGGTGCTTCAGATGTAATTTCTGTTAACTCGGAAGAATTTTCATTTTCAAGGAATGGGTTTGTAAGTATTTGTTCATCTATTTCTTTTTGTAGCTCTAATGAATTTAATTGTAGTAATTTTATTGCTAGCTGGATTTGAAGGGTCATAGCCAACTTATTATTTAGAGAGAGGTTTTGTTTGAGTTTAATATTCATAATTTAAAACTATCACCTAGATATACATTTTGAACAAGTTTGTTTTTAATAATTGAAGATGGTTTTCCAAAAGCTATAGGTTTTCCATCACTTAAAATATATGCCTCATTACATACTTTCAGTGTTTCTCTTACATTATGATCAGTAATAAGTACCCCAATATCTGAAGTTATTAATGTTTTTATTATTTTTTGTATTTCTATAACTGACAATGGGTCAATTCCCGCAAAAGGTTCATCTAATAGTAGAAATTTTGGTTCTATTGCAAGTGCTCTAGCTATTTCAACACGTCTTCTTTCTCCGCCAGATAAGCTTGCTCCCACGCTATTTAATATATTTTCAATTTGTAGTGTTTGTACTAATTCATCAAATTTTTTTACCCTAATATTGTTGGTAGTTTGTTTTCGTGTTTCTAATATTGCCATTATATTTTCTCGAACTGTTAAATTTCTAAAAATTGATGCTTCTTGTGGCAGATAGCTTATTCCTAGATCAGATCTCATGTGCATTGGAATATTGGTTATTTCTTCATCATCAATCATGATTATACCGCCATTACATCTAATTAAACCAACAAGCATATAAAAAGTTGTTGTTTTCCCAGCTCCATTTGGACCTAATAAACCAAGCACTTTTTTGGTTGTTAAAGTTATGTTCACATCATCAACAACAAGTTTATTACCATATTTTTTTGATAAGTTTTGACAGCTTAATTTTGACATTATATTTTTAGTTAGTTTTTTTAGTTTTAAGTATCGTTTTAACTCTTTCTTTTATATCTGATTTATCATTGGTTTCTTTCATTAATAAAACCCATGTTTTTTTTTCAAGATTATATATCATTTTTTCACCTTGCAGTTGCTCACTTCCTTTATCAGTATAAGATATTCTTTTAGCTTTTGATAAAATTTTAATATGGCCATTTTTTAAATCAGCAATTACCCCTTCTCCCGTTGTTGTCGAATCAGGAGTAACTATTGTAGCAAATTTTTCTGTTTCTATTATTTCTTTATTTGGATATATTATTGCGGTAGATGTTCTAATTTGTGCCTCATTATCATTGTTACTATCAAACTTATCAAATATTACATTACCAGTTAGATAAATAGATTTGAAGAATGAATCTGGATCTAGTGCATGCTCTGCGACAATAGTCCAAGACTCTGTTTCCGTTGATTGTATTCTCATTTCAGGTTTCCAAACTTCAGATCTTGGGTTATTAGGAAATTTTTCTAGCCTAACTCCATTAAGAGTCCAATACAACTGTCCATTTTTATCTGTTTTTGTCATAACAAAATCATTTAAATAATGATTAGAAACAGTAGAATTCTTGTCAAAAACATTATGATTAAGTGCGCTGGATAATATATATTCAATAACAATTAACACAAAAAAAACCAACATTATTGACAAGAGATTTTTGTCTATCATTGGCTTAATTTTATTTATTATGGGTTTAATTTTATTTATTATGGGTTTAATTTTATCTATTATGCTCTTGATTTTAGAATTATTTTTTAACATTTTATTTTTTTGCTAAAATAATTAAATCACAGACATCTCTAACTGCGCCATACCCACCTTTTCTTGGCGTTACCCAATGAGCATGACTAGATAAATTATTATAATTGGCATTTGGAACAGTTATAGCTAGCCCAACTTCTTTCATCAGCGGCATGTCTACGATATCATCCCCTACAAAACATACATCTTTTAGATTAAATTTTTGTGCAAAAGTATTATGGAATTCTTTAAGTTTATCCTTTGAGTTTTGAATAATTCTTTTACAACCTAATTCATTTCCTCTATGGTCTACAGCTTTTGAGTATCGCCCACTAATTATAGCTATTTCAATACCAATATTTTTAAGCATTATAAGACCATGGCCGTCTTGAGCATAAAATTTTTTTGACTCAATATTATCTTCGGAGATATAAATACCTCCATCAGTTAATACTCCGTCAACGTCTAAAATTAATAGTTTTATATTTTTAGCTTTTTTTATAATTTCTCCATCAATTGAATTCATATAATTTACATAATCCTTATATATCATTACTCTATGCCTACCTTAAGTATTTGGTTTAGTGTTAAAAGACCAGATAATGTTTTGTTTTTATTTTTAACTATCAAGCATGTTATTTCCCTTTCCTCCATAATATTAAGTGCTTCTGCAGCAAGAATATCAGTTGTTACAGTAATTGGATTTTTACTCATAACATTTTTAAGAATTAAACTCCTTACGTCTCCAAATTTTTTGAGTGTTCTTCTTAGATCTCCATCAGTAAATATACCACTAACTTTTTTGTCCTTATTGAGTGCTATTACAACTCCATAATTATATTTGCTAATAACATTAATGGCTTTAGTTAGTTTTGACATTTCATCAATAACTGGCATCTTTGTTTTAAACATTATATCAACAGATTTTTTTAGCAACCTTTTGCCCAATGTTCCCTGTGGATGAGATTTTGCAAAATCTTTTGAGGTAAATCCTCGGCATTCTAATAAAGTTATAGCGAGTGCATCAGATATACCTATTGCAGTTATAACGCTAGATGTAGGGGTAAGATTTAAAGGACATGCCTCAACATTTACCCCAGAATCTATTACAATGTCTGATGACTTTGACAGTGTTGATGATCTAGAACCCGTAATTGTGATAATAGGAAGCTTTAACAATTTTAACAAAGGAAGTATAAACATTAACTCTTTAGTTTCTCCTGAATTCGAATAAAAAATTACTATATCATTTTTAGTTATTGCGCCCATATCTCCATGTAGTGCATCGGCTGCATGCAGAAATGTTGATGGAGTTCCGGTACTTGATAGAGTGGCAGCTGCTTTAGCAGCTATATGACCAGACTTGCCTAACCCTATTGTTACAACTTTCCCTTTGCAACATAATATAGCATCACATGCTTTTACAAATTCTTTATTTATTTTATCTGCGACTCTTATTAGAGACTTACCTTCGGATTTTATAACTTTCTTTGCTACTAGAATTTTATTTATTTTTTTCATACACTAAATCCATATAAAGTCATTTGATAAATTATAAAAGAGGTCAGAAGTATTATGCCCATACTTTTAACAAAGTAGCTATTATAATTTTTAGCAACAACAATTAATGCTAGTGTTGTTATAGATATCATAATGATGTCTCTTATGACATCTTTTCTTGCTAAAAGTTCTGATGAGGAAGTATTTAATAAAGCCTCTATTAACCCAACTAATCCCATTACAATTGCAATGTTAAATATATTTGATCCTAAAATATTACCAATTACAAAATCTATATTTTTTTTCTTTACCGATACTATGCTTGCTGCTAATTCAGGTAAACTTGAACCAATAGCAGTTATAGATAATCCAATCACATAATTTGATATATTTATATGTTTTGCGAGGGCATGAGCACCTGTTAAAAATAAGTCAGTGCCTTCTAACAATACAGTAAGGCCAATAACTAATAGAAATAAAATAAAATAAATATTATCTTCACTTGTTTTTATATTTTTGTTCTCGTCTTTTTTTAAAGATTTTTTATACCATATAACAAATAGTAGTAGTACTATAAATAGTCCAATCGATTCATAAAAATCTATTTTATTGTTCCACAAAATAGGAATAAGTAGAATTATATAAAAAACTAGGCATTTAAAAAAACCTATCATTTCATGATTAATAGCGTTCTTAAAATCAGCCTTATTTATTTTTACAAACAATAAACTTAATGCAAATACAAATGCTATATTTGCTATATTTGAACCTAGCGCATTACCTATAGCAATATTTGATTCATTATTCATAGTTGACAATATTGTGATAAATATTTCAGGACTTGATGTAGCTAACCCTATAAATATAAAACTTGATACAAAATGAGAAATATTAAGCTTAGCTGATAAAGACTCCGTAGAAGAGACCAATAAATTTGCACCTAAGCCTATTAAAATAATACCAATAGAAAGCAAAAAGATAATGTTAGACATAAAAGAAACTTATATGAAGTTTAATAGTCCACCTCTTGAACGTCTATCTCAAATTCTTCAGTATTTTCACCATCTCTAACTAAAGACTCTCTTCTTTGCAGATACGATTCTCTTATAAAGATATATTTATCTTTAGCAGCTGCATCTAAAATTTTTGTCGCTCTAAGTAGTTTTGCACGTGCATCTACAGCATCTATTGCTTGCAAACCCTGTCTTTCCTCATGATGAAGTTGTTCAACTGGAGACATTTGATAATCTACAATAAGGCTAGGACCATCTCTAAAAGATGAAGGACCTAAAAATGGCAAAACTAAATAGGGGCCATTTGGTATGCCCCAAAAACCTAAGGTTTGACCAAAATCCTCTTTATTTTTCTTAAGGCCTACAGCAGTTGCTACATCAAATATACCAAAAATACCCAATGTGCTATTTAAAGCGAATCTTGCTGTATCATGACCTGCTTGGCCAAATTTTAATTGCAATACATCGTTAGCAATTGTACTAATTTCACCAATATTACTTAAAAAATTTGAAACACCTGTTTCAACTGGATCTGGAGTAATATATTTATAACCTTCAGCAACAGGTTTAAAAATATTTTCATCAACTACTTCGTTAAATTCAAATATTGCTCTATTTATGGGCTCTAATGGATCATTATCTTCTGCCCGTATATCTGCAGAGGTAAATAAAAATATGAGGGAAATAATAACCGAAAATATAACGTTTACCTTATTTAGTGAGTATTTTATCCTAGTATTTGACATAATGGTATTTTGTAATGGATAATTTTAATATAATTTATATTAACATAAAATAATGAAGATTTTTAAACACATAATTAGCTTTTTGTTAATCATACCACTGTTAACATTTGGCTCTACAGCTACAACGCCTGATGGTTTTTTAAAGGATAGCGTTAAAGAAGTATCATTGTTTATCAATGAGAATAAAGAACAATTAGATAAAGACGATACTTTTCTTAGAGACCAGATGAATCAACTAGTAATACCTAAACTAAATATTTTATTAATGTCTAAGATTGTTCTAGGAAAAAAGAATTGGGTGTCAAGCAGTAATAATCAGAAGAAACAATTTCAAGAAGCATTTAAAGGGTTAATGGTGAGAACGTATATGAAGTCTTTGACTACATTTGACGGAGAAAAAATGCAATTTTTGCCATATAAGCCAGGAAAAAGAGCAGATGTAGCAAAAGTAAAATCTATTTATTTACTTTCAGAAGGGGAGTTGCCAGTAAACTATAGGTTAAAATTAAACGATGCTAAGGAATGGAAGGTTTTCGATATTATAATTGACGGAGTTAGTTTGTTAAGGAATTATAGATCGGATTTTAGAGACCACATTGAAAGAGATGGTATTGATTCACTTATCAGTGAGTTAGAAGCAAAAAACTAAATTCTAATCAAAAAGGTCTAAAGCTTAAGATAAGTTTTGGAAGCAACGTCAATACTGCAAGCAAAGCTATCATCATTGCAAGACCAATTAGTAAACCAAATATAATAGTTGGAATAAAGTTAGATAAAACTAAAATTGAAAAACCAAATATAATAGTAATGCTTGTAAAAAATATTGCTCTTCCAATGCTATCATGTGAATTATATAATGCTGTTTCATAATTTTTAGTTAAATAAAATTCTTCACGAAATCTATATATGTAATGTATGCTATTATCAACTGCTATACCGATTGTAATTGCAGCAATTGTAATTGTCATCATATCTAATGGCAATTTAATTAAGCCCATTAAACCCAATACAAAAGTTGCTGCGAGTAAATTTGGAATGATTCCAATAAATGACAGTAAAGCTGATTTAAATAAAATCATAAACATAAGAGTTATACCCAACATTACAAACCCTAAAGATAATATTTGTGACTCAAACAAACTTTGAAGCATATTATTATATAATATAAGTATGCCAGTTAAAAAATAGGATTCTTTTTTAAAACCTAATTTATGCTCTATATCATAATTAATCTTTTTGATTAACTCATTTCTTCTTAAATCGTCTTTTGAATCTAAAACTCTAACATTTATTCTTGCCTCATTTTTTTCAATTGAAACATACGGGTTTACAGCCATTTCTTTAATTTCATCAGGAGCTCTTTTATATAATAAAGCCATTTCTAAACTATCAAGCTTATTATTATCATTAATTTTTTCAGCAACACGAATAGTAGAAACTAGTGATAGTACTTTTCCAATTTCAGGTAAACCATCTAAATAGTCATGTATCAACTTTATCTTGTCTACCTTCCTTACTTTAAACCATTCAGAGTCTGATGGCTCTTCATCATCAAGTAGGTCAGCTCCAAAATCATCCTCCTCAATTAAATATTTTGATTTTTCTTCAAATTTTATTATTATATCTAAAGGAGTTGTACCACCTAATTTGTCATCAATTTGTTTCATTCCTTTATAAATTTCTGTATTACTCTTAAAATAATTTATAAAACTATTTTCAACTCTTAATTGTGAAATACCAAAAAGCGTTATTAGCAAAAGAGATAAACTAAGACCAATAACATAGCGACCATTATTAATAGTAAAGTCAGCAAGACTTTTTGTGAATTTAAATTCCTTATTTTCGTTGTTATTTTGTACTACTTCTTTTTTTAATAAGCATAAAATACAAGGCAGAAGTAAAAAAGAAGTGAGAAAAGTAACGCTTAAACCCAATACCATCATATATCCAAAATCTATCACAGGTTTAATATCACTCAAAACTAATGACGCAAAAGCAACTATGGTTGTTAAAGCTGTGTAAAGACAAGGCCACACCATTTTTTCAGTTGTAAGACAAACTAATTTATATTGAGTGACAGAAGAAAGTTGACACAATTGTCTATAGCGCACTATGAGATGTATATTCATCGAAAGAGTTAAAATTAACATTAAGGATATAAAATTAGAAGATATTACAGTAACCTGCCAATTCATTAGTCCTAATAAACCTATCATAATAATGACCGCATAAGCACAACTTAGTAGAGGAAGGATAACCCATTTTAAATTTCTAAAAATTATTACTAAGGTCGCAACAATAAATATAAAAACACCAACACCAAAATTAATTAAATCACTCTTTACATATCCAATCATATCGTCTGCAATCATTGGGATTCCTCCCATTCTAATTTCTACATCATGACTATTCTCAAAGTTAGCTTTAATTAATCGCATGTCTATTAACATGTTATGCATATTTTCATCATGCATATATTTTAGTTTCTCATATTCTTTTTTAATCTTTTTAAGAGACATTGATTCTTCTTCAGATATTTCATCTTGTAATTCTTTGGTAACAAGCTGTGCCTTTATCTTGCTTAACTCTGTTAATTCTTTATTATTTTTAAATGTGACTTGCAAAGCAGTTGTTTTTCCATCTTCGCTAATAATTAAATTTTTATAAATGGGACTATTAAGAATCTCCTCTTCAGCTTTTTCAACATCAACTTCTTTTGACAATATATTTGGTACGTTATTAACTAATTCAACGATAGGAATATCAGAGCTTTCAACTAAAGGAACATCTACAAGTGATATAATTGAATTTACCCCATCAATTTTAAGTAGCTTAGATTTCAATTTTTGTATTAAATTTAAATTTTTAGAATCAAATACTGATCCAATCTTAGGCGTGTAAGTTAAAACTATAAATTCTTTTGTTTCATATCTTTCGACAGTATCTCTATACACCATTAAGTCTTTGTCATTTTCGAGTATCAAAGAATCTGCTGATGCATCAAGTTTAAAGTTTGTTATAAATAACGACATTACAGCTAGTATAATCATTAAAGATACTATGACTTTTTTTGGATTATTTAATATTTGATTGAAATATAACTTTGAAATAATTTTATTCATGGCATTATTCTCTATAAGATTTTAGAATATCGAATCAAAGAAGTATTTAAAAGACAAATATGGATAAATTAATAATTAAGGGTATGAATCCCATAAAAGGCGAGGTATCAGTTTCAGGCGCAAAGAATGCTGTCTTACCAATGCTGTGTGCTTCTGTAATGGTATCAGAGGGTTTCGTTACTATAAAAAATGTCCCACATCTCCATGACGTTACCACTACTGTCAGATTACTTAACCAAATGGGAGTAACTGTAACCATGGATGAAGAAATGAATATAGAGCTTGACTCATCCACAATGAATAATTTTTATGCGCCGTATGATTTAGTCAAAACTATGAGAGCATCTATATTGGTCTTAGGTCCGTTGCTGGCTAAATTTGGATCTGCCAAGGTATCTTTGCCTGGAGGTTGTGCGATTGGAACCAGACCAGTTGAGATGCATCTTAATGCTCTTGCTAAGATGGGTGCAAAAATTGATATAAGCAATGGATATATAAGTGCCAGCTGTAACCAACTAATTGGATCAGATATTACTTTCCCCCAAATTACGGTTACGGGTACTGAAAATTTATTAATGGCATCAAGTCTTGCAAAGGGAAAAACTGTTATATCTAATGCGGCAAAAGAACCTGAGGTTGTAGATTTGGCTAACTTTTTAAACCTTATGGGAGCATCAATCAAGGGAGCAGGTACAGATGTTATTGAAGTTGAAGGCGTTGATACATTAAAAGGCATAGCATATAGTGCTTTGCCTGATAGAATTGAAACAGGCACTTTTCTTGTAGCGGCAGCTATTACCGGAGGGCAAATAACTATTAAAAATGCAATTCCATCTCATGTTGAAATAGTTATAGAAAAGTTAAAAGAAGCAGGGGCTGAAATTACTACAACTGAATCTACAATATCTTTAGATATGAAAGGAAAGAGACCGAGGTCTGTAAATATTGAGACAGGACCTTATCCTTTATTTCCAACTGATATGCAAGCACAATTAACAGCTTTAAACTCAATAGCATCCGGTATGAGCACTATAAAAGAAAATATTTTTGAAAATCGCTTTATGCACGTTCAGGAAATGTCTAGAATGGGGGCAGATATTAAACTGAATAACAATTGCGCTATAGTAACAGGGAGGACAGAATTAGTAGGAGCCCCAGTTATGGCCACAGATTTGAGAGCATCTGCTAGTTTAATTTTAGCAGGTCTTGCCGCCAAAGGAGTAACCGAAGTTGAAAGAATATACCATATCGATAGAGGATATGATTGTATAGAAGAAAAACTGAAACAATTAGGTGCAGACATATTAAGAGTACCAATGTAAAAATACTATTATGAAAAAATTATTATTAGCTATATCAAAAGGAAGAATACTTGAAGAGGCACTTGAGTTATTAGAAAAATCTAATATTAAGTGTTTAGAATCACCTCACGCTTCGAGAAAATTAATTATTGAAACCAATTTAAAATTTTTAGACATTATGATTGTTAGAGCTAGTGACGTACCTGTTTATATAGAATCTGGAAAAGTTGATCTTGGCATAGTAGGAAAAGATACTTTATTAGAAACAAGCGCAAACAGTCATTTAAGATTAAAGGATTTAAATATTGCAGCATGTAAGCTTGTTATAGCGGGAAAAAAAGGAAAAATATTAGCAAGTAATATGAAAGTTGCAACAAAATACCCCATGATAACGAAAAAATTTTTTCAGGATGAAGGTTTGCCATGTTCAGTATTAAAATTATATGGATCTATTGAACTAGCTGCGGTATTAGGTTTATCAGATGTGATTGTAGATTTAGTAGAAACAGGCCAAACACTTAAAGATAATGGATTAGTAGAGTTACAATTAATTGAGAAAATTACATCATTGCTAATTGTTAATAAAACTTCATATAAAATAAATAGACAACATATCGATCATTTCTTGAACAAAATAAATTAAATATAAAATGACTATAAACAAGAAAACAGATGATCTAAAAATTTCTTCAATGAAGGAATTAGTGTCTCCTATTGATATAATTAATGAAATACCAATGACTAAGAAAGCTACAGAGACGGTTGTAGAATCCAGAAGACAGATTATTGATATAATTAATAAAAAAGATAATAGATTATTAATGGTGGTAGGGCCATGCTCCATTCATGATGTTGACGCCGCCACGGAATATGCAAATAAATTATTATCCATAAAGAATAAAGTATCAAAAAATATATTAATTGTTATGCGAGTTTATTTTGAAAAACCAAGAACTGTCGTTGGTTGGAAAGGACTTATAAATGACCCTGACTTAGATAATAGTTTTAATATAAACAAAGGAATTAAAATAGCACGTAGTTTATTGTTGGATTTAGCAGAAAAGGGTATGCCGGCAGGACACGAATATTTAGATTTAATTAGTCCACAATATATTTCAGACTTAATTTGCTGGGGAGCTATTGGCGCTAGAACTACAGAAAGCCAAAGTCATAGAGAGCTAGCATCAGGATTATCTTGTCCCGTAGGTTTTAAAAATGGAACAGATGGAGGTATACAAATTGCAATTGATGCTATAAAAGCTGCCAGTAAACCACATAATTTTTTATCTGTTACAAAAGAAGGAAAGTCAGCAATATTTTCAACTAAAGGAAATCTTGATTGCCATGTAATTTTAAGAGGTGGCAAGAATGCTAATTATAAATTTGAAGATGTAGAGAATGTTTCAAAGACACTTGTTAAGAATTCTTTAAACAACAGTATTATGGTAGACGCTAGCCATGCAAACAGTCAAAAAGACTATAAGAAGCAAAGAATAGTTGTTCAAGATATAGTTAATCAAATCTTAAATGGAAATATTTCTATTTGTGGTGTTATGTTAGAAAGTAATATTGTTGAAGGAAGACAAGATGTAAATAAGAAAGAAAATCTTGTTTATGGACAAAGCATTACTGATGCATGCATTGGGTGGGATGAAACAGAGTCATTAATTAATAAAATTTCGGAAGCAATTGATAAAAGAAAATAGACATGCGATTCAATACTTTAAAATTAAATACAAAAGAAAAGGATTTTGAAAAAAAATTTCTAAATAGAATTAGAATTAAAAATACTGTTAACACAAAAGCTCAAAACGAAGTTTCTAGAATTATCTCAAATATTAAAAAGAAAGGAGATAAATCTTTAGCTTCATATATTTCCAAACTTGATAACTTTAAAATCAAAAATATAAAAGAAATTATAGTTTCTAAAAAGGATATAGCACAAGCTTATAAAAATGTATCAAAAATCCAAATAAATAATTTAAAGAAAGCTATAAAGAGAATTACTAATTTTTCAAAAAAACAACTAAGTTCAAGTTGGTCATTTTCAAAAGACAATACTGTATTAGGAGAAAAAATAACCCCAATTAACTCTGTTGGCATTTATGTTCCGGGTGGAAAAGCTTCTTATCCATCAACAGTATTAATGAATACACTTCCCGCTAAAGTAGCTGGAGTAAGAAAAATTTTTATGGCTAGCCCAATAAATAATATTGAAGATCATGCTCTTGCTATTGTTGCAGCTGATTTATGTGGTGTTGATAAGATTTTTCGTATGGGAGGAGCTCATGCCATTGCATCTTTAACATATGGAACTAAAAATATTCCTGCTGTAGACAAAATAGTTGGCCCTGGAAATATTTATGTATCATTAGCAAAAAAAAATGTATATGGAGATGTTGGAATAGATAATATTGCAGGACCTTCAGAAGTTGTGATCATAGCAGATAAATCTAATAATCCTGAGTGGGTTGCATTAGACTTGTTTTCTCAAGCAGAGCATGATGAGCTTGCTCAACCAATATTAATATCAAATAATCAAAAATTTATTGATGATGTTGAGCTATCAATTAAAAAATTATTACCATTACTTTTGAGAAAAAAAATCATTACTAAATCTTTTAAATCGAGAGGAATGTTTATTAAAGCAAATAACAATAGTGAAATTGCCGATATCGTTAACAAAATTTCCCCAGAGCATCTAGAAATAATGATAAAAAATAATAAAAGTTTATTAAAAATGATTAATAATGCAGGAGCTATATTTCTTGGCCAATATAGCCCCGAAGTTTTTGGAGATTATTGTGCAGGACCTAATCATGTATTGCCAACATCTGGTTCAGCAAAATTTTCATCTCCTTTAGGAGTATATGATTTTCAAAAACGATCTAGCATTATAAATATTTCAAAGAAAACAGCTAAAGAACTTAGCAAGATTTCTGTTTCTCTAGCATTAGCAGAAGGTCTGCAAGCACATGCGCTATCTGCAAAATTAAGAGAAGATTAATATACTATTCTCTCAATCCATAATTCATTTTTTCAATTATAATATTTGCTGTTAAAATATCACCCTCTCTTTGTAATTCTATAGAAACTATGTCTCCAGGCTTAGATTTGCCAATTATTTTTTGTATATCTTTTACTTCTTGAACTTTGATGTCATTAATTTTCTTTATAATGTCGTTTGGTTTAACGCCAGCGTTATCCCCTGGGCCATTTTTATACACTCCTCTTATTAAAATACCATTACCCCTGTAATAAGGATCTGCAGCTATACCCACAAAACCTCTAATAACTTCACCATTTTTTATTATTTCTGTGAAAACATATTTTGCCGTATCTACTGGTATTGCAAAACCAATTCCATCAGAACCACCACCTTGGGTTATTATAGAGGTATTAATTCCGATAAGTTCTCCGTTTGTATTTACTAATGCTCCGCCAGAATTTCCTGGATTTATAGCAGCATCCGTTTGAACGTATCTTTGATAAGAATATGTGCCAGGTCCAATTTCTTTGTCTGTCGCAGAAACAATACCAAGTGTGATTGTTTGACCGATACCCAAAGGGTTGCCTATAGCTAAAGAAACATCTCCAATTCTAACTTGATCAATTTTACCAAAAGTAATTGGAACAGTATTATGATTAATTTTTAAGACAGCAAGATCAGTTAATGGGTCAACCCCAATAACTGCAGTACCATAGTCTTTGCCCAAATAATCTCTAACCAATATTTCATCAGAATTAGCTATTACATGAAAATTTGTAACAATATGTCCTTGGGAGCTTACGACTACACCTGAGCCTTGTCCTGTGGGAATTATTGCTTTTTTTCTAAGTATTTTATCTTTTGGGTCTACATAAAAAGTATTTTTTTGAATAGATTTTTTTGTATAAATTGATACAACTGACTTATTTACCTTATCCACTGTATCATGGTAGCTAATATATTTTTCAGCAACAGTTGATTTAACTGGAGTTGCTTCAATTATTTCTATACGGTTTCCAAACATCCCAGGACTTATAAAATAAATAACAAGCCCAGTTAATACGCCAACAAATATGTAATTCCTTAATTCCTTCATTTATCCCTGCCAATTAATATATACAATTATATTATATATTATTTAACCTTTTTTTATAAAAATATGTTAGGATATACGCGATTGAGAATGGCAAGTTTACTTACGAATGACTGAATCAAAAAAACCATCTAATAGAAGAAAATTTTTAACCAACCTTACTCAAGTATTAGGCGGAGTAGGCGGAGTTTTTTCCCTTATACCGTTTCTTAAAACAATGTCTCCAAGCGCAAGAGCAAGGTCAGCAGGGGCTCCAATAGAAATAGATATATCTAATTTACCACCTGGTTCATATAAAGTAGTAGAGTGGAGAGGAAAACCTGTTTGGATTATTAGAAGAACACAAAATATGATTGATAAAACTTTAGAGGAAGATAATCAATTAAGTGATCCAAAGTCATTAGAAGAACATCAGCCTAACTATACTAAAAATAAATTCAGATCTATTAAACCTGAATATCTGGTGTTGCTTGGAGTTTGTACACATTTAGGCTGTTCACCCTTATATAAACCAAACGCAAAATCAAAAGAACTTGGCCTTGATTGGAAAGGAGGTTTCTTTTGTCCGTGCCATGGGTCAAAATTTGATTTATCAGGACGAGTGCATAAAGGAATGCCTGCACCATACAATTTAGAGGTGCCGCCTTATTATTTCGTTAGCGAGACTAAAATCATTGTGGGTGAAAATGGAGAAAATGTGTAATGAATAAATTAATGGCATGGATAGATGAAAGGTTGCCAGTCAGTAATTTTGTTAAAAACCATTTATCACAATACTATGCGCCTAAAAACTTTAATTTTTTTTATTATTTTGGAGCTTTAGCAATATTTGTTTTTATACTCCAGATTGTAACTGGTATATTTTTAACCATTCACTATAAACCCGATGCCGTTCAGGCGTTTGCGTCAGTAGAATATATTATGAGAGATGTAGAATGGGGCTGGTTAATAAGATACATGCATTCTACAGGAGCATCTTTCTTTTTCATAATAATATATTTACATATGTTTAGAGCAATGATGTATGGCTCTTACAAGAACCCAAGAGAATTACTCTGGATTTTTGGAATGCTTATTTTTGTCTTATTGATGGCAGAAGCTTTTATGGGATATCTATTACCTTGGGGACAAATGTCATATTGGGGAGCTCAAGTAATCATATCCTTATTTGGAGCAATTCCATTTATTGGAGAATCACTAGCAACATGGATAAGAGGTGACTATGTAATATCTGATGCCACTCTTAACAGATTCTTTGCCTTTCATGTTATAGCGATACCTTTATTATTATTTGCGCTAATTTATTTGCATCTAGCTGCATTACATACTACAGGCTCTAATAATCCAGATGGCATAGAAATTAAAAACTATAAAGATGAAAATGGAATTCCTCTAGATGGCATACCATTTCACCCTTATTACACGGTTAAAGATGTCTTTGGGTTGTCGTTTTTTTTAATTATTTTTGCATTTATTGTTTTTTTTCTACCAGAACTGGGAGGATATTTTCTTGAAAAAGATAATTTTGTTCCCGCTAATCCTTTAAAAACACCAGAACATATTGTGCCAGTATGGTACTTCACTCCTTTTTATGCAATTTTAAGAGCTATTCCCGATAAATTTGGAGGGGTCCTTGTAATGGGGTTAGCAATTTTTGTATTATTCCTGCTTCCTTGGATTGATAGATGCCCTGTAAAATCAATGAGATATAGATCAAGAGTTTACAAAATCTTACTAACTCTTTTTGCTATAAGTTTTATTGGTTTAGGTTATATTGGAATGAATCCTGTAACGCCAATTCTTACTTGGGTAGGACGATTATTTACATTAATATATTTTGGTTTTTTCATAGTTTTATATTTTATTAGTCCTAAAGAAAAAACTAAAAACGTACCTGATAGAGTTACAATGCATGAATAAATATATTCTTATATTACCTTTGATTTTTTACTCATCTTTAGTTGGAGCATCTGCTAACTTGGAATTACAGACGGTTTTAATTGATTTGAATAATAAAGCCTCATTGCAAAGGGGGGCTAAAATATTTATGAATAATTGTTTTGGTTGCCATAGCCTTAAATATCAAAGATATGTAAAATTTATAGACCACTTATCGCTTGATCAAGAAACAATAGAAAAAAATTTAATTTTTACTACTGATAAAAATGGTAAACCAACTAAAATAGGTTCTCTTATGTTAAATGCTGTTAACTCAGATCATTCGAAAGAATCTTTTGGTATTATGCCTCCGGATTTAACGTTAATTGCTCGCTCCAGAGGGCCAGACTGGCTTTACACTTTTTTAATGTCATTTTATCAAGATGAAAGTAGACCGTTTGGGGTTAATAATAAACTATATCCAAACGTTAGCATGCCACATGTTCTTTGGTGGATGGAAGGAATAAAAAAACCAATTAATAGCGATTTGTCTGAGTTTGAATACGTGAAAAAAGGTAATATAACTGAGATAGAATATAAACAATCAACAACAGATTTGGTAAATTTTTTGACTTATGTATCTGAACCTGCGCAATTAGATAGATATAGAATAGGGTTTTGGGTTATGCTATTTCTTGTAATTTTCTCATTTGTAGCATTTTTATTAAAAATCGAATATTGGAAGGACATAGATTGATATGACATCATTAGCAAACCGCAGATCCGCAATTTTATTATTTTCTTTACCGGATTGTTTACACAGTCATAGAACAAGATTGGTTATCAAAGAGAAAGAAATATCGGCAGAATTGCATGAAATTGATATAAACAATATCTCTGAAGAAATAAAATCTATAAGTCCTTACGATGATTTCCCAACACTAGTTGACAGAGATTTAATTTTACAAAACTCAAGAGTAATTATTGAATATTTAGATGAAAGATTTCCTCATCCCCCTTTATTACCAGTTGATCCTGTTGCAAGAGCTAAATTTAGGTTAGCACTTGATAGGATTGAGAATGAATGGTATCCAGAATTTAATAAGTCATATAATAATGGAATACTTGATAATTCTTTTCAGGATAAAATCAAATCCTATTTTTTAGAAATAGTCCCTTTAATTAATAATAACTTTTTTATGAGTACAGATTTTGGTTTAGTAGACTGTAGCTTAGCTCCGTTATTATGGAGAATTAAATGTCTAGGCATGGAAATAAAAGAGAATAAAGAAATTATTGACGCATACTCAGAAAGAATTTTTAATAAAGAATCTTTTCAGGCTAGTTTAAGTGAAACTGAAAAAGATATGTAACTCTAGGTGTTTGTATACTTATCTATACATTCACATATAGCATGAATTATAATTAAATGCATTTCTTGTATTCTACTAGTTCTTGTATGTGGAATAATAATATCAATATCATGAGCATCAAGAAGTTTTTTAGATTCACCGCCATCATTACCAGAAATTAGTATAGTAATCATTTTTTTCTTTTTAGCTGATTTAATAGCTTCAAGAATATTTGTAGAATTTCCGCTAGTAGTAAAAGCCATTAAAATATCATTTTGTTTACCAAAAGCATTAATTTGTTTTGAAAAAATATATTTGTAGTCATAATCATTAGCAATCGAAGTCATAGTTGCTGTATCTGAATTTAGTGATATCGCTGGCAATTCTTTTCTTTCAATCTCAAACCTATTAATAAACTCTGACGATATATGTTGAGCATCACCAGAAGAACCTCCATTGCCACAGGTTAATAATTTTCCAGAATTATTAATCATATCAATGAGGGTAGACACAGATTTTTCAATTGATGGAAGTATTTTTTCAACTGTTAAAGAATTTATTTCTTGATTCTCTAAAAAGTTTGATTTTATTATTTCTAACTTGTTCATGTTTAATTTATGGACATTGTTTATAGTACATTATAATCTAGCAAGAATAAACATTATACATACGCAATCTTATGAAAGGCAATCTTTATATAGTGGCAACACCAATTGGTAATCTCAAAGATATAACAATTAGAGCATTAGAGATTCTAAAAAAAAGTGATTATATTTTAGCTGAGAGCTCTGCTAGAACCTCAAAGCTATTAAATGAATATAGTATTAAAAAAAAAATTATCACTTTTAATAAAGATAATGAAAAAAGAAAGAAAAACTCAATAATTAAGAATCTTTGCGAAGGATTAGAAATATCATTAGTTTCTGATGCTGGGACACCATCAATATCAGATCCTGGTTTTGAGCTAATAAAGAGTAATCAAGGTAGATTCCACGTAATACCTATACCAGGACCCAGCTCCTTAACTAGCGCTTTATCTGTTTCAGAAATACCTATTAATAATTTTGTTTTTTTAGGGTTTCTTTCAAAAAAAACAGGTGAATTAAAACAACAAATTATTTCTCTTAAAAATATGGGTAAACCAGGAATTATATTTGAGAGTAAATATAGGGTTATTAGAGTTATAAAA
Organism: Gammaproteobacteria bacterium; assembly: GCA_002718845.1. GTDB lineage: Bacteria > Pseudomonadota > Gammaproteobacteria. The sequence continues at coordinate 64,124 of PBFS01000007.1, read as the reverse complement.
GAAATAATACGTATTATGGGTGGAGATACCAAAATAGGAGTTTTTCGTGAAATAACAAAATTACATGAAGAAATATTTTTTAACTCAGCTGACAAAGTATTATTATCACTACAAAATAATGTGGTATCTGGTGAAATTACTCTAATTATAGGAACACCTATAAAAACAACCAATAACCCTGATGAATTGCGAGAAAAGGTTTTAAAACTCTTGCAAAATTACACTCAGAAAGAAACTGTTGATATATTGATGTTATTCACTGATATAAATAAGAAAGATTTATACAAATATGTATTAAGTGTTAGACAGGAGGAGTAGACTACCGTATTATATAGTTTTAGATGAAACTAAAAAAATTACAATTAAAGATGACTCANACAGAGCCATCTTTTTTTTTATATAAAGAATTAAGATTTGAATACATGTGATGCATTACTATTACTGGCTGATGGCACTTCTTTTTATGGAAAATCCATAGGTATTGAAGGTGCTTCAGTAGGAGAAGTAGTTTTTAATACATCAATGACTGGTTATCAAGAAATAATCACTGACCCTTCATATCATAGTCAAATTATAACTTTCACAAATCCTCACATTGGTAACACAGGAATCAATCTAGAAGATTTAGAATCAAAAAAAATTCATGCATCTGGAATTATTATCAGGGATCAGGAAATACTCGCAAATAACTGGAGGAAAACTGATTTATTAGATAATTTTCTAAAAGAAAATAAAATTGTTGGAATATCTGGCATTGATACAAGAAAACTAACAAAAGTCTTACGAAATAATGGGTCACAAAACGGGTGTATTATATGTGGGAATAATCCTGATATAAAGATAGCGAAGAAACTTTTAAATGAATTTCCAGGATTAGAGAATCAAGATTTAGCAATTGAAGTTACTACTAATAAAAATTATAAATGGTCTGAAGGAGTCCATGATATATATGAAAAAAATACCCCTAACATAAAAGAAAGTTTTAATGTAGTAGCCTATGATTTTGGAATAAAACATAATATTTTAAGAATATTAAAAAGTTTTGGCTGTAAGTTAACAGTTGTACCTGCAGATTTGTCAGCAAAAGAAGTGCTTAATTTAAAACCAGACGGAGTATTTTTATCTAATGGCCCAGGAGATCCAAAAGCCTGTGAGTATGCAATTAAAAATATAAAAATATTACTTGAAAATAAACTNCCTTTGTTTGGTATTTGTTTAGGCTTTCAATTATTAGCTATCGCCTCAGGAGCAAAAACCAAAAAAATGAAATTTGGTCATCATGGAGCAAATCATCCAGTATTGGATATCGAAAATAAAAAAGTATTGATAACTAGCCAAAACCATGGGTTTATGGTCGATAATGAAAGTNTACCTAAACATATAATACCTACACACAAATCATTGTTTGATGATTCTTTACAAGGTTTTGTGGTTAAAAACAGAAAGGTGTTTGGGTTTCAAGGTCATCCTGAAGCTAGTCCTGGACCCCATGATATTCATTACATTTTTGAAAAGTTTTTTACATTTATGACACAGAGTAAAAATGCCTAAAAATAAAGACATAAAGAGCGTTTTAATAATAGGAGCTGGCCCAATTATTATTGGGCAAGCTTGTGAATTTGATTATTCTGGAGTTCAAGCCTGTAAAGCTTTAAAAGAAGAAGGAATAAAGGTTATTTTAGTTAATTCTAATCCTGCCACTATTATGACTGACCCAGATATGGCAGATAAAATTTATATTGAACCAATCCATTGGAGAAATATTGAGAAAATTATTATTAAAGAAAAACCAGATGCAATTTTACCAACAATGGGCGGTCAAACTGCTTTGAACACAACTCTCGATTTGAATCGTCACAAAATTTTAGAAAAAAATAACGTTGCAATCATTGGAGCAAGTATAAATTCTATAGACATGGCTGAAGATAGAGAATTATTTAAAAATGCGATGACAGAAATTGGACTAGAAACACCTTTAGCTTATATTGCACATACATATGATGAGGCGTTAGAACATCAAAAAAAGATTGGTTTTCCAATTTTAATTAGACCATCTTTCACATTAGGAGGAACAGGCGGAGGCATAGCATACAATATACAAGATTTTGAAACTATAGTTAAAAGAGGCCTTGATTTGTCTCCTACAACAGAAGTATTAATAGAGGAGTCAGTTATTGGCTGGAAAGAATTTGAAATGGAGGTTGTAAGAGATAAAAATGATAATTGTATTATTGTGTGTTCAATTGAAAATATTGATCCAATGGGTATACATACAGGAGACTCTATAACTGTTGCGCCAGCACAAACATTAACTGACAAAGAATATCAAAACCTAAGAAATGCATCAATACAAGTTTTAAGAAAAATTGGGGTAGATACTGGAGGATCTAATGTGCAGTTTGCAATATCACCCGAGAATGGAAGAATATTTGTTATTGAGATGAATCCGCGTGTTTCAAGATCATCAGCACTAGCATCAAAAGCCACTGGTTTTCCAATTGCTAAAATTGCTGCAAAACTTGCAATTGGTTATTCATTAGATGAATTNAGAAATGAAATAACAGGCAATGTAATACCTGCATCTTTTGAGCCAAGCATAGATTATGTTGTTACTAAAATACCAAGATTTGCTTTTGAAAAATTTAAAGAAGCAAACAATAAATTAACAACTCAAATGAAATCTGTTGGCGAAGTCATGGCTATTGGTAGAAATTTTCAAGAATCATTTCAAAAAGCACTTAGAGGTTTAGAAATCGGAATTGATGGTTTGGCAAAACCTAAGTTTTCTAGTTTATCTAAAAAAGAAGATTTTGATATAATAAAAAATAAACTTATATCAGCAACTCCTCAAAGAATACTCTATGTTGCAGAAGCATTTAGGTTAGGTCAAAGTATATCTGATATATATGAATTAACTAAAATAGATCAATGGTTTTTATCGCAAATAAAAGATCTAGTAGAGGAAGAACAGAATCTATTAAACCAAAATGTTTCAGATTTAAATAAAGATTGTCTTCTTAATTTAAAACGTAAAGGTTTTTCTGATTCTTTTATTGCAAACTGTATAAATATCAAGGAAGAGGATGTAAGAAAATTAAGAAAGTCATTTAACGTTAGTCCAGTTTATAAAAGAGTTGATACCTGCGCTGCTGAATTTGAAGCTACAACAGCTTATATGTATTCAACGTATGATCTAGAATGTGAATCTAATCCATCAAATAAGAAAAAAATAATGATTCTAGGAGGAGGACCAAATAGAATTGGACAAGGTATTGAATTTGATTATTGTTGTGTTCATGCATCCTTAGCGCTCAGAGACGAAGGTTTTGAAACAATAATGGTTAATTGTAACCCTGAAACAGTTTCTACAGATTTTGATATCTCAGATAGACTATATTTTGAGCCACTAACATTTGAGGATGTAATGTCGATTATAGATGTAGAAAAACCTGATGGAGTGATTGTTCAATATGGTGGACAAACACCCTTAAAGTTAGCAAATTTACTTAAATCTAATAATGTAAACATTATTGGTACTTCACCAGAAGCTATAGACACGGCAGAAGATAGAGAGAAATTTAAATTATTAGTCGAAAAGCTAAATCTAACTCAACCAAAGAATTCCACAGCAACTAACACAGAAGAAGCTCTTAAAGTTGCAGCAAGTGAAANNGNTTACCCGCTTGTTGTACGCCCGTCTTATGTGTTGGGAGGACGAGCTATGGAGATAGTGGCAACTAATGATGATTTAAAAAAATATATGGATGAAGCAGTATCTGTTTCAAACGATTCGCCAGTTTTATTGGATAAATTTTTAAATGATGCCATTGAAGTAGATATAGATATTATATCTGATGGCAAAAATGTTTTTATAGGTGCAATTATGGAACATATAGAAGAAGCTGGAATCCATTCTGGTGATTCTGGTTGTTCAATTCCCCCGTATACATTATCTAGTAAAATACTAGCAAACCTTAGAGAACAAGTAACCAAATTAGCTTTAGAGTTAAAAGTTATTGGCTTAATGAACGCTCAGTTTGCTATTAAGGACCAAGAAATATTTTTATTAGAAGTAAATCCTAGGGCATCTAGAACAGCCCCATTTGTATCTAAAGCAATTGGAATACAACTTGCAAAAATCGGAGCTTTAGTAATGGCAGGAAAAACTCTTAAAGATCTTAAGATAACTAAAGAGATAGTTCCAAAATATTATTCAGTTAAAGAAGCAGTTTTACCATTTTCAAAATTCCCTGAAGTTGATGTATTATTAGGGCCAGAAATGAAATCAACAGGCGAGGTTATGGGTATAGGAGACAGTTTTGGAGAAGCATATTTCAAAGCTCAAAGAGCAGCAAGCGTAATCCTGCCAAAGAAAGGAAATGTATTTTTAAGCGTCAGGGATAAAGATAAACCAGCAATTTGTGATATAGCAAAAGATCTTAAAAATATCGGTTTTAATTTATATGCAACAAAAGGTACCCAAGCTTATTTAGAGAGTCATAATATTGAATGTGCAAAAATAAACAAAGTTAAGGAAGGNCAGCCTCATATTGTAGATATGATAAAAAACGGAGATGTTGACCTAATTATAAATACAACAGAAGGAGCGATATCAATTAAAGACTCATTTTCAATAAGAAAGGAAGCAAATAACAATAATGTTTGTTTGACTACTACAATCTCTGGAGCAAAAGCATTTTGTAAAGCTATATTATTTATAGATAATTTTAATGTTACAGATATTCAATCTAGACATAATACATTAAATTAGTAATCACAATTATTATATTTTTTTAAATCAATTAATTTTTCATTATTGGCAACTATACAAGTTATACAAGTATCGCCACAAACATTAACACTAGTTCTCAGCATATCAAGTAATCTGTCTACCCCTAATAACAAACCAATTCCTTCTAAAGGTATTCCAACCTCTGCTAAAATAAGAGATAACATAATTATGCCTGCTCCAGGNACTCCTGCTGTACCAATTGACGCCATAGTAGCGGTAAGAATTATTGTTATAAAATCTCCAAATTCTAAATTAATACCATAGTAAGATGCTAGAAAAAAAGTAGCGCAACCTTGCATTATTGCAGTACCATCCATATTTATGGTAGCCCCTAAAGGTATAGAAAAAGACGATACAGACTTGTCAACTCCAAAATCATTATTAACAGTTTTTAGAGTAAATGGAATAGATGCATTGCTACTAGATGTGCTGAATGTAAAAATTATGAGTGACTTAAGTTTAGTATAAAATGTTTTGTTATTTAGATTTGAAAATATAGTTAATAAAAANGAATATGTAGCAAAAAAATGTATTAATAAAACTAAAATAACAACTAGAAAATATTTAAGTATAGGCATGAAAACACCTATGCCTTGAATTGAAAATGTTTCTGCAAGAAGGCAAAATACTGCAATTGGTGTTAATTTTATAATTATTAAAACCATTTTGTTAAAAATTTTGTTAAGATTTTCAATCAAATTAATAAATTGAGGAATNTCATTTTTTATTAAAGATGATGCAATACCAAGAAAAATTGCGAAAAAGAGAACTTGAATAACATTACCTTCAGATAATGCTTGAAAAAAATTTTCAGGAATAAAAACTGACAACACGCTTCCTTGTGTATTTTCAATATTGTCAATATTTATATTATTTACTAATGAAATATTTGAAGTATCATAATTAATAAAACTAGACACAAGTAACGCTAAACTGATAGCAATTATTGTTGTTAATATATAAAGTGACAAAGTTTTTATGCCAATCCTACCTAACATAGAGATATCACTTATTGAGACAATACCAGCTAACACTGATACAAAAATTAATGGCAGAACAATCATCTTTAAAAGAATTAAAAATATAGAAGATATGGTATTAAAGACAATATTTATGTTTAGTAAAATATTTTCATTTAAAAATAGATTATTAAGTAATAGTCCAACAAAAATGCCAAATAACATTGCAAATAAGACTTTATTTGTGAAGCTCATAAAATTATGAAATGCACTTCATTGCATTTTCATAATTAGGCTCATTTGCAATTTCATTTACTAATTCTGTATGGATGATATTATCATCTTTATCTATAACAACTATTGCTCTTGCCGTAATGCCTTTAAGAGGTCCATCAGTAATCAATACACCATAGTCTTTAGCAAAATTTCTTGAGCGCATCATTGATAGGGATTTGATTAAAGTTAATGATTCTGATGAACAAAACCTTTCCATTGCAAAAGGTAAGTCAGCAGAAATTGTTAAAACCACTGCATCTTGAATAGAATTTATTTTTTCATTAAAAACTTTTGTTGATTTTTGACAAACAGGAGTATCTAAACTTGGAACTATATTTAGTACCTTGTACATATTTTTAAAATTAGATAGTGAAATATCATTTAATTGAGAATCAACTAATATGAAATCAGGTGCTTTATCTCCAACCTGTGGTAATTCACCGCTAGTATTAATTGGATTACCTTGAAATGTTATTTGAGCCATACATCATCATAACAATCTAAATATTTGAATTCAATGATATAATATTTTGTGATGGTTAAGAATAATAAAAAAACTGAATGGATAAAAAAACATATTAGTGATACGTATGTTAAAAAATCTAAACAAAATAATTATCGATCTAGAGCAGCATTTAAACTTAAAAATATAGATCAAAAGTATAATTTTTTATCTAATACTAGAAATGTTATTGATTTAGGGTGCGCGCCAGGGTCTTGGTTGCAAGTTCTTAAAGAATATAAAAACATTAAACTTATTATAGGAGTTGATTTATTAGATTTTAAATCCTTAGAAAAAGTAGAGTTTTACAGGTGTGATATAAGAAATAGTGAATTAATATCAGAGATATCATCTAAATATAATTGTAAATTTGACCTTGTATTATCTGATATTGCCCCCAATATTACAGGTATAAGTGATATAGATCAGGCAAATTTTTATGAATTAGCTGAGAATATCTCAAATTTTTGTAAATTTTTGCTTATGCCTGGTGGGATGCTTGTTATGAAATATTTTTTAGGGACTAACTATAATGATGTAAATAATCTTCTTAGAGATTATTTTAAGAAAATTTCTGTTTTTAAACCTGATGCATCTAAAAGGAAAAGTAGCGAAATATACCTAATTTGCAATGATTATAAAGATAATATGTTAGATTATGAGTGATAAAATTGACAATAAAGATAGTAGAAACTAGACTTAGAGTAAATAAGCTATGAGCGATTTAATAAAAAACTTACTTATTTGGACTGTGATTGCTGTTGTAATCATGTCTTTGTTTAGTGGAATAGGTGGAAAAAACCAAGCCACAGAAAAGTACAACTATTCTGAATTTATGCAACAAGTGCAAACAGGCCAGGTTGAAGAAGTAACAATATCAGGCAGAGAAATATCAGGCTCTCTTAAATCTGGGCAAACATTTCAAACTTTTAGCCCAGAAACAGATAATTCTGCGCTTGTTGGAGAGTTATTAAATAGTAAGGTACAAATTTCTGGCAAAGCTCCTGAAAAACAATCTTTTTTAGCTCANATATTTATACATTGGTTTCCATTCTTGTTACTTATTGGTGTTTGGATATTCTTTATGAGACAAATGCAAGGAGGNTCTGGCGGTGGTCGAGGCGCAATGTCATTTGGAAAAAGTAAAGCTAAAATGCAAACAGAGGACCAAGTTAAAGTTACCTTTAATGATGTAGCAGGAGTAGAAGAGGCTAAAGAAGAAGTAAAAGAATTAGTAGATTTTTTAAAAGANCCAGCTAAATTTCAAAACCTTGGAGGNCAAATTCCTAGNGGTGTTTTAATGGTTGGATNACCNGGAACAGGTAAAACNCTACTTGCAAGAGCAATTGCNGGNGAAGCAAANGTNCCTTTNTTTNCNATNTCNGGNTCTGATTTTGTNGANATGTTTGTNGGTGTNGGTGCCNNNAGNGTNNGNGATATGTTTGANCAAGGTCNANAAAACATGCGCCNTGTATNATNTTNATNGANGAAATAGATGCNGTNGGTNGGAGCNNAGAGGAGCTGGATTAGGTGGAGGACATGATGAGAGAGAACAAACATTAAACCAACTTTTAGTAGAAATGGATGGTTTTGAAGGTAACGAGGGAGTAATAGTTATAGCAGCCACTAATAGACCAGACGTTTTAGACCCTGCTCTTTTAAGACCTGGTAGATTTGATAGACAGGTTACAGTCCCATTGCCTGATATTAGAGGTAGAGAACAAATTCTAAAAGTGCATATGAAAAAAACGCCATTAGCAAATGATGTTAAACCTAAAATTTTAGCAAGAGGGACGCCTGGGTTCTCAGGAGCAGACCTTGCAAATCTAGTTAATGAAGCTGCTTTGTTTGCAGCAAGAGCTAGTAAAAAAATTGTAGAAATGTCAGATTTTGAAAAAGCAAAAGATAAAATATTAATGGGTGGCGAGAGAAAATCCATGGTTATGAGTGATGATGAGAAAAAATTAACTGCTTATCATGAGGCGGGACATGCGATTGTTGGAAGGTTAGTTCCTGAGCATGACCCAGTTTATAAAGTAAGTATTATCCCGAGAGGAATGGCGTTAGGAGTAACAATGTTCTTACCAGAAGAGGATAGATATAGTAATAGCAAACAAAGAATTAATAGTATGATTGCCGCTTTATTTGGTGGACGAGTTGCTGAAGAAGAAATTTTTGGAAAAGATGCAGTTACAACTGGCGCTTCTAATGATATAGAAAGGGCTACAGCTCTAGCAAGAAATATGGTGACTAAATGGGGATTATCAAACAAAATGGGCCCATTAGCTTATGCCGAAGAAGAAGGTGAAATATTCTTAGGTAAAACTGTATCAAAACAAAAAACAGTTTCTAACGAAACAGCATCTACTATTGATGCTGAAATAAGAAAAATTGTTGATGAGCAATATAATAGAGCTAAAAAACTTGTTAAAGATAATATAGACAAGATGCATGCTATGGCTGAAGCCCTTATGAAATGGGAAACTATTGATAGCAAGCAAATTGATGATATTATGAGCGGAAAAAAACCATCTCCACCTGAAAGTTGGTCAGATGATGATGGCTCAGACTCTGATGGTGGTGTAAAACCATCAACAAAAACTAGCCCTGTCTCAACACCAGTTTCATAAAATAATTTTGATAAACAACTAATCGAAGCTTACGTTTTCATTTTTACTCAATAACATCTAAAATACTTATTAGTATGAAATGGAATAAGCAATTTAAATATCCAATAAGTAAGCTCATTAATCAATTGGGCGTCAGATGTTATGAAATTAATGGTCAAAAACTACCATCAGTTACAACTGTTTTAAAAGGAACAGAATCTGAAGAAAAAAAGAAATCATTAGAAGAGTGGAGACGCAAAGTAGGCGAGCATGAAGCAGAAAGAATTGTGTCTGAATCATCTAGAAGAGGAACTCAAATGCACCAACATTTAGAGGAGTTTTTGATTGGTCAAACTAAACTAGATTTTGAAGGTTTTGACAATGCCCCTTATCAGATGTCAAAAAAAATTATTGAAGAAAGTTTAAGCACAAACCTTAATGAACTATGGGGTGCCGAAGTAAATGTTCACTTCCCTGATTTATATGCAGGGACAGCAGATGCTTGTGGTATATATAATGGAATTGAAAGTATTCTTGATTTTAAACAATCAAATAAACCTAAAAAAAGAAATTGGATTGATGATTATTTCCTACAGGTAGCAGCATATTCTTTAGCTCATAACAAAACTTATAATACTAAAATAACACAAGGAGTTATCTTAATATGTACGCCACCACCAACAATTCAATTTCAAGAATTTATCATAAAAGATGAAGAGTTAAAAAACTTTCAGATGATTTTCCTTCAAAAAGTTGAAGAATATAAACGCATGCAAAAATTAATATGAATTATAAATTAAATACTACTTCGTGCCAAATAATGGGAGTTTTGAATATAACGCCTGATTCATTTTATGATGGAGGAAAATATAATAATATAAAAAAAATCATACTACGCGTTAAAGAAATGATTGAACAAGGTGTTGATATAATAGACATAGGGGCAGAATCATCTAGGCCTGGATCAAAAAGTATATCAACAGAAGAGGAAATTAAAAGACTTCTACCTGTAGTATCAAAAATTAGAGAATCATATAATATACCTTTATCAATAGATTCAACTAAATCTGAAGTCATTAGTAAGTTGATAGAATATGATATACAGATTATAAATGATATTTCAGCTATTTCTGATTTTAATCTATTAAACATTATTAAAAACCAAAACACATATATTTGTTTAATGCATATGCAAAATTCTCCTGAAAATATGCAGGAAAATCCTACATATGATAATGTTATGAATGATATTCTTTTATATCTTCAGGATAGACAAGAATATTGTATAAATAATGGAATTAATAAAGAAAAAATTATTATAGACCCAGGATTTGGATTTGGGAAGACTTTAAACCATAACTATACAGTGTTAAATAACCTTGAAAAATTAACCTCTATAAATAAAAATGTGTTAGTTGGTATATCGCGTAAGAGTATGATTGGCAACTTATTAAATAAAGATGTGGAAATGAGGCTGAATGGGTCGTTAGCTGCAGCTGCATTAGCTATTATAAATAAAGCTAGTATCGTTAGGACGCACGATGTACATGAGACAAAAATTGTAAAAAATATAATTGAATCTATAAATTTTAAATAATGAAAATATTTGGAACAGATGGGATAAGAGGAAAGGTTGGAGAATATCCTATAACTACAAGTATTATTAAAAAACTAGCCTATGCTTTTGCAGACACTATTTTTCAAGGAAAAAAAGGCTTGATATATATAGGCAATGACGGCAGAGAATCTTCAAGTATTATTCAAAATGCAATATTTTCTGGTATATCTCATCAAGGATCAAAATGTTGTGTTGTAGGTTTATTGCCCACGCCCGCAATGAGTCTTTGTTTAAATAAACTCAACAAAGAACTAGTAGCTGGTATACAAATTACAGCATCTCATAATCCTTATGATGATAATGGTATGAAATTTTTTGATAAAGATGGGCTTAAAATAAACAATACAACAGAAAAAAATATTGAAAAAACACATGTTTCTGTTGATGAAATACCTGACTGTACAGATAAACCACAAAATAATCATGAAATTTTCAAAACAATGTATTCCGATATAATAAACAAATACATTGGAAAGAAAATTGATTATACATTAGGCAAAAATAATAAACTTAATATTTTTATAGATTGTGCAAATGGATCTACATCAAAATTAATAAATATAATATTTAATAATAGTATTTTTACAGTTACGCCAATATTTGATGAACCAGATGGAAAAAATATAAATCATAATTGTGGCGCAACTAATCCAAAAGTTATACAAGATTTTATAAAATCATTTAATTCTATAGAGGCTATATCAAAAAGAAATAAACAGAAGAAAATAAAAATTGATTTAGGAGTAGCGTTAGATGGTGATGGGGATAGAGCGATATTTGTTAGTCCAGACGGGGAAATTGTAAACGGTGATGATGTTTTGTATATTTTAACAAAATATAATAAACAAAAAAATAATATTAGAAAACCAGTAGTTGGCACTGTTATGACTAACTATGGCATTCAAGATTTATATAAAAAAATTGACATTAAATTTATAGAAGCACAGGTTGGTGATAAAAATGTTGTAGAAGAAATGATTAAAAATGATGCATATATAGGAGGAGAATCTTCTGGACATATTATTATAAATGACTTTGAAAATTTATATGTTGGTGATGGCTTAATCACAATGATTAATTTAATATCGGCTTTAATTAGCCTTGAACAACCTTTATCAGAATTAAAAAAAGAAATTAAACCTATACCCAGCAAACTTGTCAATATAAGAGTCAAAGATAAATCGGGATTTATAAACGATCAACAGAATAGAAAAGTAATAAAAGAATTAAAAAATAAAATTAATAATAGAGGAAGAATTATAGTAAGGCCATCAGGAACAGAAGAATTAATTAGATTGTTGATAGAACATGAGAGCGAATCTGAAATAGAAATACTTTTAAATTACTTTTATGATAATATAAATAAAAGCTTAACCTATGAAATCTAAAAAACTAATAGCTGCTAATTGGAAACAAAATGGTAATTATAAATTACTTTCTAAGCTTGTAGACGGAATTATAAAAAAACAAAAATTATTGAAAATTAGCAATGATATTTTATTATTACCCCCGTCTCCATATTTAGAATTCATATATGAAAAACTAAAAAAATCTAAATCTAATAAAATTATATCCTTGGGTGTTCAAAATATTTCTCCTTATGAAGAAGGCGCCTATACAGGCGAGATATCAATCAATATGATTAATGATTTTAAATGCACATATACTCTAGTAGGACACTCTGAGAGAAGACACATTTTTAAAGAAGATAATCAAATAATAGCTATGAAAGTATATCAATCATTAAAAGCTCGTAAAAAAACAATTATTTGTGTTGGGGAGACCCTTAAAGAATATAATAAAAAATTAACAAAACAGGTTATTCAGCAACAAATTAAAACAGCTTTCTCAAAATCACTAAATTTAATAACACCTAATAAAAAAAATATTATAATTGCTTATGAACCTGTATGGGCTATAGGAAGCGGTAAATCTGCAAGTATTAATGATATTACAAACGTACATGACTTTATAAGAACAAAAATGAATAAAATAGCAAATGATAAATCTAAATCAATAAAAATTATTTATGGAGGCAGTGTTAATCCAAAAAATACTAATTCTATATTAAAAACACCAAATGTAGATGGAGTATTAGTTGGCGGCGCATCATTAAATTTGAAAAAATTTATTGATATTTGCTGTGCAATTTGAGATAAATAACATCATGCAAACAATAATACTAGCCATACATATAATTCTTGCGGTTTCCCTAGTTGTTCTCATACTTGTTCAACACGGAAAAGGTGCTGATGCTGGAGCAGCATTTGGCAGTGGCGCCTCCTCAACAGTTTTTGGTGCAAAAGGTAGTGCGACTTTTTTAACAAAGCTAACAACTTTTATAGCCTTAATTTTTTTTATTACAAGTTTATCTTTAGCTTATTTTGCATCAAATATACAGATAGATAATAAAAGTTTATTAGAAAAAGAAATAACGACTCAACAAGAATCAGTTAATCCCCCTAATACTGATAATCAAAACAACCTTCCTTAGTTTAGCCGATGTGGTGGAACTGGTAGACACGCTGTCTTGAGGGGGCAGTGACGAAAGTCGTGCCGGTTCGAGTCCGGCCATCGGCAGACCTATGGAGCAATCCATTGACCTTTAAAATTATAATGAAATTAATAAAACTATTTCTTTTCATACAAATAATTTATATGTCTAAGTTTTATAGGATATAATGTCTGTTTTATAGGATATAATGGAGTTGGAGTAATATATGCTATTAGAGTACCTGCCAGTATTAATATTCTTAATTTTTGCAATAATTTTTGCTGCTATAATGCTGAGCATCGGTTTTACGCTTGGCAAAAATAATCCTAACACAGAAAAGAATTCACCATATGAATGCGGCTTTGAAGCTTTTGAAGATTCTAGAATGAAATTTGATGTCCGATATTATTTGGTTGCAATTTTATTTATAATTTTTGATTTAGAAATAGCTTTTTTGTTTCCATGGGCTGTAGTTGTACATGAAATAGGCTTTATTGGAATTATATCTATGGCGTTATTTTTATTAATTTTAGTTGTTGGATTTATTTATGAGTGGAAAAAAGGGGCGCTAGAATGGGATTAGAAAATATACATAAGGATGGTTTTGTTTTAACAAAATCCTCAAATCTTTTTGATTGGGCAAGAACCGGTTCTTTATGGCCAATGACTTTTGGGTTAGCTTGTTGCGCTGTAGAAATGATGCATGCAGGTGCTTCAAGATATGACTTGGATCGTTTTGGCATGTTATTTAGACCAAGCCCAAGACAATCTGACGTAATGATTGTTGCTGGTACACTTGTAAATAAAATGGCACCAGCTTTAAGAAAAGTCTATGATCAGATGGCAGATCCTAAATGGGTTATTTCTATGGGTTCATGTGCAAATGGTGGTGGTTACTATCATTATTCTTACGCAGTAGTTAGGGGTTGCGATAGAATTGTTCCAGTTGATATATATGTACCAGGATGTCCACCAACAGCTGAAGCTTTATTATATGGCATCTTACAATTACAAAATAAAATTAGAAGACAAAATACATTAGTAGTAAATAGCCCTGTGTAAATTATTCCAATGCAAGATATTATTTCTAAATATATAACTGAACCGTATGATCTTATTTTAGATTCAGATATTGTGACGCTTAAAATAAATAAAAATTCACTATTAAAAGTTATGACAATTTTAAAACATAACAATGAGCTTCTATTTACTCAATTATCAGATTTATGCGCAATTGATTATAGTATGTATGGAGAATCAGAATGGGAAACGAGTGAAGCAACATCAACAGGATATAATAGAGGTATAAAGTCAAAATCACACGGAAGAATTAAATTTGGAGATAGTATAAAAAATAAAGATAACGCAAGTAGGTTTTGTGTTGCTTATCATCTATTGTCTATAAAAAAAAATTTTAGAATTAGAGTAAAAGTTTATTTAGATAACAATGAAATAATAATCCCGTCTGTAGTTAATTTATGGTCTGCTGCAAATTGGTACGAAAGAGAAGCTTTTGATTTATTTGGCATTTTGTTTGAAGGCCACCCAGACCTAAGGCGTATACTGACAGATTATGGATTTATCGGACATCCTTTTAGAAAAGATTTTCCATTAATTGGTAACACTCAAATTAGATATGATCCTACTCTAAAAAAAATTATATATGAACCTGTTGATATAGAACCAAGAGTTCTAGTGCCAAAAGTAATTAGAGAAAATAAAGAATGAAGGAATTTAAAAATTTTACGATGAATTTTGGGCCACAGCATCCAGCAGCGCATGGAGTCTTACGATTAGTTTTACAGATGGATGGAGAAGTAATCAAGGATGCTGACCCACATATCGGTCTTTTACATCGTGCTACCGAAAAACTAGCTGAATCAAAACCATACAACCAGTCTATTGGTTATATGGATAGATTAGATTATGTTTCCATGATGTGCAATGAACATGCTTATGTTCTAGCAATAGAAAAATTATTAAATATAGACATTCCTGATAGAGCTAAATATATAAGAGTAATGTTCGATGAAATTACAAGGATACTTAATCATTTACTTTGGCTTGGAGCGCACGCACTTGATATTGGAGCTATGTCAGTATTTTTATATTCTTTCAGAGAACGTGAAGATTTAATGGATAGTTATGAAGCTGTTTCAGGAACTAGGATGCATGCAACATATTATAGACCAGGAGGTGTTTTTAGAGATTTGCCTGAAAGCATGCCTAAATATGAAAAGTCTATTATTAAAAACAAAGATGAGTTAAAAGATTTAAATTATAACAGAGAAGGAACTTTGCTAGATTTTTTAGAAGATTTCGTTTCTAGATTTCCTGAGTGTATTAATGAATATGAAAATCTGCTAACAGATAACAGGATATGGAAGCAAAGAACGGTTGGCATAGGAGTTGTTAATCCTGAAAGAGCACTTGAATTAGGATTTACCGGACCAATGTTGAGGGGCTCTGGTATTCCATGGGATTTAAGAAAGAAACAACCTTACGAGGTTTATAATAAGCTTAAATTCGATATACCAATTGGCAAAACAGGTGATTCTTATGATAGATATTTAGTAAGAATTGAAGAACTAAGACAATCCAATAAAATTATTAAACAATGTATTGATTGGTTAAAAAATAATCCAGGGCCAATAATGATAAATGATGCAAAGGTTGCTACTCCAAACAGAGAAAATATGAAAGAGGATATGGAGTCACTAATACATCATTTTAAAATATTTACTGAAGGCTATTGTATACCTGAAGGTGAAACTTATACAGCAATTGAAGCACCAAAAGGGGAATTTGGAATTTATCTAATATCTGATGGAGCAAATAAACCATATAGGCTTAAAATTAGAGCCCCTGGTTTTCCACATCTTTCAGCTTTAAATGAAATGTGTAAAAATCACATGTTGTCAGATGTAGTAACTATTATAGGTACGCAAGATATTGTTTTTGGGGAAATAGATAGATGAATCAAAAATATGTTATTAACGATGAAATTATAAACCAGATAGATCGTGTTAAAAGAAAATTTCCTGAAATGGAATCGAAATCTTCAATCATCGAAAGTTTATTAATAATACAACATCATAACCAAGGTTTTGTTACTAAAGAAATAATTCAAGCTCTAGCAAAATATTTAGGGATAAAAGAGATTGATGTGTTTGAAGTAGCCACATTTTATACAATGATTAACATCAAACCTGTGGGAAGAAATGTAATTGCGGTTTGTAATAATATTTCGTGCATGCTTAGAGGCTCAGACAATATACTCAATTATATTGAAAAAAAACTAAATATAAAAGTTGGAGAATCAACACCAGATAAAAAATTTTATTTGAAAGATGAAATAGAATGTTTAGCCGCTTGTAATGGGGGCCCAATGATGCAAGTAAATCATAAAAACTATGAAAATTTAACTCTGAATAAAGTAGATAAAATTTTAGAGGGAATAAAATGAATATAAAACTTTGTACGGAAACTTTTAATCTTAATAATCCAGCATCTATGGAAACATATATAAGTCTTGGCGGTTATGAGGCATGGAAAAAAATAGTAGAAAGAAAATCATCTAAGTTAGAAATAATAAATAAAATTAAAGAATCAGGATTAAGAGGTAAAGGTGGAGCAGGTTTTTTAACAGGATTAAAGTGGTCATTTATACCACAGCAAGCAAAACAAAAATATTTAGTATGTAACTCAGATGAAAGCGAGCCTGGAACTTGCAAAGATAGGGATATTTTAAGATATAATCCACATGCAATTATTGAAGGAATGTTAATAGCCTCTTATGCAATTGGAGCTTCAGTAGCTTATAATTATCTTCGCGGTGAGTTTTTAGATGAACAATGGAAAGTTTTCAATAATGCGTTAGAAGAAGCGTATAAAAATAATTTTATAGGTAAAAATATATTATCTACTAATATTAGTATAGAAATTTATTCTTTAATTGGAGCAGGAGCATATATTGTTGGTGAAGAAACTGCAATGCTTGAATCTATTGAAGGAAAAAGGGGAATGCCTAGAATTAAACCTCCATTCCCAGCAATAAAAGGACTGTTTGGAAAACCAACCATAATTAATAATACAGAGACTTTAGCTAGCATTCCTAAAATTATGTTAAATAACGAAGGTTGGTATAAAGATATTGGCATAGGAAATTCTGAAGGAATCAAGATTTTTTCCATGAGTGGGCACATAAACAAACCAAATAATTATGAAATACCTTTGGGCACGCCATTTTCAAACCTATTAAAATTGTCTGGAGGAGTATTAAATGGAAATAAATTAAAAGCAGTTATCCCAGGAGGTTCTTCTGTGCCTGTAATTAAGGGAGAAGATATGATGATGACAACAATGGATTATCCATCAATTGCAAAAGCTGGATCAATGTTAGGGTCTGGCGGAGTTATTATTATGGATGAAACCACTTGCATGGTTTCGGTTCTTCATCGTATTTCAAGATTTTATTATTCCGAATCATGTGGACAATGTACACCATGCAGAGAAGGAACTGGTTGGCTACATAAGATTTTATCAAATATATTAAATGGAAAGGGAACATTAAATAATCTTGATCAGCTTAATAAAATTGCAAATCAAATCGAAGGACATTGTATTTGCGCATTGGGAGATGCAGCAGCTATGCCTGTTAGAAGTTTTTTAAAACATTTTTGGCATGAATTTGAATATTATGTAGAAAAAAAAGAGTCTATGGTTTCCTAATATGAAAGTTTTTATCAATAACAAAGAATATAAAGCGCGAGAAAATGAGACAATTATTGAGCTTGCAGATAGAAATGGAATTAAGATTCCAAGATTTTGTTATCATAAGCACTTATCAGTTGTTGCTAGTTGTCGGATGTGCTTAGTTGAAATCGAAAATATAGAACATGCACAGCCAGCATGCTCTACACCAGTACAAGAAAATATGAAAATATTTACTCATTCTAATAAAACTAAAAATGCTCAAAAAAATACAATGGAATTTTTATTAATAAATCATCCGCTAGATTGCCCTATTTGTGATCAAGGTGGAGAATGTGAGTTACAAGATGTCTCTATACAACATGGAGAAAGCCATTCAAATTATTTAGAATTTAAAAGAGTTGTTATTGACAAAGATGTTGGCCCCTTAATTTCAACAGAGATGACTAGATGTATACATTGCTCAAGATGTGTAAGATTTGGTGAAGAAGTCTCAAATAATAAAGAGCTAGGCTTAGTAAATCGTGGCGAACATATGGAAATTAGAACTTTTATAGAAGAGGGAATATCTTCAGAATTATCAGGTAATATGATTGATTTGTGTCCTGTGGGGGCTCTAAATAATAAACCATATAGATATAGAGCTAGAACATGGGATTTACAACAACATGGTGCTATTTCCCCACATGATTGTATAGGTTCTAATATTTATTATCATACTTATAATAATGAGATAGTTAGAGCAGTCCCTAAAGAAAACCATGATATTAATCAGACTTGGTTATCAGATAGAGATAGATTTGGGTATGAAGGTATTTACTCAGAAGATAGGGCTACAAAACCTATGATTCGTAACAATAAGAAGCTTGTAGAGTGTGAAAAAGAAATATTGTTAAATAAAACAAATGAAATAATAAAATCAACCATTAATGATTTTGGATTAGATCAGATTGGGTGCTTAATCTCTGCACAATCTACAAGTGAAGAATTATTTTTATTTCAACATTTATTTAAAAGTATGAATATCCAAAATATTGACCATAGAACAAACGAGTGTGATTTCAATTATCAAGAAAATTATCCATTAATGCCATCGCTAGGTTGTAATATAAATGACTTAGATAAATTTGATAATATATTATTAGTTGGTGTCAATATAAAAACAGAATTCCCTATTCTAACAATTAGATTTAACGAGGCATCTAAAAATAATACAAAGATATTTTCTATTCATTTCGATTCGTTAGACGAAGATTTTGAGCTTGCTGGAAAAATTGCTTTAAACAACAGCGATTTAAGTAAGTTTTTTGATAAAAAGAAACCTGCAATTAATACTAATAATAAAACATTAATAATTATTGGTCCAAATATAAATTATCTTGTGAATCAATCTCAAATTTTAGATTCAATTACAAAATATTCAAAATCCATTAACGCTCAACAGGGATATTTAACGGATTTCTGTAATTCAACATCTGCTTGGTTATTTGGAAATATACCGCATAGAAATTTTGGCGGTCAACCAACTAACAAACCAGGACTAAACGTATCTGACATGATTAAATCTGGTTTATCTACATATGTATTCTTTAATTTAGAGCCTGAACACGATTTTTGGAATGCATCAGCAGTTACTGAGGCGTTAAATAAATCTAAATATAATATTTTTTTTACATCTTATGTTACACCACTAATTGAAAGATATGCAGATGTAATAATACCAATTTCAACATTTGCAGAAACAGATGGTAGCTTTATTAATATAGAAGGAACATATCAAGCTTATAATAAAATTGTTAACCCGAATAAAAATATTTTTGAAGGTTGGTCAATATTAAATAATCTTATAAAAATGAATAATCTAGGGGATTATAATATTTCTTCTATTCGAAGTTTTCTTTTAAAATCATTGCAAAACATAGATTTTAATTATTCAAAAAATAAAAAATTTAAAAATATTAATTCTAAATCCATTACAAATAATTATATATATAAGAATACGCTTAGACATATTTATGCTTCAGATCAAATTGTGCGTAGATCAAAATCATTAAATTTAACAGAGCAGTCACATAACAAGTTTATTTATATTTCATCAGACTTAGGTCAAATTCTTAACAACAAAGACACTTTAGAAATTAGAGAAAATAATAAAAATTATAAAGTAAAAAATTTCCTTATAAAAAAAGAATTACCAATCAATACAATTGTGTATACTTCTAGTTTTAATAATACATTAAACGAATCTAAATCAGGCCATATAACTATAAAATCATGAATATTATTTTTATTATACTTAACTCATTAATAGACATTCTTTTGGTTGTAGTACCATTATTTTTAATAGTCGCATACACAACATATTCAGAAAGAAAAATTATTGGTTTTATGCAATCTAGGATGGGACCAACAAGGGTTGGACCTTATGGTATGTTACAACCTATAGCAGATATAATTAAATTATTAACTAAAGAAATCATTATTCCGTCAAATGCAAACAAAGGTTTGTTTTTAACAGCGCCAATAATTATGTTGGTACCATCATTATTGGTATGGTCAGTTATTCCATTATCTGAATATTTTGTAATTGCCAATATTAATGCAGGATTACTTTTTATCTTAGCCTTAACTTCGTTAAGTGTTTATGGTGTAATTTTAGCAGGATGGGCTTCTAATTCTAAATATGCATTTTTGGGTTCCATGAGGTCTGCCGCTCAAATCATAGCTTATGAAATTGCAATGGGTTTTGCTTTAGTAGGAGTACTCATGGCTGCCGGTAGTCTTAATCTGCAGGAAATTATTATTTCTCAAAAAGGAGGAATTATCCATTGGTATTGGATTCCGTTATTTCCGCTCTTTATTATTTATTTAATATCAGGAATAGCGGAAACAAATAGAGCTCCATTTGATGTTTCTGAAGGAGAATCTGAAATTGTTGCCGGCTTTCATGTTGAATATTCTGGAATTACTTTTGCTATGTTTTTCTTAGCAGAATACATGAATCTTATTCTTATAAGTATATTAGTAAGCATAATGTTTTTTGGTGGTTGGTTATCACCATTTGAGTCAACTTTCCTAGAACATTATTTTAATTGGATACCGGGTTTTATTTGGTTATCTATAAAAACATTATTTTTTATTTTTTTATTTTTATGGTTAAGAGCTACTTTACCAAGATATAGATATGATCAAATAATGAGATTAGGTTGGAAAGTATTTTTGCCAATTACTTTAGTATGGATTTTTTTAGAAGGCTTTATGATATATTACAAAATTCAACCATGGTTCTCAGTATGATAAATAAAATTTCAACAATATTTAAAAGTCTTTTTCTTTTAGAAATATTGAAAGGACTATCAGTAACAGGTAAAAAACTTTTTAAAAAACCTATTACAGTTCAATACCCAGATGAAAAAACACCTCAATCAGCTAGATTTAGAGGGTTACATGCATTAAGACGCTATCCAAATGGCGAGGAAAGATGTATTGGGTGTAAATTATGCGAAGCTGTTTGTCCAGCATTAGCAATATCAATAGATACAGAAATGAGAACAGATGGAACAAGAAGAACTACAAAATATGACATAGATTTATTTAAATGTGTTTACTGTGGCTTCTGTGAGGAAGCGTGTCCTGTAGACGCTATAGTTGAAACCAAAATTTTTGAATTCCATTTTGAAAATAGGAATGAAAAAATTGTTAATAAGTTTGATCTTCTTAAAATTGGGGATATTTACGAACAAGAAGAACTTAAAGATAGAAAAAATCTAGGATAAGAAAATGAATGCAGAACTTATAATATTTTATCTATTTTCTATTTTTTTAATCATTTCTTCAATGCGAGTGGTTATAAGTAATAACCCAGTTAAGTCTGCTATATATTTAGTTTTCTCTTTTTTCTGTTCAGCCGTATTGTGGCTGCTATTAGGCGCAGAGTTTTTGTCCGTCATTCTTATATTAGTATATGTTGGGGCAGTCATGGTTTTATTTCTTTTTGTTGTAATGATGCTTGATATAAATTTATCAGAGATTACAAGTGGGTTTGTTAAATATTTAAATGAAGGCATATTTGTTTTTATAATTATGTCTGCTTTATTAATTTTATTTTTTCAAAATCAGTTTGCAGATACAAATAAAAACATTATTACAGAAATAATTATAATAAGTGATAGCAATACTAAAAACCTAGGATATATTTTGTACACAGAATATATATTGGCATTTGAAATAGCTGCTGTTATTTTATTATTAGGCATTATTTCTGCAATAACTTTAACCCATAAAAAGAAATCAGATAATAAATTCCAAGACCCTGATATGCAGGTTAATGTTAAAAAGGAAGATAGAATATTTATAGTAAAAGACGAGGATTCAAAATGATACCTATGTCATATTATTTATTCCTTAGCTCAATACTTTTTAGTATTTCCTTAGCAGGTATTTTTTTGAATAGAAAAAATATATTAATCATGCTTATGTCTCTGGAGTTAATGTTTTTATCTATAAACTTTAATTTTATAATTTTTGGTAATTACCTTGGTGATTTAACAGGTCAAATATTTGTTTTTTTTATTCTTACTGTAATAGCAGCGGAATCAGCTATTGGGTTAGCAATAATTGTTGTGCTTTATAGAAATAGACATAGTATCAATGTAGATGATATAGGAAATTTAAAAGGATGATGTATTTTTTGATTACTATAATTATCTTTTCCCCTCTCCTTGGGTCACTAATTCTTTTATTTAAAAATGATAAAAGCAACTTAAGCACTGCCATAATTGGCAATATTTCAATAGGAATATCAATGATATTATCTTTGTTTTTATTAATATCTTATTTGTTTGACCCTACACCCATTGAAAACTTTACTCTTTTTAAATGGTTTTCTTCTAACAAATTTACATTTGAATTTGGGTTACTTGTAGATAGTTTATCTGTAGTAATGTCCTTTATAGTTACTTTTGTATCTTTCTTTATTCATATCTATTCCATTGGTTATATGGAAAAAGATTTAGGTTTTAATAGATTTTTTATTTACACTAATTTTTTCACCTTTTCTATGTTACTGATTGTTTTCTCAAATAATTTTCTTCAATTATTTGTTGGGTGGGAGCTAGTAGGACTTTCTTCTTATTTGCTTATTGGTTTTTGGCATGAAAAAATAAGCGCAGTTAATGCTAACCTAAAAGCATTTATTGTAAACAGAATCGGTGACATAGGATTATTATTAGGCGTGATACTTATTTTTGTGTCTACCAAGAGCCTAGATTATAATAATCTTTTTTTATCTCTTTCTGCATTGAGTGAAAAAAATATAACTATTTTAAATTATTCTTTTGAAGCAATACCATTAATTGCCTTATTACTTTTTATTGGTGCTTCAGCAAAATCAGCACAAATACCACTTCATTTTTGGTTACCTGACTCTATGGAGGGCCCAACACCTATTTCAGCGTTAATACATGCAGCAACAATGGTTACCGCAGGTATATTTATGATTGTTAGGCTATCACCTCTATATAATGAATCTGGATATGTTTTAGATTTAATTTTAATTATTGGCACATCAACAGCTTTCCTTATGGGACTCGTTGCTTTGGTTCAAAATGATATAAAAAGAATCATAGCTTATTCAACCATATCACAATTAGGATATATGACAGCAGCTCTTGGAGCGTCTTATTATTCCTTTGCAATATATCATCTATTAACACATGCCTTTTTTAAAGCATTGCTATTTTTATGCGCAGGATCAATTATTTTAAAATGCCATCATGAGCAAGATATTACAAAGATGGGAGGATTAAGAAAAATTATGCCTTATACATTTTTTGCTTATTTAATAGCAGGAATATCTTTAATGGGGGTTCCATTTACGTCTGGTTTTTACTCAAAAGATTTAATTATTGATATATTTAAAAATAATGGAAATAGTTTTATTTATTATTTCTTAATTGCAGGAGTGTTTATAACAACTTTATATACATCTAAAATATTCTTTAAAGTATTTTTTGGTGACAACAAACTTAAAATTGAAGATAGCACAGAATTAGAGCATAAGGATGTAATCCTAATGCCTTTAATTGCATTAGCAATACCAAGTATGTTTATAGGATTAGCTCTATTTGATTCAATGCTTTTTAATAATTATTTTGCTGGTTCTACGAGTGATTTTAATATAACAAGTAACTTTTATAATAACTATATTATAAGTGCTTTCAGTTTTACAGTACATGCTTTCACAAGCTTAAGTTTTTTCGTTCTCGTTATAGGAGTTATTACATCTTATCTAATTTATTATAAAGAAATAGATTTATCGAAAATTTTCGAAGGTAAGTTAAGTTTAATAAAGAAAATTCTTGAAAGTGAATATGGTTTCATTAATTTATCTAACAATTATATTCCATTATATTTTAAAAAAATTGCAAATATTTTATGGATTAAATCTGATGTTAATATTATAGATAATTTAATTGTAAATGGAATTGCTAATCAAATTAAAAAAATATCAACTAGAATAAGGTTAATCCAAACAGGATATATATATCATTATGCATTTACTATGATAATTGGTTTAATGCTATTTTTGTTAGTTTTCTTTAATTTTTAATTATGTTTATACATCATTTTCCAATTTTAAGTATATTAATATGGACCCCAATAATAGGTAGTCTTTTACTTTTACTTATCAAAGAAAATAATCTACCTCTAATTAAAATTGTAGGATTCTTTTTCTCATCTATTACTTTAATATTTTCAATAATTATTTTATATAATTTCAATCCACATGATTTTTCATTACAATTTGTTGAAAAAATACCATGGATTTCTAATTTAAATATTAATTATCATTTAGCTGTTGATGGTTTTTCTGTAATTTTCATTATTCTTACTACAATTATCACCTCTATAATTATGTTATTTAATTTTTCAGAAGAACGTAGCCAGAATAATAAATTTATTTCATTATTTTTGTTACTTGAAGGACTACTTCTTGGAGTGTTTTGTTCATTTGATAGTATATTATTTTATATTTTTTTTGAATCAACACTTATACCTCTTTTTTTAATAATAGGTATCTGGGGTGGACCAAATAGAATTTATGCAACTTTAAAATTTTTTATTTATACGCTTTTTGGTTCAGTGTTACTGCTAGTATCATTAATATATCTTTCGTTTAAAGCTAATAGCTTTTATATTTTAGATTATTATCATTTATTATTAGATCTCGATACCCAAATATATTTATTTTTAGCTTTCCTTATTGCTTTTGGTGTAAAAATTCCAATGTGGCCTGTTCATACATGGCTACCTGATGCACATGTCGAGGCACCATCATCTGGGTCCGTAATTTTAGCTGCAGTTTTACTAAAAGTTGGAGGTTATGGAATGATACGTTTTTTATTGCCAATAACACCTGATGCTGGCATATATTTAAACCACATAGTTATAACATTATCATTAATAGCAATTATTTATATTAGTTTTGTTGCTCTAGCTCAAAAAGACATGAAAAAACTTATTGCTTATTCTTCAATTGCTCATATGGGGTTTGTCACGCTTGGTATTTTTTTAGTTTTTAATATATTAAGTCAAGATTTTGGAACAGACAACGACATCATTTTAGTAGGGCTTCAAGGAGCAATTATGCAAATGATTTCTCATGGTTTAATATCCGCAGGACTTTTTATTTGCATTGGAATTATTTATACAAGAACTAAATCAAGAATGATAGATGAGCAATCAGGCATTGCTCAAACTATGCCATTATTTTCAGCATTAATGATGTTTTTTTTATTAGCAAATTCTGGATTACCAGGAACATCTGGTTTTGTAGGTGAATTTATGGTATTGATATCAAGCATTGAGATTAATCCATTTTATGCAATTTTAGCATCCACCACATTAGTTCTTGCTGCATCATATTCTTTATGGTTGGGGAAAAGAGTGCTTTTTGGATTAACTACTAATGAAAATGTTATGAAAATGAAGAGTTTGAGAACAGATGAATTTTGGTCTTTATTCATATTAGTAATATTAATTTTATTAATTGGCATTAAGCCTAATTTAATTTTAGATATAAGTCATGAGGCTTCATATAACATAATTAACTCATTGGTTACAAAACTTTAATAATGATAAATTTTCTTTATATAATACCTGAAATCATAATAATGACAGTTTTATCCTTTGTGATTGTGTTAGATTCTTTTTTCTCAAAAAATAATAAAAAGATTTCTTATTATTTTGTACAACTTTCTTTATTTTTGTGTTCCTACTATATTATTGATAATTTTAATTTTCTTAATAAAAATACATCAAACCTTTATAACACATCTATATTTTCTAATATTTTTAAATTATTTATTACTTTAAGTTTGGCTCTTATATTACATTATACCTACAAGTTCTTACAATATTTTAAAAAATATGAGTCAGAATATTTTATGATTGCGCTTTTTGCTCTTATTGGAATGATGATTATGGTTTCATCAGAACATCTTTTATTACTTTATTTAGGCATTGAATTATTATCTTTATCATTGTATTCCCTTATATCATTTAATAGAGATTCTATTTTTTCTTCTGAGGCAGCAATTAAATATTATATTTTAGGAGCCATTGCCTCAGGATTTCTATTATTTGGTATTTCTTTGATATATGGGTTAACAGGAAGCCTTTATTATGTGGAAATATCAAATCAAATTAGCTCGTTAAATTTTTCATCTAGTGAGTATACTTTGCATGCTGTAGGTTTAATTTTTGCTTTAACTTTTATACTAATAAGCTTGGCATTTAAATTTGGGGCTGCACCATTTCATATGTGGATTCCAGATGTTTATCATGGCTCATTAATAACTACTACTTTATTACTGAGCACGGTTCCCAAAATAGCTGTTTTTATAATTATTATAAAGATAATTAACTCTATTTTTTCTAATTTATATATTTTTTGGGCTGATATATTATTTATACTATC
Source organism: Gammaproteobacteria bacterium (assembly GCA_002718845.1). GTDB lineage: Bacteria > Pseudomonadota > Gammaproteobacteria. The sequence continues at coordinate 37,181 of PBFS01000007.1, read as the reverse complement.
AATATTATCTATTATAGTTGGTAATGTTACTGCGATTGTTCAAACTAATATAAAAAGAATGCTTGCATATTCTACTATTGCGAATATAGGTTTTATATTATTAGGTATATTTACTGGATCTATAGAGGGGTATAAAGCAGCTATGTTTTATACTATTACCTACGTATTATTTACAATCGCGGCTTTTGGATTATTATCAGAATTAAAAAATGGAGAATCCCCTATTGAAGAAATTACTAATTTAAGTGGATTAAATAAACAATATCCAATATTAGCTTTTATTTTTATGTTATTAATGTTGTCTTTTATTGGCATACCTCCTTTGCTAGGTTTTCACGCAAAGCTTTTTATAATTCAATCATTAATTCTTACAAGCAATATATTTTTAAGTATATTTGCTGTACTGATGACCGTCATAGGATCTTATTATTATTTAAGAGTTATTAAAGTTATGTATTTTGATAATTTAGATAATAAACTGAGTTGTATATCAACTTCATATATTACTTATCTATATGTCTTCCTTCTTGTGCTCCTAGGCCTGTTTCCCGATATTTTAGGTCAAATAAGTTATTACTCAATCTCAAACCTTTAAAGGCTTGAAAATTAACTAGAGAGACTATAGACTCCTTATACAGTGCGGGGTGGAGCAGTCTGGTAGCTCGTTGGGCTCATAACCCAAAGGTCGTAGGTTCGAATCCTGCCCCCGCTACTAGCTAGCTTACAATAAATAAATACATAAATTTTTTGCCTAGATATAAAAAACACCTATTTTTTTTCTATTTATATGAAATAAAGTATTATACAATATTCATACTAGGCCCCATTAGGGGCTATTTTATTGGCTGAATGACAAATGAATGAAATTGAGGAAAAATTAATGATATCTATTAATGAAATTATAGGTAGTAAAGATGTAAGAGTTTTGAATATTAGTATTAATAAAATGAGTAAAAACCCAAAAATAGATATTATTATTGATTCAGACAATGGAGTGAGCATAGAAGACTGTGCATTTGTTTCACAAATAAGCAACAATTTAATAGAATTGGAAAGTGATTTACAAAAAACATACACATTAGAGGTATCATCACCAGGTATTAATAGAGAACTTTACAATATATCGGATTTTTGTGCGTTCAAGGGTTTTAAGGTTAAAGTAAAATTAAAGAAAACTATAAATAAACATAAAAATATTTTAGGAACTATAGAATCTATTAAAGGAGATTCTATTTTGATAAAAAATGAAGAAGGAGAAATTCAAATTAACTTCAATGATATAAAAAAAGCAAACCTTCAAAGAGATATAGAGATTAAAAAGAAATGAATAAAGAAATACTTTTGGTTATTGAAACAGTATCGAATGAGAAAAACGTTAGCAAAGAGGTTATTGTTGATGCTGTAGAGCATGCGTTAGCAGGAGCTGTTAAGAAAAAATTTAGACTTAATCAAAAACAAGATATTGAAGCCAGGGTAACCATAGATCTTGAGACTGGAAATTATACGACATATCGAAGATGGCTAATAGTAGATGAAATTGAAGATGAACTAGAAGACCAACAAATACTTTTAAATGATGCAGTTTTAAAAAATAAAGACCTTAAAATAGGAGATTATCTTGAAGAAGAGGTTGCATCAATAAAGTTTGGTAGGATTTTAGCACAAGCAGCTAAAAACGTAATAGTTCAAAAAGTTAGAGATGCTGAAAGAAGCAGAATCGTAGAGTTATATTTACCAAAAATTGGTCAATTAATTTTTGGAATTGTTAAAAGAGTAGAGAAGGGTAATGTTTATATTGATTTAGGGATGCCTGATAAGGAAGGATCTATGGAGGAAGCAATAATTTTGAAAGAAAATTTAATTCCAAGAGAAGCTATAAGACCAGGAGATAGATTAAGAGGTTTTTTAAGTGATGTGCAATCAGAAACAAGAGGACCTCAATTATATATAACAAGAAAGGCTCCAGAATTTTTAGTTGAATTATTTAAGTTAGAAGTGCCAGAAGTCGGTCAAGGGCTAATTGAAATACTTGGTGCCGCAAGAGATCCAGGGCTAAGAGCTAAAATTTCTGTTAAATCAAATGATCCAAAACTTGACGCCATAGGAGCTTGCGTGGGAATGCGTGGATCAAGAGTACAATCTGTTTCAAATGAACTTGGTGGAGAAAGAATAGATATAATTATGTGGGATGAGGATCCTGCCAAGTTTGTAATTAATGCTATGTCGCCAGCAGAAGTATTATCAATTGTTGTAGATGAAGAGAAGAAAATTATGGATATTGCTGTATCTGAAGATCAATTATCTCAAGCTATTGGAAGGGGTGGACAAAACGTCAGACTTGCAAGCGAACTAACCGGATGGGAATTAAATGTAATGAGCAAGGAAGAAGCTGATGATAAATTAACAGAGGAAAATAAAAAACTCAGCTCTTTATTTATGGAAGAATTAAACGTAGACCAAGATGTTGCTGATGTTTTAGCAAAAGAAGGGTTCTCATCTATAAATGAAATAGCATACTGTTCTTTAGAAGAATTTAATTCTATAGAAGATTTTGATACTGATATAATAAATGAGCTTAGAAAAAGGGCGTTAGATAAATTAGAGCTTAAAAAGGGTAAATTAGATAAAGATAATTTATTATCAAATATTAAAGAATTGTCTGAAGAAGACATTATAAAGCTTAACAACCATGATATTAATAGCATTGATGATGTAGCGGATTTATCTGTAGCTGAACTCTTAGACGTGATAGAATTATCTGAAGACATTGCAGGTAAGATAATTATGGAAGCAAGAGAACGATGGATTAATCAAGAATAATCTAGGATTTTATATGACTGATAATGATATTAAAAAAAGTTTGTCGCTAAAAAGTCATAAAAATACATCTGTAAAACAGTCTAAGTCTACATCAGCTAAAAAAAATGTAACCATACAAGTTAGAAGAAAAAAAATACTTAACGCTCAAAGTCTACAAAATCAAAATAATAATAAAACAGACGAGCCAGTAAAAACAACTGCTAAAGTAGATGCAAATTATAAATCAACAACAACCCTATCAGCTAATCAAAGCAAATCAAAACCTATTGAGACGATAACCGCAAAGAAAAAAACTAAAATTGACAAGGATGCTAAGGTAGAAAGTTTTGAAAATAAAGAATTACATCTAAAAGAACCTAAACATAAAAAAATTAATAAAAAAGAATCTAATATTGATTCAGATTTAATCACTCAACATCAATTTGAGAAACCAACAGAACCTATAAAAAAAGTAATAGAAATACCTGATTCAATAACTGTAAGTGACTTAGCTCAAAAGATATCTATGAAGTCATCAGAATTAATTAAAGTTATGATGAACATGGGTGTTATGGCAACAATTAATCAGCTCTTAGATCAAGAAACAGTTATATTGATAGTAGACGAGCTTGGGCACGAAACAAAAATTATTAAAACTGAAACAGAAGAAAAATTATTACAACCTGAAGCAGAAATACAAGGAAAATTAGAACAAAGAGCGCCAATAGTTACAATAATGGGTCATGTTGATCATGGTAAAACTTCCTTGCTAGATTACATAAGAAAAACTAAAGTAGTTAACTCTGAAGCTGGTGGAATTACTCAACATATCGGCGCTTATAGGGTAAAAACAGACAAAGGAAATATAACTTTTCTTGATACTCCTGGACATGCAGCTTTTTCTGCAATGAGAGCGCGAGGAGCTAAAGTAACTGACATTGTTGTTTTAGTTGTTTCTGCAGATGATGGAGTGATGCCACAAACTGAAGAGGCTATCGAACACGCTCAAGCATCAAATGTCCCTCTAATTGTTGCTATAAACAAAATTGATAAAGAAAACGCAGACCCTAAAAAAGTTTTAACAGATTTAAGTAAAAAAAATGTTGTCCCTGAGGAATGGGGAGGAGATACAATTTGTATAAAAATATCAGCCTTAACTGGAGAAGGTATAGACCTTTTGCTTGATGCAATATCTTTACAGTCAGAAATGCTGGAGCTAAAGGCTTCTGCTGATGGTTCTGCAGTAGGGTCAGTAGTCGAATCATCATTAGATAAAGGAAAAGGACCAATAGCAACGGTTCTTATCCAAAATGGCACTTTAAATAAAAAAGATTATGTTTTAGTTGGTAAAGAATTTGGAAGAATAAGGGCAATGTATAATGAATTTAACAAGGAAGTTTCATCTGCTGGACCGGGATGCCCAGTTGTTATAACTGGATTATCTGGAGCACCAAATGTAGCTGATCAGTTAATTGCAACAAAGGATGAAAAGAAAGTTAAAGACATAGCATCATTAAGGGAATCTAAACAAAAAGAGATTGAGATGCAATCTAAACAAAAGACCTTTAGCATAGAAAGTTTCAATCAAACTAACACCCCTAAGAAAAAAATTATTAATTTATTAATAAAAAGTGATGTTCATGGTAGCGCAGAAGCTATAATTTCTGCATTAATGGCAATTAAGAATGAAGATGTTGGGTTAGAAATAATTTATAGTGGAGTAGGAGCAATTACAGAATCTGACGTAAACCTTGCTACAAGTTCAGGTTCTAAAATAATAGGATTTAATGTTAGAGCAGACGCTAAGGCAAAAAAAATAATAGAAAGCAATAATCAAGAATTATATTATTTCAGCATCATTTATGAACTAATTGATAATGTTAAACAACAATTGTCAGGCTTATTAGACCCAGACATTAAAGAAGAAATTATTGGTATAGCTGAAGTTAAAGATGTGTTTAGATCCTCTAAAATTGGGGCAATAGCTGGATCAATAGTTAGCGAAGGAGTTATACAAAAAGATCAACCAATTAGAGTGCTACGTGACAATATTGTAATTTACGAAGGAGAATTAGAATCTTTAAGAAGATTTAAGGAAGATGTAAAAGAGGTTAAAAGTGGAACAGAATGCGGAATAGGCGTTAAGGATTATAACGATGTTAAAGCTGGCGACCAAATAGAAGTCTATAAGAGAACTGAAATACGTAGAACAGTTTAATATATGAGTTCTAGGATTTTCAAAGTACAAGATTTGCTGCATAAAGAAATAGCTAGTCTTATTATAAAAGACATCCATAATCCAGTAATTTCAAAATCTGTGACAATATCTAGTGTAAAAATAAGCAAAGACTTAAGATATTCTGAGGTTTTTTTTACATCATTTAATAAAGATGTTAAAAAAATTGAAAATGAATTAAATAAGGCATCTGGTTATATTCGTAATGAGTTGTCAAAAAGAATACATTTAAAAAGACTTCCTCAAATAAAATTTAGTTACGATACAACAGCTGATGACAGCCAAAAGATTGATAATCTAATTAAATCAATTAAAAATGATTAATGGTTTAATATTAATAGACAAACCCAGAGGGATTTCTTCTAATAATACTTTAAAACAAGTTAAAAAAATATTGTCTGTTAAAAAAGCTGGTATAGTTGGAATACTAGATCCATTAGCAACAGGCATGCTACCAATTGTAATAGGAGAGGCAACAAAATTTTCAAAATATATAGAATTGTTTAATAAAAGTTATATAGTTGATTGTAAGTTAGGATATAAAAGCTCAACAGGTGATGACGAGGGCATAATAGAGAAGGATAATAGATGTATTAAGGATTTTAATATATTAGAACTTAAAAATAATTTAGATTCATTTGTAGGAACTCAAGAACAAATTCCACCCATGCATAGTGCTATTAAAATTGATGGAGTAAGACTTTATAAGTTAGCTAGACAGGGAATAGAAGTAGAAAGAAAAAGTAGATCTATTAAAATATTAAGTATAAATTTTTTAAATTATAGCTCCAACATACTTTCATTTGAAATTATGTGTAGTAAAGGCACTTATATTAGAACCTTAGTGGAAGATTTAGGTTTAAAATTGAATATTTTTAGTTATACAAAACATTTAAGGAGAACAAAGATAGGATTTTTTGAAGAAAATCAGATGATATCATTAGAAAAATTAAAAAATTCAATAAACAATAATTCTGATTATTTAATCTCAATGGACTCTATGTTATCTCATATGAAGTTATTAACTATAAGTGATGATGATGAGCTAAAAATACGTAATGGCCAGTCTATTTATTATGATTCAGATGTTCAAGATGCAGAAATTAGAATGCAAAATAACCATAAAGACCTCATAGGGGTAGGTTTTATAAAGAATAATTATATATCGCCAAAAAGATTGGTTAACTTTAAGTAATAATCGTTTGTATAAAATTCAACTGATGATAGAATACATGCTTTAGTGGAGTAGTTTATATGGCTTTGAGGAATAATGCCAAAGAGGAAATTGTAAAAAAATACGGTAAAACGGAAAAAGATTGTGGGTCGAGTGAAGTTCAGATTGCATTGCTTACTGCAAATATAAATAGTTTGTCTGACCATTTTTCAAAAAATTCAAAGGATATCCATTCTAAACGAGGATTACTCAAGATGATCATGAAGAGAAAATCTTTAATGAAATATCTTAAAAACCAAAATACAACAAGTTATGAAAATCTAATAAAAGAATTGGGGCTGAGGAAGTAAGCATAAATGCAAACAAAAATATTTGAGTTAGGAAATCAATCCGTAAAGATTGAGACAGGTCTTATTGCTAAACAGACAGATGCATCTGTAGTTGTTGATATTGAAGGAACTGTAGTATTAGCTACCCTTGTTGCTGATAAGAATGATAGCGACAGAGATTTTTTCCCTCTTACGGTAAATTATAACGAAAAAACATATGCTGCTGGTAAAATTCCAGGAGGTTTCTTTAAACGTGAAGGAAGACCTAGTGAAAGCGAAACATTAATAAGTAGATTAATAGATCGTCCACTACGTCCTTTGTTTGATTCAACGTATACTAGAGAAGTACAATTAATCGTAACTTTAATTTCTCATAATCCTGATATAGCTCCCGAGATAGCAGGACTAATTGCTTCATCTGCTGCAGTTAAACTATCTGGCCTGCCATTTAATGGGACTCTAGGCGCAGTAAAGGTTGGGTATGATGGCAATAACTATTTATTAAACCCTCCTAAGGAAGAGTTAGAAAAATCACTTTTAGATTTAACTGTTGCTGGAACAGAATCAGCTGTAATGATGGTTGAATCAGAAGCAAAAGAATTAAGTGAAGACGTCATGTTAGGAGCAGTGACTTTTGGTCATGAAAAAATGCAAGTAATAATAAAAGCTATTGACGAATTTGTGAAAGAAGTAGGTGTAAAAAATATCGAATGGACACCATCAAAAATTGATGAATCAAAATACAATGCATTCGTCGAAAAATATAAAGAAAAAATATTAACTGCATATAAAATTACTAAAAAACAAGAAAGAAATAATATGTTGTCTCAAATAAAAGATGAAATATTAGAAAATGAAATTAACGAAGAAGACGATAATGAGGCTGAAATATTAACATATTTTGAAAATGCACAAAAAGGAATTGTAAGATCAAGAATCTTAGAAGGGGAGAAAAGAATTGATGGTAGAGATACTACCACTGTTAGACCTATCGATGTTCAAATCGGCATATTACCAAGAGCACATGGATCGGCACTTTTTACACGAGGTGAAACTCAAGCACTTGTAGTGACTACACTGGGTACTGAAAAAGATGCACAAATGATTGACTCTTTAAATGGTAGAATTGATGATAATTTTATTTTTCATTATAATTTTCCACCTTATTCAGTAGGTGAGATTGGGTTTATTGGTTCTCCAAAAAGAAGAGAAATAGGACACGGTAAATTAGCAAGACGCGGAATTCAATCTGTAGTCCCAAGCAATGATGACTTTCCATATACTATTAGAATAGTATCAGAAATTATGGAATCTAATGGATCCAGTTCNATGGCATCTGTTTGTGGCTCAAGTCTATCAATGATGGATGCGGGAGTNCCAATATCTGCACCTGTAGCAGGTATTGCTATGGGGCTAGTCAAAGAAAGTNAAAAGTTTATTGTACTAACAGATATACTAGGAGACGAAGATCATTTAGGAGATATGGATTTTAAAGTTGCAGGAACTTCAAAGGGTATTAATGCCTTACAAATGGATATAAAAGTAGATGGTATTACCACAGAAATAATGTCACAAGCTTTAGCTCAAGCAAAAGATGCTCGATTACATATATTAGAAGAGATGGCGAAAGTTATTAGTAAGCCAAAAGAGGATATGTCTCAATATGCACCTAGGTATACACACATGAAAATTGACCCTTCTAAAATAGCAGCTGTTATCGGTAAAGGTGGAGCAGTGATTAAATCTATTATAGAGGCAACTGGAGCCTCAATTGATATTAATGACGATGGTGTTATTAAAATAGCTGCAACTGCTCAATCAATAAGTGATGACGCAAAATCAATGATAGAAGAAATAACAGCTGGCCCACAAGTTAATAAAATATATGAAGGTAAAGTTGTTAAAATTATGGATTTTGGCGCATTTGTTAGTGTTACACCAAATCAAGATGGTTTGGTTCATATATCGCAAATTAGCCAAAAGAGAGTAAACGATGTCAATGATGTTTTATCTGAAGGAGATATCGTAAAAGTAAAAGTCCTTGATGTTGATAAGCAAGGAAGAGTAAAACTTACAATGAAGGACGTAGAATAAATTATGACAGACGTAGAAATTAACAAAGTCTATACTGGCACAGTAAAAAAAATCATGGAATATGGGGCATTTGTCAACATAGTTCCAGGGAAAGATGGATTAGTCCATATTTCGCAAATAAAAAATGAAAGAGTCGAAAATGTAAGCGACGAAATGTCTGAGGGCGATCAAGTGAAAGTAAAAGTTCTTGCAATTGACGACCAAGGTCGCGTTAAGCTTACAATGAAAGACTTAGACTAATTTATTTGTATTAAATAACTCTGCTAGTATAACTATATAAAAGACAAATTAACTAATTGTTAATCTAACATGTGCTATTTTTCATGCGCAGGTTTCATTAGGTAATTTGAAAATCAGAAATAAGTTCCAATACTTTTTCGGGTGGCCTCCCAATAATTGCTTTATTATCGGCAATTACGATAGGTCTCTCTATTAACTTTGGATGCTTAATCATGGCTCTAATTAAGTCATCATCTTCTAAGTTTAAATTTTTTAAATTATTCTCTTTATATTCACTTTCTCCCTTTCTCAAAAGGTCTCTAGGCGTAATACCAAGCTTAACAATAATATCTTTTAATTCATTTGGTGAAAAAGTTTTATCTAGATATAGAATTATTTCTGGTTTTATACCTTTCTTTCTAATTATCTCTAATGTTTGTCGAGATTTACTACATTGTGGATTGTGATATATGATTATTTTTTTCATATTATTTTCACTCTAGGTTGTTTTTAAATATTTCAAGAACATTTTCAATCAATGTAATAGTGTCTAGACTTCCAAAGTCATCACCTTTTTCAAAATCACCTTGTTTTTGTGCCATTGTATTGGTTAGGTGAGCAAAACAAATAACATTTTTATCTTTTGCTTTTGCAAATGCATATAGCGCAGAGGATTCCATTTCTACACAGGTTATATTTTTTATTTTCATTTCTTTTATTGCAGACTCTGTTTCTCTATAGGGAGCATCTGTTGTCCAGCTTTTTGATTCCCTCCAAAGACCCTTATTATTTTTTAATTTTTTTAATAATTTTGAGGATAGTGTAGAAGGTTCATTTTTTGGTATATAGTGATAACTTGTTCCTTCGTCTCGTATTGCTTGCGTAATCAATGCAAATTTTTGGTTTGAAGGAGAATCTGAGATGATGCCAGCAGAAGTAATGCTAATTAAAAGTTCACAGCCTGAAACAAAGAGTTGTTCAGCTATTAACACAGCATATGAAGCGCCTACGGCTCGAGGGATTATACCGACGGTTAATCCAGCAATCTCACTAGTATACAAACTCGAGTGATAGCAGGCCCAAAATTTATTTAACAGTGCTCTATTCTCGTTTTTTAGATAATCTACCAAATTACCATCAGGGTCCAAGATGCAAATGCTTGGAATTTTGCCGAGAGGTATGTTATTTTGCCTTCTAGATTCTCGCAAAAGATTTGTAGGTCGAAAAATTGAAGGCTCGTCATAATTCTTATTCCCGAGAATGTCCGTTAAAATAGATGTTTTGTCTTTTTTATTAATTACCATCAATTAGCCTACTTGTTTTAGATTTTTATTCCCATTCAATTGTACCTGGAGGTTTACTAGTAATATCATATACAACTCTAGCAATTTTTGGCACTTCATTAACTATTCTCGTAGAAATTTTATTTAATATGCCATATGGTATTTCAGAAACATTTGCTGTCATAAAATCAGTAGTTTTCACAGCTCTTATTGCTACCACGTAATTATATTTTCTTTGGTCACCCATAACACCTACAGATTTAATTGGTAAAAATACAGAGAGCGCTTGGCTAATTTTGTTATAGTAACCTGCATTTTTTATCTCTTCGATAAAGATATAATCAACTTCTTGTAGTATAGATATCTTTTCTTTTGTAATTTCACCAATAATTCTTACAGCTAACCCAGGACCAGGAAAAGGATGTCTTTCAATTAAGGGCTTGGGAATAGATAATGCTTTGCCAATATTTCTTACTTCATCTTTAAATAATTTTCTTATTGGTTCCACTAACATAAAATTAAATTTTTTAGGTAATCCTCCTACGTTATGGTGTGATTTAATTACATCAGCTCTTTTGCTATCAGATGATGACTCTATTACATCTGGATAAATTGTTCCTTGAGCTAAATATGGGATATTTTTATATTTTTTAGATTCCTTTTCAAAAACTCGTATAAAGGTCTCTCCGATTATTTTTCTCTTTTTCTCAGGATCAGTTACATTTTTCAATTTATTCAAAAATATTTTTTCTGCATTAATTGTTATCAAATTAATCTTGAGTTTTTTTATAATATTTACTTTAACTTCATTTATTTCATTTTTTCTCAACAAGCCTGTATTTATAAACATACATTTTAATTGTTTCCCAATTGCCTTATTTAATAATGCAGCAACAACGGTTGAGTCCACTCCTCCAGATAATGCTAATAATACATTATCTTTTTTTATAGTTTTTTTAATAGATGAAATTGTATCTCTAATTATATTTTTTGTTGTCCATGATTTACCACATTGACAAATTTTTATTACGAAATTTTTAATAATTGTTATTCCTTGCTCTGTATGAGTCACTTCCGGATGAAATTGGAGCCCATAAATTTTATCTTTTTCTTGAGAAAATGCAGATATTTTACTATTAGTTGAACTACCAATACATTTAAAGCCTTTAGGCAACCTTGTAACATTGTCTGAATGACTCATCCAAACATCAAATTTCTTTTTAAACTTGTCAGAAGAAAAAAGCTTTGATGAACCTTTATGTTGAAAAACTGAATGGCCAAATTCTTTTTTTGTTGAAGATGATACTTTTCCATGAAAATAATCTGCAATCAATTGCATGCCATAACAAATACCTAAAATGGGTATATTTAGGTTAAAAATATCTTTGGTAATCTTTAATTTTTTATTCCCTGTTAGAGACTCGGGGCCTCCAGTCAATATAATTCCTTTAGGTTTTATATTTTTAATTTCATTAATTGTAATATTATTTGGTTTAACAATACTAAAAACCATGCATTCTCTTACTCTTCGAGCGATAAGTTGAGTGTATTGAGAACCAAAATCTATAATAAGGATAGTGTCGGGTGTTTTATTCAATATTCTACCTTGATTGATAATTAGGAGGTTCTTTCACGATATCAACATCATGGATATGACTTTCCTGTTTTGCTGAGGTGCTTATTTTAATAAATTTTGTTCCTGTTTTCATTTTCGTTATACCTTCGCACCCTACATAACCCATACTAGACTTTAAACCTCCTATTAATTGATGAAGTATTGTTTTCATAGTCCCTTTATAAGGAACTCTGCCTTCTATGCCTTCAGGTACCAATTTTGATGCAGAATTTTCCCCATCTTGATTATATCTATCTTTAGATCCTTTTTGCATTGCTCCAATTGAACCCATACCTCGATAAGATTTATATGTTCTTCCTTCAAACATCTCAACATCTCCTGGTGCTTCATCTGTACCAGCTAGGAGTCCTCCTAACATTACACAATCTGCTCCAGCTGCAATAGCTTTTGCTATATCTCCAGAATATCTAATACCACCATCTGCAATTAATGGAATATTTTTTTTCTTCGCCGATTTAGAAACATTTAGTATAGCTGTTAGCTGTGGCACACCAACGCCAGCAACTATCCTTGTGGTACATATTGACCCTGGACCAATACCCACTTTAATAGCATCAGCACCAGCTTTAATTAAATCATTAGCCGCTTCTTCTGTTGCTATGTTACCAGCAATTATTTGTTGAGTTTTAAAGTTTTTCTTTAAATGCTTTAACATCTTTATAACAAGTTTTGAATGACCGTGAGCTGTGTCTATTACAATTACATCTGCTCCTTGGCTAATTAAAGCTTCTGCTCTACCAATAGATTCTTTATTTGTACCTACGGCCCCACCAACAATAAGACTGCCGCTAGAGTCTTTCGAGGCATTTGGATATGTAGTAGATTTTTGTATATCTTTAAAAGTTATCATGCCTTTCAATTCATACTTTTTATTAATAATAAGTATTTTTTCTATTCTATTTTTTCTAAGCGCTGCTATCACTTCTTCTTTTGAGTAATCTTCATATACAGTAATAAGATTTTTCTTAGGAGTCATAATTTTAGAAATTTCAAGATTAAGATTATCTACAAATCTTAAGTCTCTATTTGTGACAATACCTACCAATTTGTTATTTTGTACAACAGGCACTCCAGAAATTTTATATTTTTTAGTGATGTCATATATCTCTTTCACAGTCATAGATGGACTAGCTGTAACTGGATCATTTATAACCCCGCTCTCGTGTTTTTTTACAAATTTAATTTGACGCGCTTGTTCTTCAATTGTCATATTTTTATGTATTATTCCTATACCTCCTTCACTAGCAAGGGATATTGCCATTTCAGATTCGGTTACTGTATCCATTGCTGCTGACAATATTGGTATTTTTAATTTTATTGAGTTGGTCAGCTTAGTTGATAAACTTACATCTGTCGGTAATATTTCAGAATATTGTGGGACTAATAGGACATCGTCAAAGGCTATACCCTCATGAACAGGGTTTGGTGTTTTACTTCTGCTATCTTTTTTCGAAGTTACCATTCTATATTATACACATTAAAGCTATTATAGGAAATATATTATTCAATTATGAAAATTTTTACAGTTAATGAAATTCACGATATTTTAAGAGGTTTAATCTTAAATGAGTTTCAATACCCAGTCACTGTAAAAGGAGAGATAGCTAATATAAGAATTCCTACTAGCGGACATCAATATTTTAGTCTAAGAGAGGATAATGCTAGCATTAATTGCGTTTTATTTAATGGTCAATCAGGACAAAATGTTAGAGACTTTGAATCACAAGAAGTATTAATTACAGGAAATGTTGATTTATATAAAGGGAATGGTAACTGTCAAATTAAAGTAATTGAATTAGCTGAGTATGGCGAGGGAGCACTTAAAAAAGCTATAGAGAAAATTAGAAAAAAATTAGAAAGGGAAGGATTATTTGAAAACAATAGACGATTGCCAGAATTTCCAAGAAGCATAAGCATAGTTACTTCTCCTGATAGTCATGCATTACGTGATGTTTGTTCTAAACTTAAGGAAAGATACCCATTAACAGAAATTATAATCTATCCATGTCTAGTTCAAGGAAAAGAAGCTTCAACTAGCATTATTAAACAAATAGAAAAATGCAATAACGATGCCCTAACAGATCTTATAATGTTAATTAGGGGCGGTGGATCACTTGAAGATTTAATGCCTTTTAATGATGAATTATTAGCAAGATGTATTTATGAATCTAAACTACCAGTTATTACTGGTATTGGGCATCAACCGGATATAACCATTGCAGACTATGTTGCTGATATATCTATGGAAACTCCTACAGCTGCTGCTGTGTATATTAGCCCAGATAAATTTGAATTAATTCAAAAAATAGATGATGTAGAGAGTCACATAAAAAACTATATAAGCTTTAAGATGAATAATTTTAAGAGTAATTTTCTAGAAAACAAGAATAAACTAAGAAGCTGTAACCCAGAAGCTGTAATAAATGGAATGTTCATAAATTTAAGCAATGTCAATAATGATATTTTCAAAATAATGAGTTATAAGCTAAGAGAAATAAGCTCTTTAAATAAAATGAATAAAGTTAGGTTAAAACAAACAAACGCTATTATTAAACAAGAATATTCATCATATTTCTCTGAACATAAATTATTTAATAATGAATTAATTAAAAAAATACAAACATATTTTCTAGAAAAAAGATCCATTATAAAAACAAAGACAAATGAGTTTATATCATGTAACCCCAAGAAAATACTAAAAAAAGGCTATTCTATAATTAGAGATTCAAACAAGAAAATAGTTAAGAATAAAGCAATATTTAAAAAACTTAAGGAATTTAACGTAGAATTTTACGATGGATTAGTGAAATCAAACAAAAAATAATTAATAAATAAAAAATATCTTGCCTTAAAGGGTGTGTAGATGCAGAATATCAGATTAACTATAAAATTTATATGAAAAACGATTTATCTAAACTTCTAAACTTCAAACCATATAAACCTGGCAAAGGTGAAAAATATATGGGTTCTAAACAAATTGATCATTTTAAAAAAATACTTGTAGAATGGAAAAACCAGTTAATGAGAGAAGCTGATAAGACAGTAGAACATATGAAAAATGATTCAACAAAGCTTTCTGACCCTAATGATGCAGCTACACAAGAGGAAGAGTTTAGACTTGAATTAAGAACTAGAGATAGAGAAAGAAAGCTGATAATTAAAATTGACCAAGCGTTGCAAAGAGTTGATGATGGTTTATACGGATATTGTGAAGATACTGGAGAGCCAATAGGGATAAAAAGGCTTGAAGCGAGGCCAATTGCTACGCTTTGTATTGAAGCTCAAGAAAGACACGAAAGACTTGAGAAATCACAGATAGATTAAAATATTTTTTTGATATGAAAAATATAGAGTCCAAGCTTACCGAATCAAGAAGTTATAAGCCAAACGAATCGTTTAAAAAAAAGGCAAATATAAACAAAACAATCCTTTTTGAATTAAATTCTCAATATAAAAAAACTCCAGATATGTTTTGGAGTGAACTAGCTAAAAAACATATAGATTGGATTGAAGAATTTAAAACCGTATGCTCAGGCTCAGCACCTTTTTTTAGATGGTTTGAGGAAGGAAAATTAAATGTATCATCAAATTGCTTAGACAGACATATTAATAAAAACAAAAAGGCAATTATTCATATTTCAGAAGATAATAATAAAACTGTCATTACTTATGATGAGCTTTATGTTTTAGTTAATAATTTTTCACATTCATTAAAAAAACTAGGTTTGGTTAAAGGCGATAGAGTTATAATATATATGCCCACAATTCCTGAGGCAATTACAGCTATGTTAGCATGTGCAAGACTTGGGGTTATACACTCCATTGTTTTTGCTGGCTTTTCATCTGAGTCCTTAAAAGACAGAATAAATGATTGCAATGCAAAAATTGTTATAACTGTTAATGCTTTTAAAAGAAATGGAAAAATTATAAAAGCAAAAAATACGGTAGACCATGCATTAAGTCTGGGGTGCCCATCAATAGAAAAATGTATAATTTATAAAAATATTAACGAAAACACTAAATTTAACAAAGATAAAGACTTATGGTGGCATGATATTTTGGCAAAAGAAAGTATTGTGGTTGAACCAGAGATAATGTCGTCTGAGGATTTATTATTTATTTTATATACATCTGGTTCAACTGGTAAACCAAAAGGTATTGTCCATAGTTCTGCTGGTTATTTGCTTAACTGTATATTAACTAATAAATGGGTTTTTGATTTAAAAGATGATGATTTATTTTGGTGTACAGCCGATATCGGTTGGATAACAGGTCATAGCTATGTTGTTTACGGCCCCTTAGCAACTGGTTCTACTATTTTAATTTATGACGGTGCTCCTACATATCCTAAAGCAGATAGGTTTTGGGAAATAATAGAGGCAAATAAAGTAACAATATTTTATACGGCACCAACAGCAATAAGAACCTTGATGAAATTAGGCGAACATTTACCTAGAAAATATAATTTAAATAGTTTGAGATTATTAGGCACAGTTGGAGAGCCAATAAACCCCAAGGCTTGGGTTTGGTATCAATCAAATATTGGAAGTAAAAAATGCCCTATTGTAGATACATGGTGGCAAACAGAAACTGGAGCACACATGATAGCTCCTATTCCTGGCGTCACACAAACAATTCCAGGGACATGTACCCACCCCCTTCCGGGCATTGATGTTGACATAGTAGATGATAATGGAAATAGCATAAATAAATGCAACCAAGGGGGAAATCTAGTTATAAGGAAACCCTGGCCATCTATGTTAAGAGGGATATGGAATGACGAAAAAAGATATAAGCAAACATATTGGGAAAAATATAATAATAAATATTATATAACTGGAGACACAGCTAGATTAGATAATAATGGAAATATATGGATTATGGGAAGATCAGATGATGTTGTAAACGTTTCAGGTCATAGATTAGGAACAATGGAGATTGAATCAGCTATTGTTTCGCATGAATATGTTGCAGAATCTGCCGTGGTAAGTTATCAACATGAAATTAAAGGTGAAGCAATACACGCATTTGTTACTCTAAAAAATAACTTTACTGAATATAATAATACAGAATTTGCTAAAGAACTTAGAGAGTGGGTTAAAGAAAAAATAGGTTCTATAGCAAAACCAGAGCGTATTTCATTCTCTGATAGTTTACCTAAAACTAGGTCTGGTAAAATTATGCGGAGGTTATTAAGAAATTTAGCTAGAGGAGAAGATATTTCAGGGGATACCTCAACGCTAGAAAATGAGAATATTTTAACACAACTTAAAAATATACTGTAAGATGTACTTTTGAATTATTATGGAAATATTTTCTAAAAGCAATATTGTTGCTAAAAGTAATTTTAATAGATGGTTAATGCCGCCAATATCTATCTCTATACATTTATGCATTGGATCTGTTTATGCGTGGAGTATGTTTAATCCCGCTTTAACAAAATCCTTAGGTGTGGTTACTAGCTCAGCTGGTGACTGGAGTTTAAGCGATGTTGTTTGGATCTTTTCGGTTGCAATAGTTTTCCTTGGTTTAGCTGCTGCATTCGCAGGTAAATGGTTAGAAGAAGTTGGTCCAAGATTAGTTGGTTTTGTGGCAGCGTGTTTATGGGGTGGTGGTTTTTTAATTGGTAGTATTGGAATTTTTACCCATCAATTATGGTTAGTATATCTAGGATATGGAGTTTTTGGCGGTTGTGGCTTAGGCCTAGGCTATGTATCACCAGTTTCTACATTAATTAGATGGTTTCCAGATAGAAGAGGTATGGCTACTGGAATGGCTATAATGGGTTTTGGTGGAGGAGCTATGATTGGCGCACCTTTAATATCTTTCTTGTTAGATATTTATTATCAAGCTCCTACTTTTTTGGGAAGTATACAAAATATAACTTTACAAACAATAGATGGCATTAGATATGCAAATCTAAATGGCATGCTAACAGAAGTGGTTGTTGTTGGTCAAAATGAAATTATAAATACACTAAAACCTATTAAAGAAGGAGTCTACGTTGTTGGCAGTGGAGATACTGGAGCTGGAATGACTTTTATAACATTAGGTATCTCATATTTTATTATAATGGCCCTTGCTTCTTTTGGTTATAAAGTGCCAGCTGAAAATTGGACACCAAAAGGATGGAGTCCAGAAAAAAACATAAAAAGAAATAATTCTCCTATAACAACTAAAAATATTCATATTGATGAATCTCTAAAAACACCTCAATTTTATATGTTATGGATTGTTCTGTGTTTTAATGTTACAGCTGGAATTGGAGTATTGGGCGTAGCCAAAACTATGATGACGGAAATTTTTAGTCCAGCTCTACCTAATATTGTAGACGGTGCTTTTACAGCTACATATGTTTTAATGATAAGTGTATTTAATATGATTGGTAGATTTTTTTGGGCTAGCACGTCCGACTATATTGGCAGAAAAAACACATATCATATATTTTTTATCTTAGGTATTTTGTTATATCTATCTATACCATACACAGCCTCACAAATGAGCGTAAACCCAAATATAGTTTTATTAATTTATTTTTATGCCGCAACAATGATTATATTCACAATGTATGGAGGAGGTTTTGCTACTATACCTGCTTATTTAGCAGATATTTTTGGAACAAAATATGTGGGAGGTATTCATGGTAGACTATTAACTGCGTGGAGCACTGCGGGAATACTCGGGCCTCTTGCAATAACTTCTCTTAGGTCAAACTCAGTTAATAATGCACTAATAGAGCTATCGTCAAAAGTGGATCCTGTAAAATTTAAAGAAACTTTTGGTGATGATTTAAGCAATTTTAGTCAATTAGCATCAACTAAAACAGTAACGATATCTAAGCTTATGACAATACTTCCAGAGGGCACTATAAATCCTTCAGCTACAGTATATAACTCTACGATGATTTTAATGGCTGTTTTACTAGCGATTGCTCTTTTTTCAAATTATTTAATAAAACCCGTTCATGAAAAACATCACATGGTTGATTAACGATTAGCAACCCATAAGATATCCAAAAAAAAAGGCCGAAAGGGGGTAAAAATTCGACCTTTAGTATAAAGGGGTGGAGATACGACAGTATGTCAATATCTTGTCTTTAACAATAATTGAACAAAAGCTTTTTGTCAATGCTTTATATGGACAAATTGTTATTATGACCTTTATTTATTCTTTTTGTTTATAAAACTATGAACAAATGATTGACAAATATGTATAATTTTGAGAATATAAGTACAAATAATATGGACAAAAAAGGTAGTATTACAAAATGACCAAAATGAAAGGAGATTTATCGAAAAAACCCAGGCATCTAATTCAAGTTGTTGGAAGACGAACGGGTATAAGTTCTGATGTTATTCGTGCATGGGAGAGAAGATATGGGGCAATTATTTCTGAAAGAACTGAAACAAACAGAAGATTATATACAGATGATGACATTGAGAAACTTACTTTGCTTAGAAGAGCAATAAATGCTGGCAGAAGAATAGGCGATATAGCAAATTTATCTTATGATGATTTATTTGAGCTAGTTATGGGTGATGAATCCAATAGCGCACGTTCATATGCGCGACCAAACACTGGTACTGTAATGGAACTATTTGACGAGGCATCTACTGCTATCCATGAAATGGACTCTAAAAAACTAGATATTTCGTTAGCTAATGCAATAGCCATGTTAAGTACCACAGATTTTTTGATGGAATTTTTAAAACCACTACATGTATATATTAACGATGAGTGTAATAGAGGTTCTATACGATACATTCAAGAAAAATTCGCAAAACTTTGTATTAGAAATTGTCTTTCAAACCTATCTACAAAATTTAGATCCGTAAAAGATGAAGGCCCAAGTTTGCTTATTGGTTCTTTAATAGCTGAATATGAAAATTTAGATACTCTAATGCATATAATTGTTGCCCAAAATATTGGTTGGAATGTAACTTATGTGGGCAATGGAGTACCTCACGATGAATTAATTTATATGGCTAATGAAATTAGCGCAAGAGCCATGATTATTGCGTTAAATACTGAAAGAGACATTGCTAGAAAATCACATGAAATTAAAACAATAAAAAGTCTCGCAGACCAAAAAGATAATATTGTTTTAATAGGAAAACAGTCTCATAATTATATCCAGCTTGCTGATGACGTTAAGGCAATTATTTCTAATGACCTTGGCTCTTTTCGATTAACCATGGAAAGACTGTACGGATTAATTAGATAAAACTTTCAAAAGTTCTTTTACTGATTTTATTTCATTATTATAGTGTGTTTTTTTATTTAGATTCTCCTCAATAATATTCGATGGAGCTTTTTCTATAAAATCTTTATTATTTAATTTGTTTTCAATTTTTATTAAGTTAGTTTCAAGGTTTAGTAGATTTTTAGTTAATCTATTTTTTTCAACGGCAATATCTATAATATTTTTTATAGGCATGAATATTTTTAAATTTTTAAGAGTTACTGTTATACATTCTTCAATATTATAATTATCTGAATTAATTTCTAATTTATTAATTTTTACTAGATTTATAATAGTATTCTCATTATATTTAATTACTTTTTTTACAAAATCATCGTTTGTTTTACAAAACACATCTAACTTGGTTTTTGGGTGTATATTGAGATCACTTCTGGTTTTTCTGATTATGTTGACAATATTTTTTAATATACTTACTTCGTTATGTATATTTTCATCATGGAATACCTTTTGTTGTGATGGGAATTTTGCATTCATCAATATAGCATCACTAGTATAATTTAGATTATTCATTTCTTTCCATATTTCTTCTGTAATATATGGAATAATTGGATGACATAATTTAAGAATTATTTGTAGCGTATATATAAGAATATTTTTAGTGTATTCATTTCCTTTTTCTATTTCTATTTTTGAAATTTCAAGATACCAATCACAATATTCATTCCATATAAAGCTATATAAAGATGCTGCCATTAGGTCAAATCTATATGTTGTAGAATGCCTTTTATATTCAGTTACTAATTCATCTAGTTTAATAACTATATATTTCTCATATGTGGTAAGCTCATCAAATTTTATTTTTTCCTCAAACACATAGCCTTCAGTTGACATATACACAAATCTCGACGCATTCCAAAGTTTATTACAAAAATTTCTATACCCTTCAATTCTTTGCAAATCAAAATTTATGTCTCTTCCCGTTGAAGCTAAAGCGCAAAAGCAAAATCTTAATGCATCAGCACCATACGGCTTTATACCATCAGGAAATTCATCTCGAGTTTTTTTAATTATTTTTTCTTTTAAGTGCGGTTGTACTAAATTAGCGGTTCTTTTATTAATTAAAGAATCTAAGTCAATCCCATCAATAATATCAATAGGGTCTATGACATTTCCAATTGATTTTGACATTTTTTTACCTTCAGAATCTCTTACTAAGCCATGTATATAAATTGCTTTGAATGGAACTTTTTTAATAAATTTTATTCCCATCATGACCATTCTAGCAACCCAGAAAAAGATTATATCAAACCCTGTTACCAGAACACTAGTTGGATAGTATAGTTCTAATTCTTTGGTTTTTTCAGGCCAACCCAATGTCGTGAATGGCCATAAAGCAGAAGAGAACCAAGTGTCTAAAACATCATTATCTTGTTGTAGTTTAACATCATTAGATATTTTATTTTTTTGCCTCACTTCTTTTTCATCATTACCAACAAAAATATTACCCTCATCATCATACCAGGCAGGTATTCTATGACCCCACCATATTTGTCGGCTTATACACCAATCTTCTATATCATTTAGCCAGTTAAAATATATTTTTTCCCAATTCTTTGGAATAAATTTAATGTTAGATTCTTTTACAGCATTAATTGCTGGCTTTACCAAAGTATCCATTTTCATAAACCATTGGTTTGTTAATAATGGCTCTATAATTTCACCAGACCTTTCCCCTATAGGAAGTGTTATTTTGTGATCTTCTACTTTATTAAGAAGTTGTATTTTCTCCAGTTCTTTTATGACAATTTTTCTTGATTCATGTATATTCTTACCTTCAAAAATTTTACCAACATTTTTATTGAAAGTTCCATCTTTATTTAAAATATTAATGAATGATAAATTATGTTTTTTACCTAATAAATAGTCATTAAAGTCATGAGCTGGAGTTACTTTCACACACCCTGTTCCAAAATCTTTATCTATTTTTTTATCTTGTATAATAGGTATTGTTTTATTAATAATTGGAATTATTACTTTTTTGCCTATTAGATTTTTATATCTTGAATCACTTGGATTTATACATATTGCACTATCGCCAAATAGAGTTTCTGGCCTTGTTGTGGCAACCGTAACTTTTTCATTAGATTCTAATACGTTATAGTCAATATAATACAACTTGCCATTTTTCTCTATATTAGTGACTTCTAAGTCTGAAAGTGCAGTTTGTAATTTTATATCCCAATTAACTAATCTATTTCCTCTATAAATAATCTTTTCATCATGTAATGTGATGAATACTTTCTTTACGGCTTCACTTAGCCCATCATCCATAGTAAATCTATTTCTGGACCAATCTGCCGATGACCCTAACCTTTTAGTTTGATTAATAATAGTGTTACCAGATTCCTCTTTCCATTTCCAAATTTCATCTACAAGTTTTTCTCTTCCAATATCATCCCTTGATATACCTTTGTGAGATAGATTATTTTCAACAACTAACTGTGTTGCTATTCCTGCATGGTCAGTACCAGGCTGCCAGAGAACACTTTTGCCTAACATTCTATTATATCGAATTAAAATATCTATAATTGTGTGTTGAAAAGCATGCCCCATATGTAATGTTCCAGTTACATTTGGAGGAGGTAGTACTATTGAGTAATTAGATTTTAAATTTTTTGCTACAAAACAATTATTTTTAATCCATTTGTCGTAGATATTTTTCTCAATTTCATCTGGTGAATATTTTATGTCCATTTATAAATTCTCATATTTTATATCAAGATTATTGTTTTTGTAATATGTATATTTTTCTCTCGCATAATCTTTTTGTGATTTATTTTGGGTAACTATTTCAATTAATATTTGAAAATCGTTATTTTTTTCTTTTTCTTCCATGTTTAAGTTAAATAAAACATTGTAGTTGTCAGCATCGTAATCATATTTATCATCACATAATAGAACGCTAGCATCTTTGTCAAAATTATCTCTAGTGCAATGAGGTATGAAGCTAATTTGTTCAAACGTCCATAACATAGCATCAAGATTGCTTAAGAGGGTCTTATCATTTGTTTTTACCACAATTTTATATTTTTGTTTATAGTATATCTTAATAATCTGGCAAATAGACTTTTCTAAATCATTAGATTTATTCAAGATAAAAAAATGAACTTGTGTTTTCAATTTATTGATTCGATCTTATAAAGTCTACTAATAAACTAACTGGTCTTCCAGTAGATCCTTTGTTTTCTCCTACTTCCCATGCTGTACCAGCAATATCAAGGTGTGCCCATTTTATTCCTTCTGTAAATTTAGCTAAGAATGCAGCAGCAGTAATTGCTCCACCATATCTTCCGCCTATGTTTTGTATATCTGCAAAATTAGTTTTTAATTCTTTAAAATAATCATCATATAATGGAAGTTGCCAAACCCTATCACCAGTTTTTTCAGCTGATTTTTTTATTAGTTCTGCAAGCTCCTGATTATTCGCAAATAAACCACTTGGATATTTTCCTAAACCTACAAGACAGGCTCCAGTCAAAGTAGCCATATCAATCATATATCTAGGTTTATATTTTTTTGCGTAAGTTATTGCATCGCATAATACCAATCTACCTTCAGCATCAGTATTTAATATTTCAATTGTAATACCTGACATACTCTTAACCACGTCTCCTGGTCGAGTAGCTTGACTACCAGGCATATTTTCAGAACAAGCAATAACTCCAACTATATTTGTTTTGATTTTCATTTCCGCACAAGATCTTATAGTCCCTATAACGCTTCCCGCTCCAGACATATCAAATTTCATTTCGTCCATATTTACTGATGGTTTTATAGATATGCCTCCAGTATCAAACGTTATACCCTTTCCAATTAAGACAATTGGAGGTTTTTTCTTTACCGGCATATATTCTATCGTAACAATCTTTCCAGGTTCCTTACTACCTTTTGAAACTGCAAGAAAGGCACCCATACCTAAAGATTTCATTTTATTTTCTTCTATTACCGTCACTTTTAGTAACTTATTAATTTTCTTTAATTTTTTTGCCTCATTACTTAAAAATGATGGGGTACATATATTTGGAGGGGTATTACCAAGATCTTTTGCTAGACTTATACCATTAGATAAGGCTTTCCCAATTTTAATATATTCACTAAATTTTTTTGTATTTATAGTAGATTTAGAAGATAAAATACATGTTTTTAAGCTTATTATTTCTTTTTCTTTTTTGTGTAAATATTTATATTTTGCATTTTCTATTGCAGTAATTAACATTTCATAAGATGTTTTCATTTTACTAGAAATAATATTTTCTGTATTTATAGAAAGGGTTTTTGTCTTTGTTTTTATAATTTTTTTTGTTATTCCTCCTACCACCTTATTAAAGATAATAGGATTAAATTTTGTCTTATTTCCCAAGCCGAACAATAATATTTGAATATTATTTTCTAAATCATCAAAAGATCTATAATCTCCCAATTTTCCAGCAAAATTATTATTTGTAAAAGTCCTTTTTATTAAATTATGGGTAGATTTTGATACCCATTTATCTAAATGGGTTATTTGCTTATTATCAAATACGCCAATTAAGTGCATATCGACATCTTTGGTACTTTTGTTTGATTTTGAGTATTTATAATCCATATATCCACCTATCAATTATTTTATAAAAATATACACTAGATTAACATTTTTTTTAAAACTTGTTAAAATTAGATAAATATATTATAAATGAAAATTCTC
Organism: Gammaproteobacteria bacterium; assembly: GCA_002718845.1. Lineage (GTDB taxonomy): Bacteria > Pseudomonadota > Gammaproteobacteria. Next base: position 12,464 of record PBFS01000007.1, on the reverse strand, counting down.
GATAAATATCTTATTAAGGAGATTGTAGGTTCTACCCTATCAGTTTTTGGCATTTTTATGATTATATTATCTGCAAATACGATGCTTAGGCTTATTGAAGAGGCATCTTTAGGCAACTTTCCTTCATATTTGTTATTTCCTATAATAATTATAAAAATAACCCAATACTCCATCTATCTAATACCAATAAGTCTGTTTTTTGGCATAATTCTCTCATTGGGTAGATTCTATAATAGTAATGAGATGGCCGTTATATCTTCGTCAGGACAATCACCTAAAAATTTAGCTCAGATTATTTCTAATGTAATATTTCCAGCAGCATTTTTAGTTGCACTATTTTCTTTATATATAGCACCGTCAGCAACTGAATATAGGTATAAGTTAGAACATAGGTTAAATAGCGAAGAGAGGATAGAAGAAATTAACCCAGGAAGATTTGCTTCATCACAAAATGGAAAAGCAACATTTTTTGTGGAAAATATCAAAAAAGGACGTCTTAATAAAATATTTTTTAGCTCAATAGGAAGTGACACAAACACTGTAGAAAACTCAAAATCTGCCTCGTATTATACAGATGAGCATAATAGAAAATATTTATTAATGAAAGAAGGTATCATAAGCGAAGTAATTTCCCCTATATATACAACAACAAGAAAAACTGTATACAAAGAGCATGGCATACAACTAGGACAAGACATACCTAAATTTTATAATACTAAATTCGACTCCATGAGCACGATAGAATTATTTCAGAGTGAAAATATTGAATCATCTGCAGAATTACAATCAAGACTATTATTGCCAATTGCAACTCTATTATTGGGATTCATCGCTATCCCATTGAGTTATTCTTCACCAAGAAAAGGCAGGTATAATAAAATATTTTTTGGCGCCATAGTTTATTTTATATATTTTATATTAATATCTATAGCTAAAAAATTATATTTATTAAATCATACTCCAATATTTTTTGGCACATGGTGGGTTCATGTAATGGTAGCTATTGTAATCTTCCTTATTTATACAAACGATATGAATAAAATACCTAATAGAAGCTAATGATTATACCTTTTTATTTATTTAAGAGATTTTTACTAGGACTGTTTGTCAGTATAGTTGTACTTGTTTCCATAGAAACTTTTTTCTCCTTTACAGCTGAGATTAAATATTTAGATCAAGGCAGGTATGATTTAACTACTATTTTAAAATACATTATTTTAAATATTCCAAAAAGTATCGATATCATGTATCCATATGCTGTTTTAATAGGAGCAATGTTATCATTAGGTGCTATGGCCTCAGATATGGAGTTCGTCTCTATGCAGTCAGCTGGTATTTCTGTAACTAAAATTATTTCAATTATAATAATACAGGTATTTCTATTTTCTTGTGTTTTTTATTATGTTGCTGATTCTGTAATACCAAAATATAGTAGCAAAGCAGAGAGGAAAAAAAATATTGCTTTAAATAAAAAAATAATATTCCATAATAATGGCATTTGGTTTAAGGATAAATCTACTTTTATAAAAATTGATGAAATATATTCTGATTCAAATTTACAAGGTATTACAATGTATGATTATGATAAAAATGATAAATTAATATCTGTAAAATATATTAAAAAAGCTTATGCCGATAATAACAAATGGTCTCTCAAAAATGTAACTGAAATTTTTTTAGATTCTTATCCTGTAATTAAAAAACATCATGCAGAACAGACATTAAACAATTTTATTGACAAGAATCTTATTTCTATTAAAACGCAAAAGTATCACAGTATATCATTGCGGAATGTTGAAAAAAATATTAGGTATCTTGAAAAGAATAAGCTAGACAGCAGTATACAAAAAAAAATATTTTGGGAAAAAATATTTAAACCTATTTCTACAGTAATAATGTTATTTTTAGCGATGCCATTTATATTTGGAAAGCTTAGGTCAACAAATGCGAGCAAGAGAATTGTTATAGGTGTATTTATAGGAATATCATTTTTTATTATTTCTTCAATCTTGCCAAATATTGGCATGTTAATAGGATTGACGCCATTTATAAATGTTTTATTGCCACATTTAGTCTTTGCAATAGTAGGAAAATATTTATATGAATATCAGTTAGAAGCTGGGTTGCGTTAATTATTTTTCTTCACTATTATGGTTTTAGATATAATATCTTGAAGTGATTTTTTGTTAAATAATAATAATAGGTGACCGCCTACTAGCGCAAATATAATTCGTAATAGACATTGGCTAATAGATATTTTGTCATTAGTTTGAACATTAACAAGGTAAGTTCTCCAGCTTTTCATTCCAAGTGTTTGGCCATGATTTATCCAGAACCAAGAATAATATGTAATTATTATTATAAAAAGATAAATTTGATAAAATGTACTATTCGTTATTGCGGCACCATCTGAAAATAACAATATAGGAATAGTTAAGAAAAATAGAACAGAAAATAAAAGCATTAAATCATAAAGGCATATTAATATATTTTTTATAAACCCAATTTCCTCATAAATTTTATTTTTCATATTTCCTCGCTAAATGGGATAACATCAACAACTGAATCTTTCTTTATAACATTTACATTTGATGCAAGTCTTATATAACAATTTGCCTTTGATAGAGAAGTTAAAATATTTGAACCTTGCAGGCCAGAAATTTTAACAAAACTACCTTTTTTATTTTGTATAAGACATGCTCTTTTATACTCAACCCTGCCTTTCTTTTTTCTTATTTCTGATACAGTTTTAGCTTTTATTATTATTTTAGTTTTTTGTTTTAAACCAAGAATTTTATTAATAGCTGGCATCACAAATAATTCAAATGTAACTGCAGCTGATACAGGATTGCCTGGTAATCCAAAAAAGAATGATTTGCCAATTTTGCCATAAGCAAGAGGTCTCCCAGGTTTTATGGATATTTTCCAAAAGTTTATTCTGCCTATTTTATTTAAAGCGTCTCTAATATAATCAGCATCTCCAACTGATACACCGCCCGTAGTAATTATTAAATTAGATATTTTCTCACATTCCCTTAACTTTTTAATAATGATAGATTCTTTATCAATAGCTACACCCATGTCATTAATTATTACAGGTAAACCTGACAATAAACCATGAAGCAGATATCTATTGCTGTCATAGATTTTACCTTTAGTTAATTTTTTATTTATTGAAATTAATTCATCGCCTGTAGAAAAAAAGCTTATTACAGGTTTTTTAAAGACTTCGATTTTTTTTATCCCAATTGATGATAATATTGACAAGTTAACATAATTTATCGTATCTCCTTTTTTTAAAACTATTGATGATTTCTTTATATCCTCACCTACAAATCTTATATTTTGATTTTTTTTAATATTTTCTTTAAACTTAATTTCTTTTCCCTTATTTATTGTCATTTCTTTCATTATTACAGCATCTGCATTATCAGGAATTAATGCACCTGTCATAACTTTGACGGTCTCTTTATTTTTAAGTTTTTTATTATATGGTTTTCCGGCAAAAGAGGTAGCTATTTCATTAAGTGAATAATTATTTTTTTTTAAATTTTTTATATTCACAGCATACCCATCCATTGCAGAGTTTTTAAATGACGGAATATTAATATGAGATTTAATATTTTGATATAAAACTCTACCAAGAGCATTTTTAATATCTATTATTTCATCGCCTATTTTTCCTGTAATAGATTTTAGTATCAATTTTATAGCTTTATTTTCATTTAAAGCAGTAGAATCAAATTCATTAATACAGCTGTTTTTTATGTTTTTACTCATAATTTATACTTTAATTTTCTATTATTATAATTTCATAGTACAATTTAAATATATATTGTGAATATTGTATATGTTGAACGTTATAAATGACAATATTATTGATAGTTATTGTGATTCAGTTTGGGTCGAAAAAGGATTATCTAAAAATACCGTCTCATCTTATATGAGTGATTTACTTCAGTTATCCAAGTGGTTGAAAAAACAAAATAAAGATTTAAATAATTGCACAGAATCTGATTTAAACTCCTTTCTAGCATCTAAAATTGATCAAGGTAACAGCACAACATCTGTGAATAGAGCTTTATCATCCATAAAAGGTTTTTATAATTGGTTAGTGTATAATAATTATTTGTCTGTAAATCCTAGCGAGTTATTAGAATCTCCAAAAATAGGAAGAAAACTTCCTGTACATATAAGCGAGGAGGATGTCGAGAAGATTTTGAACGCACCTAAATTATCAATTAATAAAGGAGTAAGAGATAAAACGATATTAGAATTACTTTATGCGACAGGATTAAGAATATCAGAATTAACTAATTTGAAATTAAACCAAATTGACCTTACCAGAGGAATTGTAAGAGTTATGGGCAAGGGTAACAAAGAAAGAATTATTCCTATAGGTGAGACAGCATTAACTTGGCTAAATAATTTTATCAATAATTATCGCCAAGATTTTATTCTTAATAAGAATAATAATTATATTTTTTTAAATAGAAAAGGAGATCAACTCTCAAGAAAATTTTGTTGGAGCCTTATTACGAGTTATTCTAAAAAAGTTTTACCTAGTAAAAAAATTTCTCCTCATTCATTAAGACATGCTTTTGCTACACACTTATTAAACAATGGAGCAGATCTTAGATCTGTGCAAATGTTGCTTGGTCATTCAAACCTATCAACTACACAAATTTATACACATGTAGCGAAGGAACGTTTAATCAATTTTCATAGCAAACATCATCCCAGAGGTTAGAATATGAAAAAGATATATATAATTTTAAGTATTTTCCTAATATCATGTAGCTCATCTTATGAGGTAGATGATGCGGAAAAAGCTTTCGCAGAAAAATACCCAAACCTTAAAATTGAATCTATAAAGAAAGTTGATAGTTCTTTTTTTGAAATAATTATTAAGGATCAAATATTGTATTTAACTGCTGATTTAAAACATTTGCTTGCTGGAAATATTATTGATATAAAAACAGGAAATAACCTAACAGAGGCAAGAGTAAAAAAACACCGTTCATCAGTATTAAAAAATATTTTAGATGCTGATACAATAATATATAAACCAAAAGAAACCTCACACGTAATTACGGTGTTTACAGACATTTCATGTCCTTATTGTAAAAAACTTCATAATGAAATAGATAAACTTCTAGAAAATAATATAGAAGTTAGATATGTTCTTTTTTCTAGAAATGGTAAAAATGATGTAGCCTATAGAGACATGGTTTCTATTTGGTGTTCAACTAATAAAAAAGAATTGATAGAAAAAGCGTTTAATGATGATTTTTTATCTTCGAAGAATTGTGAAAACCCTTTAGATAAAAACTATCAATTAGGATATGAGCTTAGAGTTAATGGAACTCCAATGATATTTACAGAAGATGGAACTGTTATTCCAGGATATCTTCCATATAAAAGAATTATTGAGATATTAAAGTCTGGTTAAGAAATTAAATATTCCTTATATCTTTTTTCTTCAGAAAAAATGTATTTCTCAATTTCGTCTATAAATTCTTTTTGATTCTGATATTTATCATTTTCTTTTAACTTTGAGATATCTTTTTTAGCCTTATCTATTGTGCACCAATCCACTTTCTCTTCTTTCGACAAGGCTTTTTCTGCTATAAAATTTTTTCTATCTTTTAACTGTTGTTTCGAAAGTATTTCAGGAGACTCAGCATATATTATGCGATACGCTATTTCTCTTAACCTAGGGTCTTTAAATTCTTTTGACATAATATATTTCTTTTCTAACTCTGTGCAATTTTTAAAATTCTTCATTTTTTCTTTATCTTGATTAGATGAAAATCCTGAATAAATTTGAGCCTCTAACTCAGTAGGCACCGCTTGATTAACTGCTCTGTCATCCTGTCTATCTACCAAAGCTTGATTTAAATTGTTTATAAAGCTTTCTTGTTTTGATAGATTTTGTGATTGTAATTTAAATTTATTTAATTCTATATCACTAAAAATTTTTGTTTCTTTTATATAATCTGAGTTAAGAATTATAGGAGATTGATTTATGTAAATAAGTTTTATTATTTTATTCTTATTTTCTATCAGGGAGATTATTTTTTGTACTCTAGAATCATAATGGTCTTCTGCGTTATTTTCTAAATCAAAGAATGCTAATTCTTTTAAATTATTTGGATTATGAGTTAGGTAAGATATAGGTTTATATTTATGAGAGGGATGGCTTGGCGCACGCACAAACACATTATCTGTTTCTAAGTAATCTCTAAATCCTTGAACATGACTTATTGACATACATTGATTCCAATACTCTGGATATTTTAATTTTATTAACTTCGCAAGCCCAATAGTTGCATGAACATCACTTAATGCATCATGAGCAGTTTTTTGTTCTATATTATTTGCTTGAGCTAAATACTCTAATTTAAAACTTTCTTTCTCGGTATTAGGATTAAAGCCAATTTTTATTAAATCTACATTTAATCTAGCTAGCCCTAGTATAATATTGTAGAGATCGGCTCTTCTGTTATTGTTAGTATTAGTAATATATGGATCATACAATGATTGATACAGGCTTTGTCTCAATACAACTTCGTCAAAGAATATACTGTTATATCCTATGAATGTTGCAGGTGACCATTCGCTAAATTTTTTGTGGACGATATCCATCATTTTAAAAAATGATTGTGCATTTTTTAAAGTCTCTGTATTAACTTTATTGATTAGTAGGGCTTCTGGATATGGGACAATGCCATCTTTTAATTTACACTTCTCATTTATTTGATCAAGTATTTCAAATTCTTCATTTACTAATATTGCAGCAATTTGTACAGGTTGGTCAAAAAATCTATTAGTTCCTGTAGTCTCAAAATCATAAAAGACATAATTCATTTATATTCTCATGCATATATAGTAATATGTTTTTAATTATACAGCATCATAGTGAAAAAAAAATATACATCATCAGATATAGAAGTCCTTAAAGGTATTGAGCCAGTTCAAAAAAGACCTGGTATGTATACTGACACAACTAACCCTAATCATTTGGTTCAAGAACTTATTGACAATAGTGTAGATGAAGCAATTTCTGGTTTTTGTAATGAGATAATTATTACAGTACATAAAGATAATTCTATATCGGTTGAAGATAATGGAAGAGGTATGCCTGTTGATCCACATCCTGAGCATAAGGTGTCAGGCGTTGAAGTGATAATGACTAACCTACACTCAGGTGCTAAATTTTCTGAAAAAAATTATAAATTTTCTGGTGGTTTACATGGAGTAGGCGTATCAATTGTGAATGCGCTTTCTGAATTTTTAAATATTACAGTATATAGGTCAAATGACTCAAATGAATACGCAATGTCATTTGCTAATGGGGATATAAAAAGAAAATTAACAAAGAAAAGGAAAACGATTAAGAAGAAGCAAGGAACAATCATTACATTTAAAGCTAACACAAAATATTTTGATAATCAGGATTTAGACATAAAAGAACTTACACATCTTATTAAAGCAAAATCTATATTACAGTCAAAATTAAAAATGATTCTTATTGATGATAGATATGGAACAGGAAAAACAGAATTCTATCATGAAGGAACTTTATCAGATTATTTAATATCAAATATAAGCAATGATGAAATATTTTTACCTCAGAACACTTATTTTGGAGCTATTGAAACAGATATTTATTCAATAGATTGGTCCTGCGCTTGGTTAGAAAATTCATCTAATCAAATACAGGAAAGTTATGTAAACTTAATACCAACTAATTTGGGTGGAACACATGTTAATTCGTTTAGATCAGCTTTAATAGATGCGATGCGTGAATTTTGTGAAAGAAAGAATTTATTACCAAAGAATTTAAAAATATCACCAGAGGATTTGTGGAAAAATATAACGTATACCATATCTTTGAAAATGAGTAATCCACAATTTTCTGGGCAAACTAAGGGTAAGTTACAGTCTAATAGTATTTCAACAGCACTTACTTCTAAACTAAAAGAAAGTTTTGAAATATGGCTAAATAGACATTCTGAATCTGGCGTTAAGATTGCTGAAATAATTATTAAAAATGCTCAAGCAAGAATATTGTCATCTGACAATGGTTTAAAGAAAACATCTTCAAAATCTATACTATTACCAAGTAGGCTTTCAGATTGCTCATTAAAAGATTCCAGAGTTACTGAATTATTTTTAGTTGAAGGTGATTCTGCAGGAGGGTCTGCTAAACAAGCTAGAGATAGATCTTTTCAAGCAATTTTGCCATTACGAGGGAAAATTCTTAATACTTGGGAGTTGACTTCATCAAAAATTTTAGAATCGAAAGAGGTAAAAGATATAAGTGTTTCTATTGGAGTTGTGCCGGGATCTGATGATTTAAGTAGACTTAGATACGGTAAGATTTGTATATTAGCTGATGCAGACTCTGATGGCTTACACATTGCAACTTTATTAACCGCACTTTTTTTAAAGCATTTTAAACCTTTAATTGATGCAGGACATATTTTTATAGCTAAACCCCCTCTATATAGAATAGATTTTAAAAAAGAAACTTTTTATGTGGTTGATGACAAAGAAAGAGATGTGTTATTAAAAAAATTGAAAGTAAAGAAAGACAATCAATCTTTACATATCACCCGATTCAAAGGTTTGGGTGAGATGAACCCATCTCAACTAAGGGAAACTACCTTATCAAAAAAAACTAGAAGATTAATAGAGTTAACCTTATCTAATAAAAAAAAGGATTATGATCTAATGAATATGCTTTTGAATAAAAAAAATTCAGCTGATAGAAAAATCTGGTTAGAGAAAAAAGGTGATTTAGCTCAAATAGATTAAACATGAAAATTGATTTAGAAAAAATGATTAAAGAGGTAGATTCAAATATTAAGAAGATACCTTTGCGAGAATTTTCAGAACAAGCATATTTGAATTATTCAATGTATGTCATTTTAGATAGAGCATTGCCAAATATTGCAGATGGNCTTAAACCCGTGCAAAGACGCATAATATTTGCAATGAATGAGCTTGGGTTGAAAAATAATACAAAATTTAAGAAATCCGCTAGAACCATAGGTGATGTTTTAGGTAAATTTCATCCACATGGTGATACTGCATGTTATGAAGCTATGGTTATGTTGGCACAAGACTTTTCATACAATTATCCGTTCATAGAAGGACAAGGGAATTGGGGAACACAAGANGACCCTAAGTCTTTTGCAGCAATGCGATATACAGAATCAAGATTAACAGAATTTTCTAATCTCTTTTTAGATGAAATAGATATGGGAACTGTTAATTGGGTAGCAAATTTTGATGGAACATTAAAGGAGCCAAAAAACTTACCTTCAAAAGTGCCAAATATATTAATTAATGGAAGTTCTGGAATTGCAGTCGGCATGTCAACAGATATTCCATCTCATAATTTAAATGAAATAATAGAAGCTGTCATACTTTTATTAGATAAACCAAAATCAACTNTTCAAGATATAAAGAAAATAATTAAAGGTCCTGACTTCCCTACAAAAGGAGAAATAGTCTTAAATGAATCTGATATTGACAACATATATGATTTTGGATCTGGAAATATTAAAATTAGAGCCACATATACTTACACCAATAAAGAAATTATTATTGACTCACTTCCGTACCAAGCTATTACTACTAAAATCATTGAACAAATACAAGAACAAATTTATTCAAGAAAATCAATCTTTTTAGAAAGTNTTATGGATGATTCTGATCAGGATAACCCTGTGAGATTAATCATTAAGTATAAGGGAAGATCTCATAATGCAGATGATGTAATGTCTCATTTATTTTTCACAACAGACTTAGAGAAAAACATAAGAGTTAATATGAATATGATTGGCTTAAATGGTAAGCCGCAAGTAAAGAATATACGCACCATTATAATAGAATGGATAGATTTTAGATTAACAACAATTAAAAATAAACTCTCATGGGAGTTGGAAAAAATAAAATCTAGAATCCACGTTTTAAAAGCATATATTATTGTGTATAAAAATTTAGATAAAATAATTAAAATTATTAGAAATGAAGATGAACCAAAGAAAAAAATTTTAAAAATATATAAATTTTCAGAAATTCAATATGAAGCTATTATAAATATGAAGATAAGAAATCTTGCCAAACTCCAAGAGAAAAATATAGTTATGGAACTATCTGAACTGCAAAAAAGAGAAAAATCTATATCCTTAATCTTAAATTCAAAAACAAGACTAAAAACATACTTAAAGAAAGAGCTGAAAGATAATGCATCTTTATTTTCTAGAGCAAGACTTACTAAAATTAATAAGCAAAATATTTCTAAAGCGCTTAAGATTGAAGCTGCTATTTCTATTGAACCTCTAACTGCTATATTATCAAAAAATGGATGGATTAAATTTAGCAAAGGACATGATTTTAATTTAGATAAACTTAATTTTAAAACTGGCGATGAATATTTACATCATGAGCTAGTACAAACTGATAGTATTTTAGGATTCTTTGACCAGTTAGGGTATGTTTATAACCTTGATTCTTCTCATTTTAATATTTCTAGAGGTCAAGGCGAACCTGTAAGTAAATATTTTCAAATACAAGACGGTATATTAATTGCTGGAATGCTTAATTTATCAAATAAATTAAGNGTTCTAAATATGACTAATCGTGGTTATGGTTTTATATCATTATATGAAGATGTAATTGTAAAAAACAAAAATGGCAAAACATTACTCAAAACAAAAGATTCTCTTGCTATTAAACCTGTATCAGTTGACTTAGACGTAGATACTCATTATTTAGTTATTACTAGTGAAGGGTATATGTTAATAGGTGACTTAAAAAATATACCGATAATGGCAAAAGGTAGGGGAATTAAACTAGTTAATATCCCTAAAAATAGTACTGAAAAGATTATATTTTTAGGCATATTAAATAAGGGTCAATCTTTATTATTTTCTTACACATCTAAAAAAGATAAGAGTATAAAATATGATGACCTTAAACATTTCTTTATGGAAAGAAATCGAAGAGGNAAAAAAATTGATAAAAAGTTTTTGCTTGAAAAAGGTAAAACAGACTATAATATTGAAAAACAGACTATAATATTGAATAGAGGACAGACATGAAACGAATATTATTTTTTCTTATTACCAATATAGCAATACTTCTTGTGTTGAGTATTTTTCTATCTCTAATAGGTTTTACAGGTATTTTGCAANACAANGGAATAGATTTAGATTATAACTCTCTAATGTTGTTTTCACTTGTCTTTGGCATGGGTGGATCTTTTATTTCATTGTACATGTCTAAATGGATGGCNAAGAAAATGGCTGGCGTTAAAGTTATNCAGTCACCATCTAATGAGTTTGAGAAATGGTATTTTANCGTAGTAGAAAAACAATCCCAACGNTTGGATATTAAAATTCCAGAGATAGGCATATTTGANTCTCCACAACCAAACGCATTTGCAACTGGATCATCAAAAAACAATTCNCTGGTAGCGCTTAGCACTGGNTTAATAAATAATATGAATAGAAATGAAGTAGAAGCTGTCATAGGNCATGAGATGAGTCATGTTGCTAACGGAGACATGGTTACTTTAACTTTGATACAAGGAATTATAAATGCTTTTGTTATTTTCTTTTCAAGAGTNATNGGACATTTTGTTGATAGAGTNATACTTAAAAATGAGNGAGGTTATGGNATAGGTTACTTTGTCACAGTAATTTTCGCTCAAATTATCTTAGCAATTCTTGCATCTGTAATTGTATGNTGGTTTTCAAGAAGAAGAGAGTTTAGAGCTGATTTNGGTGGGGCACAACTAACATCTAAGGAAAGTATGATTTCATCTTTGAAAACNTTAGAAAAATTTAGTGCAGCTAAGCTTCCTGNTCAAATGTTAGCATTTGGTATATCTAATAAAGGACAATCATCAACATTAAAAAAATTATTTTCTACCCATCCTCTTTTATCAAAACGTATAGCAGCATTGCAAGATACCGAAATAGTTTCATTGTCAGAACAACCAATTAATTAATGTCTGATAACTCAGCACTATTACGTAATGGCAATAAAATCTTAATTGAAAAACAACCTTATATGATATTAGAAACAGAATTTGTCAACCCAGGCAAAGGACAGGCATTCACTAGAATAAAAGTAAGGAATTTACTTAGTAATAAAGTTTTAGAGAAAACTATCAAGATTGGTGAAAATTTAGATGAGGCAGACGTTATCAATACAAAGATGCAATTTTTATATAAAGAATCCAATACATATTTTTTTATGAATCTTGAAAGTTATGAGCAGATTGAAGTTAAAAGCGACATATTAAATGAAAACGCTATATGGCTTGTTGATGGAGATGAATGTAACGTTACAACTTGGAACGGTAGTATTATTCAGGTAGAACCACCAAAATTTGTTAACTTAATTGTTAAGTCAACAGTAGAAGCTATAAAAGGAGATACTGT